>JAJQAC010000060.1 GCA_021204025.1 Clostridiales bacterium | reverse complement strand
ACCCGCTCCGAGGTTTACTCCGGTGTGTACGGCAGGGCAAGCATCAACTTCTACGCCTTCAATTCCAACGGCAATAAGGGCATTGCCTGTGGACTCAACAACCTTCAGAAAATCCGCGACGGCGAACCGCTCGGCGGCAAGGCAAGTGCGGAATCTGACTTTGCTACTGATGACGAAGATGATTTTCTCGACTAAGAAAGGATGGTAAAACTATGACAACGATTCTCTGTTATTTTATGCTCATCTGTGTCGCAACACTCTGCATCTCCCTCGTCGCGGGGACAATCCAGAGTATGTACAATGAGTACAAAAGGGACAAACGTGCGGAGGCACAGGAAAAGCGCGATACGGAATATCACTTGGAGCGCATGAAGCGCGAAAAGGACGAGGCGGCTCATGACCTGGAATACCACGAAAAGCTAATGAAGTCTCTTAATTAAACAGACTGGGCGGCGGCTAATACATATGCCGCCGCTCTTTTACATGAAAAGGATGGTGTATATGACAAATCTCAGTATTGATATTGAAACCTACTCCAGCGCACCTCTTAAAAAGTGTGGCGCATACCGCTACGCAGAGGCCCCGGATTTTGAAATACTTCTCTTTGGATATTCCGTGGATGGCGGCGATGTCCGTGTTATCGACCTGGCCTGTGGTGAGACAATCCCGCCAAACATCATAGCGGCGCTCACGGATGATTCTGTTACCAAGTGGGCGTTCAACGCTTCCTTTGAACGCATCTGCCTGTCACGCTACCTGTCGGATATGGGTATCCGTCTTAACCCGTTTCATGATAGCCATGAGCTTTCCACAGAACTGGCAAAATACCTAAGCCCTGAAAGCTGGCACTGCTCCCTGGTCTGGTCCGCATACATGGGAATGCCTCTCTCCCTTGAGGGTGCCGGTGCCGTGATAGGACTGGAAAAGCAGAAGCTGACCGAGGGCAAAGACCTAATCAAATCCGCTGTCATGGAGAGCCTGACGGAGTATGCCGACCTTGCCGCCGATGAAATGAAAAAGGCGGTGCATACAGCCGGAAAGACGGTCAAAAAGGAAATCGAGGCTACTGCTCCAAAGGATACCGGAGCTTATGCGAAAAGCTGGGCGGTCAAGAAGGTAAAAGAAACATCGCAGTCAATGGAGGTTGTGGTGTATTCCAAAACGAAGTATCAGCTGGCACACCTCTTAGAGCATGGTCACGCACTCCGGAACGGCGGTCGGGCAAAAGCCTATCCGCATATCGCTCCGGCTGAGGAGAAAGGGTTGGAGAAGCTGGAGACTGAATTAAAGAAGGGATTATCATAATGACACACGCAGAAGTAAAAGAAATGGTGGAATCCATCGGGCTTCCGAGTGCCTACCATCATTTCGCGGAGGGCGAGTCGCCAGATCCGCCTTTTGTAGTCTTCCTCTATCCAAACGCGGACAATTTTGCGGCGAACGGTATCGTGTATTTTAGCGTGAACGTCCTGCACATCGAGCTCTACACGGATAAGAAAGACCCGGATTTGGAGGCGCAGGTGGAGACGGTACTCACGGAGTATGGAATTTATTATAACAAGAGCGAAGTATGGATAGAGAGTGAGCGTCTGTACGAGGTGCTCTACGAAATGGAGGTATAAGAATGGCTGACAATAACAAGGTTAAGTTTAACCTGAAAAACGCGCACTACGCGAAGCTGACGCTGGACGATGACGGGAACGCGACCTATGGCACTCCGGTGGCGATGCCTGGTGCGGTATCGCTTTCTCTGGACGCAAACGGCGAGCCAGAGAATTTCTATGCGGATGGCATCGCCTACTATGTCATCAATAACAACATGGGCTATGAGGGCGACCTGGAGCTTGCGTTGATTCCGGAGTCCTTCCGGACAGACATCTTAAAGGAAACACTGGATGACAACGGCGTGCTGGTGGAAAATTCCGAGGTAGAGCTGGAGTCGTTTGCCCTGCTCTTTGAGTTTGACGGCGACCAGAAGCACATCAGGCACGTCCTGTATAACTGCTCCGCTTCCCGTCCGAAGATTGAGGGTCAGACGAACGAGGATACCAAGGAGGTACAGACGGAAACGCTGTCCATCAAGGCTACCCCTCTTTCCGATGGCATGGTCAAGGCCAAGACCGGCAACACCACAAATACCACGGCCTATGACGCCTGGTATGACGCGGTTTATATTCCGTCCACCACGACTGACGACAGCGGCACTGCTTGAGGTGCCGCTTACCTGAATGAAGGGAGATAATCATCATGGGATTAAAGAAAATAGTACAGATTGACGGGAAGGATGTCGTGTTCAAGGCAAGCGCGGCTATTCCCCGTATTTACCGGCTGAAGTTCCAGAGGGACATCTATAAAGACCTGCGCAACCTGGAGCAGGCGGTTGGTAACTCAGATGAGGGGCAGTCAAACCTTGACCTGTTCTCTCTGGAGATGTTTGAAAACATCGCCTACATCATGGCAAAGCACGCGGAGCCAGATAAGGTTCCTGACTCACCGGAGGAATGGCTGGACGAGTTCAACACCTTCTCCATCTACCAGGTGCTGCCAGAGATTATCAAGCTGTGGGGCTTGAACATCCAGAGCGATGTAGAGTCTAAAAAAACTTCGCAAAAGTGAGCGGGAAATGACAACCCCGCTCTTTCTTTTGCGGTGTGTGCAGTTGGGCATCAGCATAAGGGATTTGGATTTGCTGACTATCGGAATCGTGAATGATATGTACGTAGAGAGCGGAAATGATTCCTATTCGGGTTGGAAGAAAGTCCGGCTAGCCGACCAGCATGACATGGACGTCTTCTGATCGATTGAAAAGCTGTCGAAAAAAATCATTTTCTGGTTGCTTTAAGGTCTATCTTCGGATATACTTTGAAACAACCAGTCTGAAAAACGGCTGAGGATTCGATGTGAGGTACAGTTCAAGTCGCAGACCTTACGATTTGTTCTGTTTTGATATTTTGAGGTTCCAATTTGGAATCTCAAGTTTGAGAAGGATATACTTATATGGCAAAAACAGAAAGTACTGCTTTAACACAGACGAACAAAAATACTCAAGCAGCTGAAATAATAGAATCAGTTCAGCCGGATATAAAGAATTTGATATACGTAGTGCGTAATCAGCAGGTGATGATAGACAGTGACTTGGCGCTACTATATCAAGTGGAAACAGGGAATCTGAATAAAGCAATGAAAAGAAATCAAAAAAGATTCCCAGAGGATTTTTGTTTTCAGCTGACGAAACAGGAATATGAAAACTTGAAATTCCAATCTGGAAGCTCAAGTTTAAATGGCAATGGGTATGGCGGGCGTAGATACATGCCATATGTATATACAGAACAGGGCATTTCTATGCTGGCAAGTGTCCTGCGCAGTGAAATTGCCATAGATGCCAGCATACGTATTATGAGAACATTTGTAGAGATGCGGCGCTTTATTGCAAACAATGCCCTTCTCTTTGAACGTATCAGCAATGTGGAATTGAAGCAGTTGGAATATCAGAAGCAGACTGACGAAAAATTAGATCAGATATTCGAATACATCTCAGAGCACGAGGAATCTAGTCAAAAAATCTTCTTTGACGGGCAGATTTATGACGCTTTCGGATTACTGGTTAGCCTGATTCAAAAAGCAGAGAAAAATATTACTCTGATTGATGGATATGTAGATGTAGATACATTAAATCTACTCTGCAAGAAAAACGATAAGGTATCTGTTACCATCTATACACATGAAAAAACGAAGCTGAGTGGTGCAGACGTAAATAAATTCAATGCACAATATCCTGTTTTGGTTGTGAAATACACAAAAGTATTTCATGATCGTTTTCTCATACTTGATGATAAAATTGCATATCATATTGGTGCATCACTGAAAGATGCCGGGAAAAAGTGTTTCGGCATCAATCTGATTCAGGATGAGGGGATCGTTCAGGATATTTTACAACGGCTGGAACTGGAAACCGAAGAATAACTTTTAAGGTCACAATCTGTGGCCTTAAAGACAAATTGAAATGAGCATCGCTTTGGCGGTGCTTTTCTACTTTTTACGGAGTCGAGAAAACGGCTCCTTTTTTAATGCGCAAAAACGGAGGTGAGGATTGTGGCGACAAGTCGAATTAAAGGTATTACGGTCGAGATTGATGGCGATACCACTGGTCTGTCAAAGGCACTGAGCAGCGTTAATAAAGAGATGAAGTCCACGCAGTCCCAGCTGAAGGATGTGGAGAAGCTCCTGAATCTTGACTCTACGAATCCTCTCCGGCATTCGGGAGATGGTAGATTCCTTAAGCGACCAGAATGTCGGGACGATTTCCATTCCGGTATATCTGGGCAATTCGCTTCTGGATGAAATAATCGTGGACGCGCAGCAGAGACAGAACCTGCGCTCCGGCGGACTAGGAGAGGTGTGCAGTGGCGTTTATACAGTATTTGACTTTTGACGGCGAAGACCTGCCGGAGCCGGATTCCTACGAAGTTTCGCTGGATCAAACAAAGCGATCCTTTCATCCTCTCCAACGTTTCAAGAATTTCTGCCCTCTTTTCAACAACAACTTCTTGCAGCGATTTGGAACCGCTTTGTACTTCCTTAATTTCAGTACAGGATAGTCCTGACTTGGTAAGTATTACCAACCTCTGGAGATTTTCAAAATCCGTTTGAGTGGAGTCTGTTTTATTGCCTACAATCATACTTTCAGGCATAAACACATTTTTCTCTTTATAATATTTAATGCGTTCTCTTGGAATACCCAGTGCCTCTGTTATTTCTTTCGTTTTCATATGCAACAGCACCACCTTTCATGGACCATCATGTATATAGGGACTTTGTCCCTGTCAGTAGCTTTTTTTAGAAATCGAGAAAAAATTTTGCAAACAAAAACATCCGCAGAGATACCATATCATCTCAACGGATTTGTCCCCACCTATGGATTTTGTCCCCAGCTCTATAATTTTGTCCCCACCCTCGAAGGTTTTGTCCCCACCTGACTCACGCACATAATCTATCGCCAGATTGTATTAAAAGTTGAGTGGGAATTTCATATACGGATAAGCCTTTTTTACCCTCTTTCCCGGCAATAGCAATCCTCGTCAGGATTTTCGATACCGCCTGCGGCGTATAAAATTCTCCTGCTTTCTTTCCGGTTTCCGATGCAAATTGGCCGATCAGGTACTCATATGCATTTCCTAAAACCTCTGCATCCGAATTCAGTAAATCTGCAGTATCAATTTCTTTTATGAGACGAGCGATCGTATCACTCTGTTTCTGATCCCCTGCGCCAAGACGATTGGAATAGAGATCGATATCCGTGAATAAATCTGCAAATAAAGGATCACTTTGCTCAATATTATTGAACGCTTTCTGCAGTTGCTCTCTGTTAAAAGAATTATTTCTTGCCGCTTCTGCAAAACATGTATAAGTAAGCTCCGGATCGATTACATAGTGGTACGTTGAGTCAAGTTCTTTTTTCAGTTCTTCCGCGCTTTCATCTTTCAGAGCCTCCCGATATGCATCCAGCGCAATCTTTAATGTCTCCGGTTTTCCATCGTAAATCAAATCATACGCATGAATTAAAAATGAATCCGAAAGATATTTATAAAATACAATTCCCAGCAGATAATCCTTATACTCATTTGCATCCATCTTGGAACGCAGGATATCAGCTCCATTCCACAATACGCTGATTAAATCTTTACTATTCTCTTGCTCAGCCATTTTTATTTACCCCTTCCTCCCATTCTCCAATGTCCAGCTGACAATTTCCTGTTCGATCTTGCAATCTTCCTCCAGCATAAATCTCATTTCTTCCGGATACTTTCCCTTTTCCAGCAGTGTTTTCGCCTTTTTCCGGTCATTTTCTTCCATGGATTTCCCATATTCCTGATATTTTCTCAATTCTTCCAGACTCATGTGTATCGGCTGAAAAGGAATCCCGGTCTTTTTCTTCAAGTGTTCGATAATCAGAAAGCCATCCGGGTCGAAATCTCCAAAATGGGACCAGCCGATTCCCCGGTTCTGCTCAGCGATACGAATTAAAAGACGCTGCTTCGCCGTGTTGTGATATCCACTCAAAAACAGATAAAAATAATCTTTTTCTTTCATCCGGTTAAATGAAGTCAGGTTCTCTATCGTCATCACCCGCGAATCATGGATGTCAATCCGTTCTAGGCTCTCCAGACTTTCTGAGGAATAAGCGACCGGTGTGTTCAAGGACATCTCCATCGGCGGCAACCCGCGAAAAGTCAGCGTAGCCGCCCCTTTCATATACAGATAGGAAGGATTGGCGCTGATACCATATTCTCCCAGCAGAATCTGCTCTTTTTCCCGCTTATCGTCAACTCCGTCTAGAAGTTCCTCGTAATCGCCATACTTTTGCAATATGCGGCACACGCGGGACCGGAATTTTTTCTCAAACACTTTACTGTCGCCAAACCACACAATCGACAGCTCTCTTTCAAGAAGTTCCTGTTGATTCCCCAGTATAAAAACGCATAAAGACAGCAGTTCTCTCGCTTCCTCCATCTGGTATTCCGGTTTATGCCCCGATGACAGCAAATGGATCTGCTCTGCGCAGAATCTGGTCAGAACCGGGAATTTTCCCATATAACTTTCATAAAACAAAATCTGTTCCCGAATCCATGTATTTTTATCCTTCCTTCCCAGAATCTGATAGCAGGCCGCTATCGACTCCGGATTCAGCAGGATTCTTTTTACCACAGTTCCTTCTCGTTCCAGTCGGATAAATTGTTTCTCCGCCAGCTCGTCCAGTTCCGCTTCAAATATATGCACCTTTTCCACATCTGTGAAATCTGAATCATACTCCTGCATAATGCGAGCCGGGGGAATCGAAAAAGTCTGGTGCACCCGATTTTCCATTTTATACGTTTTGCTGTTTTCATATCGGTCCAATAATTCAGACAGCACTTTCCTCTGAGTCACGTCCGGATTAAATTTCATCTTGTCTGATCAGTCCCTCCACAATATTGGTATAACGTCCGGTGATGACAAGGCTCGCCGTACAATCGATAAACTGACCGATACTGCTGATCTTTTCCGGCGGCGCCGCATAGATCACCTGGAAGCTGTTTGCCTCCAGATATTTCACCATCTGCTCAATCCGTTCCCGCGACAATGCCGAAAACGCTTCATCGATAAACGCCAGTCTGGCACAGCAGTTCTGCCTTGGGTAATATTGCAGCAGACTCGCAGCCAGTATAATAAAATATGGCGTCTGTTTTTCCCCGTTACTGGCTGATCCCTGTTTCTTTGATAAATCTGCCGTGACCTGTGCCTTACCCTGATTGCTGATAATTTCCATGTCATAGGAGAAATATTTCCGGTAATCTGTATACTCGCTCTCATCCTCTTCTTCCAGTATGACGCTCATAAATTCCCGGATGTCATGCTCCATCTCTTCATCGTCACGCAGGGAGTTCATATATACTTCCGGCGAACCCATATAATCCTGCAATCGCCGGCAGATCCGGAAGAAAACACCCCGATCCGCCTTTTCTTTCATAACAAACCGGTAGGTATCGTTGCCAAATGGGATTTGCTTTAGCTCGCGGTTAATTGCCTCGATTTCCAGCTTCGCTTCTGTCACAGTTTCATTGATCTCCGCGACGAAATCATTCATAAACGCGCTTTCCAGCCGCTTTGACTGCTCATCCAGCTGTGTCCTCACCTGCTCGATTTTTACATTCGCGATATTGCGGTACTGATCGCGGTAAAACGGGATGTACGCCGGTCCGCGCTGATAGAGATCAATTTGCGTAATTTTGCAATAATCCAACTGCGCGTTCTCCATATCCTGTCTGCTTTTCCCTACTTCGCTTCTCAGATCCATGACTGTCTTATCTTTAATCACTCTTGCGCTGTCATGGCGCTTTCGCAGCTTCTCATATTCCTCCAGCATCGGACGTTTCCATTCCAGGTGTTTCCTGCATTCGCTATCATACTGTTGCTGTGTGACATAGATTTCACCTGCCAGCCTCTTCATCTGTTCCTCACTTTTTGCAATCTGTTCCCGACATACGCCTGTATCCGCGTTATTTACGTCGTTGCGTTTCATCACCTGATCGTGATATGCTTTCGCTCTCTGCTGTTCCTCCAGCGCTGTCGTAAAATCCGGATTACTCTTCACCCGCTCGATCTCCTGCCCGGTTTTTCTCTTCTCTTCCAGTCGTTCAGCCAGCAGATCCGGCGCCAGAAACTGATAGGCATCCGTCCTCCAGACAATCTCTTCTATATACTTTAGCTTCTCCGTAACCTGGAAACGTTTTTCCCTCATGGCCGGGAGCAGTAGATCCAGTTCTTTTTGCCTGCGCAGCACTGCCTTTTTCTGCAGTTCAACTGCTTTTGAACCCAGACATACTCTGGTATCCTTCATATTCATCAGCGAAACCGCATAACTCTTTGCCAGTGTTCCGTCCTGCATCATCCCTCCCTTCGGATGATCATGCAGTTCTCTCAGGTCATGGCAGAGGTGGATCCCATTCAGCAGATAATTGGCATACCGGCGGCCATAGATATTGGGAATCTCCAGCTGCTCCGCCGCACTGCCCGGTGTGATCTGGGTGTCCGGCAGCTTGTCCGTCAATACAATCGTTGCGGTCATAATTCTATTTTCATGCAAAATTTCCAGAGCCTGATGACAGTACTTTCCTTCCACGATGATATGGTGGCGTTTATTTCCCAGGAAAGTTTCAATTGCCATGCGCCAGTCTTCCTCACATATATCCTGCACCAGTTCGGCAAAGGTACGAACCTCCGTGCGGATTCCTCTTTTTTCCAGTTCTCCGGCAATCAGCGCCTTCGCCTCCGTAATTGTTCCAGGTTCAATCTGGCGATTGGATTCCAGCCTTGCCATCTGTTCCGAAAGAGCAGCCCTCTCCGCTGCCAGTTTATTCTCCTCATCTTTCAGATGGACTCTTTCATCCTGTAATAATTCTCTTTTTCCGCTGACAAAAGTACACAATTGCTGAAACAGAGCATTCTTTTTATCCTCAGCGTATCCGACTTCCGCCAGATTTCTTAAATATGCCCTGTCCGCATCCGCTGTGATCCCCTCTTCCAGCAGCCAAGACAGCCTTCCGGTCAGAATCTGCTGCAGCTTTTTCAATTGAAGAGTCTCCTCCTCATATTTTTCAATCTGATGCATTAATTCTGACAGATGATTTTCCATCGTCTGGATGCTCGATCGCATCTCGGAAAACAGCTCATTGGATTCTGCTGCCTGCAGTCGGTTCATCGCATACTTTAATTGCTCCTTAATATCCTCTTTTTGCTGTTCCAGCGACTGGAGATGCTGCTTCAAGGTCTGCTGTCTTCGTTCTTCCTCTCCTTTTTCTTCTTCCTTTCCCTTGACCTCCTGATATAACAGCATCAGCTCACGGATCCCCAGCATTCTCTCTTTCTTTTCATAATCCTGAGTTTTTCGTTCAATCTCCTCTAACTTTTCTTTCCCTGCCTGCAGATCCTGATACGATTCCCGTAATTTTTCAAAATGTTCTTTCTGCTCACGCAGTTCTTTCAGTGAATCCACCTTTCCAGGCTCAAGTACACATTCCTGAATAAACTGATTAATATTATTTTCCGGGTTAAAAGCCATCATTTTTAACATTTTTGCCCGATACTTTTTAACGTCACAGCGAAGCCCCAGTGTACGCAGCACCTGCTCGGTTCCTTTGTCACGTCCCATGAAATCTGATGATTTGATTTTGTCTCCCTTAATTACCAGCTGACGAAGCGGCGTCACGTAGAGTTTTTTCTCTTCCGTCCTGCAAAAATTAATCTCGTCCATCCGGGTGTCTCTGCAGACAAACCAGGAGGAAACCACGTCTGATTCATTGGCCGACTCCATGCCTACGGCAGTCACCAGATACATATTCTCGATCGGCGACCAGAACTCCATCGCGATATAGCTGACGATCGCGTCTTTCCTCAGATAACGATCTGCGCCATTGCTTTTTGTATCCCCGCGTACATAGCCCGCAACCGTACGGTCTCTGTCCTTCGCCGCTTTATTAAACTGGGTATTTCCTGTTAAAAGGTATGTCATGGCGTCCAGAATGGTAGATTTCCCACTTCCGTTCACTCCGGTAAACAGAGTAGAACCCTCCAAACGCACCGTAATATGCTGAAATCGGGACCAGTTGACCAACAGCAGTTTTGTCGCCGTCTTTCTATTCTTCGAACTCGTCTTCTTCTCCCAGTCCATCCTCTGCCTCCTCGTATTCTTTCCCCTGCTTATCCTTCATTCTCTGATTGACCGCCTCCACAAATTTTGTAAATTCATTCCCATCCAATGCAAACTGGAGAGACGGATACAGCCGGATCAGGCATTCCGGCTCCCCCACCTTCCCCTGAACGTCAATCAGACAGAATCGTTCAAACAATGCAAGCGTCTGCGCCATCAGTGTTTTATCGATCGGATCCTTTAATCCATATTTTTCCATCTCATATTTCAGATCTACTACCGATACGACTATAGACCGCGCCAGGCTTCCCGATCGGATCCGATCGACATATAATGTCCACAACGCACACAGCACAAGACTCTCCGCTTTCTTTAAGACCAGATGGTTCGTCTGTATTCTTCCGTTTTCCGACACATCCACACAGTTGCGCAGCATGATCACTCCATTATCCCGATCCAATATCACATCAAATCCAATATATCCGAAATATCTGGAAAATGGCTCCGGTCTCTTGGAGACAAAGAAATACGCCCGTTTATTATCTTCATCTTTGTCACGGACAATAAAAGTTTGCTTGAGCAGCCTCCTGCAGATTTTCTGAAACTGTTCCTTTTCCGCAGAAGTATAGCTTTCCCAGTATTCCTGCATCTGTCATTTTTCCTTTCTGATTGTAAAATTACGGAGAATCATCTGTCCGGTTTCGACATACCCTTCCGCCGGTTCAACGACATACCCATTCTCACCACTGTACGCCACCGCAGACAGACCTGCCAGGATATCTTTCCTGCTGCCAAGAGGAATCTGTTTGCTGTCAATCAATTCCTGTCCTCCCAGCAACTGTTCCACGTAAATTCTCATCTTCTCCCTGGAATATGGATTATACGCTTCTTTTTTCTGTGCTTGTCTTGCTTCTTCGATCTGTTCCTCCGTCATTTCTTCCATCTCTGTAACGGTAACTTTTCTGATCTGACGCTGTTTTCTGGGATAACGAATCGATTCCTTATCGATAAATTCATTCCTGTCTAACAAAAATAATCCATTCATCTCCTCCGGCATAGTCTCTTTCATGCCGATATCCTGCATTTCCTCTATGATATACTGAATAGTATCCTCCACGGATCCGCGTATATCGGTTCCCCGATTATAGATAAATCTCATCCGTCCTATGGCAACATGCAGATAAATATTGATCTTGTGTTTGATATCCTTCATAATCCGATCATAATCGTCCGTAAGAAATCTTTTCGTAGCCTGAACCAGAATCGTCACTCGTTCTTCTGCTTCCTGTTCTGAAATTTCCTCTTCCTCCATGCAACCGATTATCAGGAGTTCCGCGATTTCCGGATCAGACTGAAGCCTTTCCAGCTGCCTGCGAATGATTCCCCTGTATATATGAATATTCTGCTGCTTCGTTAATCTGGTATATTCCTTGATAAAACTCCCTTCACAGTATTCGATAATGTTTTCTGTCAGACTTTCAAAAGTACCTTCATTTACCATCCGCTCGATAATCCTGCGGATAAATGTAGACAATCTCTTTAAGGCTTTGGATAACATTCTTGCATTTCGATTAACCTGAATCAGGACATTGATATAAGGGTCATTTTTCCACATCTCCTCATTTTGAAGGGTGTTATAGATGGTATAAATATAGCCCGAGAACTCCTCTTTTTCCGGTTTTTTCAATTCGGACAGGAACTCAGCCAGACGGATCCCCGCTTCCGTCATCACGATATGCTTTTCATAAGTCATATCATCCGCTTCTTCTTCCAGCCAGCCGACATTACGGTCAGATAATTTACGAATCACAGTACTTGCCATATCATTATAATTTCTGTTTTCATAAGCACCGTCATCCTCAAGCTGAACATGATTTTCCATCAGATAAATTGCCAATGCATCACGTACCCGGGTCTTGGGAATCCTGTAGGAAATTTCCCGATCATATTCATCATAGATTACCTGCAGACAATCTGCGTAAATCCGGTGATTACTGTTGCTCGCAAGGTAATTGAAAAAGCCACTTGGAATTACATCAAATAAATTCTGCATGACATCTTTTCCCGCTTTCCTGTACAATTCACTTATAACTATGATAATAGTATATCACAGGATGTGCAGAAATCATAATCTGTTTTGTTTTCGTCTCAGTTTTTCATAATTAAAGTGTCTTGGAAAAATTAAGAATATTTCATAAAGGAACTGTAGATTTTGCAAAAGGACCTGACCGAAATTAAGATCGACCAGGAGGCGGTTTTTGGCCTCGTACTCGCCGCGCGAGCCGGGTGCGGCATTAGCCGCAAAATACCATGCCCGGCTCTGCGCATAAAAATAAAGACGCAATCAAGAATTATCCGATTACGTCCTTATTTTAATGTTTAATGTCATCTGTGGAAGAGCTTGCTTTCTCTAAATTTTTGTTTGATTACCTTTTTGATTACCTTTCTCCTGGAAGCACTCAAAAAACCTTATTTTAAGCCAATAAAAAGAGCGCGAGACGGGACTCGAACCCGCGACCCCGACCTTGGCAAGGTCGTGCTCCACCAACTGAGCCACTCGCGCTTATACCTTTATTAAAGGATATGAAAATAAATTTTCATGTACCCTCAAAACCGCATATTGTCTCTCTCCGTTCTCTTCCTCTCCGAAAC
>JAJQAC010000078.1 GCA_021204025.1 Clostridiales bacterium | reverse complement strand
TGGGTTTCATAACCCCATTGGTGCCTTTCGCAGAAAGGCGGAATATAAGTATGATAAATGAACGAGGAAATTTAAAGGATAAGAGAAGGATTGTGATTAAGATCGGTTCTTCTTCCCTGACCCACCGTGAGACGGGGGAACTCAATTTATATAAGATTGAAAAGCTGATCCGTATTATCTGCGATCTGAAGGGAGAAGGAAAGGATGTGATCCTGGTATCGTCAGGGGCGATTGCCGCCGGACGTCAGGCGCTGGGAGGAGAGCGGCCAAAATCTATATCGGAAAAACAGGCGTATGCTGCTGTCGGACAGGCACGGCTGATGATGGTTTATCAGAAACTTTTCTCAGAGTATAACCAGATCGCTGCTCAGATCCTGATGACCAAGGATACGATGATTCGGGATATCTCACGTTATAATGCACAGAATACCTTCGATGAACTGCTGAGGCTGGGTACCATTCCGATTGTCAATGAAAATGACACTGTCTCTACTCATGAGATTCAGTTTGGTGATAATGACCGTCTGTCAGCTATTGTCGCGGCTCTGGTAGGCGTGGATCTGTTGCTTCTGTTGTCGGATATTGACGGTCTTTATTCCGATGATCCGCGGAGAAATCCAGACGCGAAGTTTATCAGCTATGTGGAGACGATTACTCCGGAGCTCATGGAGATGGGAAAAGATTCGTCCGGCAGTTCTGTTGGAACCGGCGGGATGTCGACAAAACTGATGGCTGCCCGGATTGCGACAGACAGCGGTTCGGATATGATAATCGCAAATGCAGACAGAATTGAGATTATCCATGATATTATTCAGGGAAAAGATATTGGAACATTGTTTATGGCACATGAAAATTATGATTTTGATCTGATGGAATATATCCATACAAGCTACTGAACCGGAGGAGGATGACATGGACGAGAGTCAGAAAAGGCTTGACCGTATCAATGAATTGTATCACAAATCCAAAGCGGAGGGGTTAACCGAAGCGGAAAAGGAAGAACAGGCCCGTTTGAGAAAGGAATTTATCGCCGTATTTCGTGCGAATATGAGGGCAAATCTGAATCAGATCTCGATTTTGGAGCCGGATGGCACAATCACGGACCTCGGTAAAAAACATGGTGGCATCAGTGATATCCCCTCATAAAGATCTGGCCAGTGCCAAAAAAAACATTCGCAGACAGATGAAAGCACAGAGAGACGCGCTGGCGCCAGAGCAAAAGGAACTTTGGGATCGTCAGATCCGTGAGAACGTCTGCGGTCTGGATCTGGTCAGTAAGAGCCGGACAGTGTACTGCTATCTGTCTTTTGGCAGTGAGATCGATACGTTTGCCCTGTTGAGCTTTTTTTTCAATACATCGAAGATGGTAGCTTTGCCAAGGGTGACCGGCCGGGAAATTCATTTTTATCGGATCAGGGATTGGTCGGATGTCCGACCTGGTTACAGGGGGATTTCGGAGCCGGTGGAGTCCTGCCCGTCCGCAGAGGATCCGGATGCCCTGGTGATTTTGCCAGGGCTTGCATTTACACGCGGCGGAGAACGGCTGGGATATGGTGGTGGATATTATGATCGTTTTCTTGCCGGAGAACCAGACCATCCGATGCTGGCGCTTGCGTATCCTTTTCAGATTCTGGATAATCTTCCACAGGAAGCAGATGACCGCAGAGCCGACTGGATTATGACTCCGGGCGGGCTGATCCATGCAGGGAAAGTCAGAGAGAGGGATACGAAACTTCAGAAAAATGAATTCTGAGGAAATCCGTACAAATGTTACAGAAATCTGTCGATTTCAAACACCGATTGCTTTTTTATCTCTTTCTGTATATAATGATAAAGGATTCTGCAAAGGCAGGAAGGGAGACCTAGTTTATGAATCAGTTATCGGAAACGATATCTTCAGAGCAGATACCGTCAGGTGAGCCGGAACGGCAGTATGCTTTCATGAGAAAGATGAGGGAACTGACCCGGCAGAGGGAAGAGGCGTTTGGACGGCCGCTTACTTGTCGGATACAGACATTTGGCTGTCAGATGAATGCGAGAGATTCGGAGAAACTTCTCGGCATTCTGAAAGAGATGGGCTATCACGAATCGGATTCGGAAAAGGCAGATTTTGTTCTTTATAATACCTGCACAGTTCGTGATAACGCGGATCAGAAGGTTTACGGACATCTCGGACAGCTTGTTTCGATCAAGAAAAAGAACCCGGACATGGTCGTTGCTCTTTGCGGATGTATGATGCAGGAAGCGTCTGCGGTAGAAAAAATAAAAAAGAGTTATCGTTTTGTAGATATTATTTTTGGAACCCATAATATTTATAAACTGGCGGAACTGATGTACAGACAGGCGACGCAAAAGGCTATGGTTGTGGATGTCTGGGATGCAGCAGGAGATATCGTGGAAGAACTTCCTGTTGAGCGTAAATACCCGTTTAAATCCGGTGTCAATATTATGTTTGGCTGTAATAATTTCTGCAGTTATTGCATTGTTCCCTATGTGCGGGGGCGTGAGCGCAGCCGGAAACCGGAGGATATTATTGCTGAGATCCGGGAACTGGTGTCGCAGGGCGTCATTGAGATTATGTTGTTGGGGCAGAATGTCAACTCTTATGGTAAGAATCTGGAAAAACCGGTTTCTTTTGCGGAGCTGCTGCGCCAGGTGAACGAGATTGAAGGGCTGAAGCGGATTCGTTTTATGACTTCGCATCCAAAGGATCTTTCGGATGATCTGATCGCCGCGATGCGTGACTGCGATAAAGTGTGTCGTCATCTGCATCTGCCGGTTCAGTCCGGGAGCAGCCGGTTGTTAAAGATTATGAATCGGAGATATACCAAGGAACAGTATCTTGCGCTTGTTGAGCGGATTCGCGCTGCGATTCCGGATATTGCGCTGACAACGGATATTATTGTCGGTTTCCCGGGCGAGACGGAGGAGGATTTTGAAGAAACGCTGGACGTGGTGCGCAGAGTCCGCTACGACAGTGCGTTTACATTTCTTTATTCCAAACGGCAGGGAACTCCGGCTGCCGATATGCAGGATCAGGTGCCGGAGGAGACAGCAAAGGACCGTTTTAATCGTTTACTGAAAGAAGTACAGAGAACAGCCGGTGAAGTTTGCGGACGTTATGGCGGAGCGGTACAGGACGTGCTGGTGGAATGTCGAAATGATCACCGGCAGGGATATGTAACCGGTCGGACGAGCGGCAATTATTTAGTGCATTTTCCCGGGGATGATTTCATGATCGGCAAAATCATACCGGTCAGACTGGTCGAGTCCAAGGGGTTTTATTATATGGGAATGCCCGAAAAAAACATGGAGGTTCAGCAATGAGAAACTACAGAAAACTCGCGATGATTTTGGCGATGAGTATGGCGGTGTCCGCTGCAGGAGCAGGAAGCGCGATGGCGGATGTTATTATCGCGGGGCAGTCGAAGGAGGAAGCATCGACGTCAGGACCAGGGGCTTCCGGCAGTGCCGTTACGGTTGCGCCGTCTGCTTCGGTGACTGTTGTGGAAGGGGTGTCACCGTCTGCGGCAGAGACAGAAACTCAGACATCTACTGCGGTACAGGCACCGACAGCTGCTGTGGTTAACGGCAGCAGTGGGAACAGCAGTATGCCGCTGGTATCAGCGGAACCGGCTCAAAACGCGGTTGAGAATGCGGTTACCCTTCTTCCGGAGTATGGTTCTAATGGAGAACTTCTTCGTGTCGGTATGATATTAAATGACATTAAGGGCACCATTACCTATGGGGTGTATGTCAATAACGGCGGATATCTTCCCTGGCAGGCGGATGGCATTCTTGCGGGAGGTACGGAAGACAGTACCCATGTGGAAGCCATTCAGATTGCGCTGACAGGAGATGCCGGTAAAGAGTATGATGTCTATTACCGGGGAGTTTCTGCAAATGCGGGACAGCATGGCTGGGCGTGCAATGAGGAACTGATGGGAACCGTTGACCGTGGCGATTATCTGACAAATCTTGAGGTTGTTCTGGTTCCCAAGGATTCCGGTGCTCCGGGCGATTATACGGGCAGATTTTATTCCAATCACAGTGAATATATCCATATTTCCGATGATGGTTCGACTTACGCAAATAACTATACCGGCTGGGTGGATCACGATCGTGCACGGTATTATTTCCTGAACGGACAGGCAGTGACCGGCTGGCAGTATATAGACGGGCTTAAGTTTTATTTCAATAATTCCGGTGCGTTGATTATGGATGTAGATGATATCATCGGGAAGCAGAGCAGTTACATCATTAAGGTCAATAAAGAATTGAACTGTGCGACCGTGTATGCGCCGGATGGGGATAATGGTTATATTATCCCGGTAAAATCGATGCTTACCTCAACCGGTGATGATACGCCGCTCGGTACGTATTATACTCCGGAGAAATATCGCTGGAGATTTATGATTAATGATACATGGACACAGTATGCGACCCGGATTAACGGCGGGGTGTTGTTCCATTCCATTACTTATGCGTCGACCAGTCCGACGGATCTGATTACTTATGGTTATAATATGCTTGGCGTAACCCGGTCGCACGGATGTGTCCGCCTGACCTGTGCCAACGCAAAATGGCTTTATGATAACTGCGCGCTCGGAACGGCAGTCGAAGTGTATAATGATTCAGAGGTACCCGGACCGTTTTTTAAACCTTATCAGAAATGGATTCCCGAAGATCAGACCTGGGATCCGACCGATCCGGCCTGCGCGGATATGTAAGGATATAAGGAATAAAAGGAGTTTATAACGTGGCAGGAACCGGGTTATCACCAATGATGCTCCAGTATATGGAGACAAAAAAACAATATAAGGACTGCATTCTCTTCTATCGTCTGGGTGATTTCTATGAGATGTTTTTTGATGACGCGAAGACGGTATCGCGTGAGTTGGAACTCACCCTGACGGGAAAGGAATGTGGATTGGAGGAACGCGCACCGATGTGTGGCATTCCTTATCATGCTGTAGATAATTATCTGAGCCGTCTGGTACAAAAGGGTTATAAAGTGGCAATTGCCGAGCAGATGGAAGATCCGAAGCTGGCAAAAGGGCTGGTGAAGCGTGAAGTGATCCGGGTTGTGACTCCGGGAACCATTACAAGCTCGGCGGCGCTTGACGAGACCCGTAATAATTATCTGATGGGGATTGTCTATCTCGGAGATAAGAAGATCGGAATTTCCGCAGCTGATATCAGTACCGGAGCCTATCTTGTAACCGAGGTATCGTCGGTAAGATCTCTTCTGGAGGAGATAAATAAGTTTTCTCCGTCAGAGATTATCTATAACGATGCTTTTACCATGTCCGGAGTTGATCTGGAGGAGTTAAAGAGCCGTTATACGTTTACCTCGGCCGCAGTAGATTCGCGATATTTCCAGGAGGAAACGTGTGTCAGACTTCTGCGGGAACATTTTCATGTGAACAGTCTGGAGGGACTGGGTCTGGCAGATTATGATTGTGGGGTGCTCGCGGCCGGAGCAGTGCTGGGATATCTGTATGAAACGCAGAAAAGCACGCTTGACCATATGACAACGATTACGCCATATTCCTCCGGTAACTATATGGTACTTGATTCTTCGACGAGGCGTAACCTGGAATTGCTGGAGACGATGCGGGAAAAGCAGAAGCGGGGAAGTCTGCTTTGGGTGCTTGACCGGACGCATACGGCGATGGGCGCGCGGATGCTGCGAACCTGGATTGAGCAGCCATTGATTGAGAAAGCACAGATCCTGGAACGCCAGAATGCAATCGAGGAATTAAATATGAATTATATCAGCCGTGAGGAACTGGGGGAGTACCTGAATCCCATCTATGATCTGGAACGGCTGATCGGACGGATCAGTTATAAGACGGCAAATGCCAGGGATCTTCTGGCTTTTCGTAATTCCCTAGCGATGATACCGCATATCAAAAATATATTAAAGGAATTTACCTGTGAAGAACTGAAGATCCTGGGTGAGGAGCTGGATACGCTGGAGGATGTTCATGATCTGATCGAACGGGCCATCGTTGAGGAACCGCCGATTACGCTGCGGGAGGGAGGATTGATCCGGGAAGGATTTGATGAGGAAGCCGATCGCCTGCGACACGCGAGTACGGAGGGGAAAGACTGGCTGGCGCAGCTTGAGGTGCGGGAAAAAGAAAAAACCGGAATTAAAAATCTCCGCATTAAATTTAATAAAGTGTTTGGCTATTATCTGGAAGTGACTAACTCATTTAAAGATATGGTTCCGGATTATTATATCCGCAAACAGACCCTGACAAACGCAGAGCGTTATACAACAGACGAACTGAAAAATCTTGAAGATGTGATTCTTGGCGCAGAGGATAAGCTGGTTTCTCTGGAATATGACCTGTTTTGTCAGGTGCGTGATCAGGTGGCGGCTCAGGTTATCCGGATTCAGAAAACAGCAAGAGCAATTGCAACGATCGATGTCTATGTATCGCTCTCTTCTGTTGCTACCCGCAATAATTATGTGAAACCGTCGATCAATGAGCGCGGTGTCATTCAGATCCGGGGAGGCAGGCATCCGGTTGTAGAAAAAATGCTGCGCAACGATATGTTTGTTGCAAATGATACATATCTTGATAATGGAAAGAAACGGATTTCGATTATTACCGGTCCTAATATGGCGGGAAAGTCAACCTATATGCGTCAGACGGCATTAATTGTGCTGATGGCGCAGATTGGTTCCTTTGTTCCGGCGGATCAGGCGAACATCGGTATCTGTGATCGTATTTTTACGCGCGTGGGTGCCTCTGACGATCTGGCGTCCGGTCAGAGTACTTTTATGGTGGAAATGACAGAGGTTGCCAATATTCTGCGCAACGCCACAAAAAACAGTCTGTTGATTCTGGATGAGATCGGACGGGGGACGAGTACATTTGACGGCTTGAGTATTGCATGGGCGGTGATCGAACATATCAGCAACCCTCGTTTGCTTGGCGCAAAAACACTCTTTGCAACGCATTATCATGAATTAACAGAGCTTGAAGGCATTATGAGCGGCGTGAACAATTATTGCATTGCTGTAAAGGAGCAGGGGGACGACATTGTATTCCTGCGCAAGATTGTGAAAGGCGGTGCGGATAAGAGCTACGGGATTCAGGTCGCAAAACTTGCGGGAGTTCCGGATTCGGTGATCCAGCAGGCCAAAGAACTGGTGGAAGAACTGGTAAGCTCTGATCTGGCATCCAGGACAAGGGAGATCGCCCAGTCAGGCACGTCTCCTGTGGTGCATAAGTCGGTGCCGAAGCCGGATGATCTGGAAATGACTCAGCTCACACTTTTTGAGACAGTGAAAGAGGAAGAAATCATGAAAGAGATCCGCGATATGGATCTGGCGCAGATGACTCCGATCGATGCATTGAATACGTTGTATCGCATTCAGACAAAGCTGAAAAACCGCTGGGATGGAACATGACCGGTCACAATGGAGGATAAAAGAGTATGCCGAGCATACAGATTCTTGATGAGAATACCGTTAATAAAATTGCGGCCGGAGAGGTAATTGAGCGCCCGGCTTCTGTTGTGAAGGAGCTTTTGGAAAACGCGATTGATGCCAGGGCGAGTGCAGTAACCGTTGAGATCCGCGAGGGTGGAATTGGTTTTATTCGTGTGACTGATAATGGCTGTGGGATTGCGAAGGAAGAATTGTCTGTGGCCTTTTTGCGCCATTCGACCAGTAAAATTCGTTCGGTGGAAGATCTTTTTATGATTTCGTCTCTGGGTTTTCGCGGTGAGGCATTGGCCAGTATCGCTTCGGTTGCTCAGGTGGAGGTTATTACCCGAACCAGAGATTCGCTTACAGCAAGCCGGTATCAGATCGAAGGCGGAGTCGAAAAGAGTCTGGAAGAAATCGGCGCACCCGAAGGAACGACATTTATCGTGCGCAATCTTTTCTTTAATACGCCGGTACGCCGCAAATTTTTAAAGACAGCGATGACGGAGGCGGCGCATGTTGCAGATCTGGTGGAAAAGATTGCCCTTTCACATCCGGAGATTTCATTCCGTTTTATCCTGAATCATCAGAATAAACTGTTTACGTCAGGCAATCACAGTCTAAGGGATATTATTTATACGATATATGGGAGAGAGATTACATCAAATCTGATTCCGCTGAACCGTGTTTATGACGCGGTGACAATCAGTGGTTTTATCGGGAAACCGGTTATTACAAGAAGCAACCGGACTTTTGAAAACTATTTTATCAACGGACGTTATATTAAAAGTCCTCTGATTGGGAAGGCACTGGAGGAAGCCTATCGACCCTTTATGATGCAGCACAAATATCCGTTTACCATGTTGCAGCTTACCATAGAACCGGAGCTTTTGGATGTAAATGTCCATCCGACCAAGATGGAATTGCGTTTCCAGGATAACGAAACTATGTTTCGCCTGGTTCGGGATGCGGTGGCGGAAAGCCTGAAAGAGCGGGAGCTGATCCCGCAGGTGCAGCTTGATGAAAAGGAGCAGAAAAAAGAAGAGCAGGAGATCCGGAGACTGACTCAGAAGACAAATGTCCCGCGGCCGGAGCCCTTTGAGAAAAACCGTCTTGGCCGGATGTTTTCCGGAGGGGGAAAGAACGAGACCGGCCAGTGTGTAAAGACGCAGGACATTGCGGACAGAATTCGGGAAGCTGCTGTGCCGTATGATTTGGTTTCTCATGTAAAAACATCTCTGGTTTCGGAACGAGAAAACGGCGTGATCGATTCAAAACGAGATCAGGAGGGCAGATCCGGTTCAGAATCGCGGGATACGCGACAGACGCAGTCAGGATCTATGATTCAGAAGAAGGATGCAGGTCTGTCTGAGAGAATGACCTCTCATCAGATGGATCTGTTTGAGGAAAAACTCCTTGAGCCCAAAAGCCGCAGCCGGCATCGCCTGATCGGGCAGCTGTTCGATACGTACTGGATGGTGGAATTTGAGGATCAGCTGTATATCATTGATCAGCACGCGGCGCATGAAAAAGTGCTTTATGAGCAGACAATGGCAGAGTATCAGAAGCGGGAACATACCAGCCAGATGCTTGAGCCTCCAATCATTCTGTCACTGGATGCCAGACAGGAAAGTTTATTTCGGGATCATCTGAATTATTTTACTGAGCTGGGATTTCAGATTGAATCCTTCGGCGGACGGGAATGGGCAGTTCGTGGCGTGCCGGATAATCTCTTCGCACTGGCTCAGAAGACGTTGCTGACAGAAATGCTGGACGAACTTTCCGAAGATACCTTTTCCGGCAGTTCTTCGATGATCCGTGAAAAGGTTGCGTCGCTGTCGTGTAAGGCAGCGGTAAAGGGGAGACATACGATGAGTTTTGCGGAAGCCGATCATCTGATCGATCTGCTGCTGGATCTTGAAAATCCATATGCCTGCCCTCATGGCCGACCGACCATTATCTCCATGAGCAGATATGAACTGGAAAAAAAGTTTAAACGAGTCATATAACAGTCATTCCGGGAGGATTGCATGAAAAAAAATCTGATTATATTAACCGGACCGACTGCCGTAGGAAAAACAGCAGTCTCCATTCGCGTGGCACAGGAACTGGGGGGCGAGATCATCAGCGCGGATTCGATGCAGATATATCGATATATGGATATCGGATCGGCTAAGGTAACAAAAGAAGAAATGGACGGTGTCCCGCATCATCTGGTTGACGTGCTTGATCCAAGAGAGAACTTTAATGTTGCACGTTTTCAGATGATGGCAAAGGAAGCGCTGGCTGGGATTTATGAAAGAAATCATATTCCGGTTATTGTGGGAGGAACCGGTTTTTATATTCAGGCGTTGCTTTATGATGTTAATTTTGCGGAAGACGGCAATCATTTTGAGATTCGCAGAGAGCTGGAGGCTCTGGGGGAAGAACGGGGAAATGAATATCTTCATGAACGGCTCCGTCAGATAGATCCGGAATCCGCGCAGGCGATTCACGCAAATAATCGTAAGCGGGTGATCCGGGCAATTGAATACTATCGTCTCACCGGTCAGAAGATTTCGGAACATAATCAGACCGAGCGGGAGAAAGAATCGCCCTATCAGTTCTATTATTATGTGCTTACCTGTGACCGCGCGAGACTTTACCAGAGGATTGAACAGCGGGTGGATCAGATGCTTGACGCGGGCCTGATCGATGAAGTGTACCGTTTAAAGGAGATGGGATGCCAAAGAGGTATGGTATCCATGCAGGGTCTGGGATATAAGGAAATTCTGGATTACCTCGATGGGATCTGTTCTCTTGAGGAAGCAGTGTCAATCCTGAAGCGGGACACCCGGCATTTCGCCAAACGCCAGATTACCTGGTTTAAGAGGGAACGGGACGTTCGCTGGCTGTATCTGGAAGATTTTGGGTATGACCGTGAGAAAATTGTGCGCCATATCTGTGAGGAATTTCGAAAGGAAACAAAATCAAATGGAAGATTATGACATCTATCAGAAATTAGGAATCAGCCGTAAGGTCTATGATTACGGAAGCAGGATCGAGAAAGAACTGAAGCCCCGCTTTGAGGAGATCGACCGGACGGCTGAATATAATCAGCTGAGAGTATTAAAGGCGATGCAGGAGGCCAGAGTCAGCGATATTCATTTCGCTGCGACGACCGGTTATGGTTATAATGATCTCGGCCGCGATACGGTGGAAGAGGTGTATGCACGTGCGTTTCATGCGGAGAGTGCGCTGGTGCGCCCGCAGCTGATCAGCGGTACGCATGCGCTGCATATTGCTCTTTCGGGCAATCTGAGACCGGGAGATGAACTGTTATCTCCGGTCGGGAAACCGTATGATACACTGGAGGAAGTCATCGGGATACGGCCGTCCTGTGGCTCTTTGCGGGAATATGGGGTTACCTATCGTCAGGTGGATCTGAAGGAAGACGGTTCTTTCGATTATGACGGGATCCGTGCGGCGATCACCGACCGGACGCGTCTTGTCACGATTCAGCGTTCGAAGGGCTATGACTCACGGCCGACTCTCTCTGTCAGACGGATTGGCGAACTGATCGCGTTTGTAAAAAAAATCCGGCCGGATCTTATCTGCATGGTTGATAATTGCTATGGAGAATTTGTTGAGCGTATGGAGCCGCTTGACGTCGGCGCTGATATGATTGTGGGCTCTCTCATCAAGAATCCGGGCGGTGGTCTTGCCCCGATTGGAGGTTATATCGCAGGACGGAAAGACTGTATTGAGCGCGCTTCTTTTCGTCTGAGTGCGCCCGGACTGGGGAAAGAGGTGGGAGCCAGCCTGGGACTGAATCAGTCATTTCTTCAGGGATTTTTCCTGTCACCGGTTGTAGTTGCCGGAGCTTTAAAGGGAGCGATCTACGCGGCAAATATTTATGAGAGGCTGGGTTTTGAAGTGGTTCCGAACGGCTCGGAATCCCGCCATGATATCATTCAGATGGTAGCATTTGGGAAACCGGAAGGGCTGATCGCGTTCTGTAAGGGAATCCAGGCGGCGGCTCCGGTTGATAGCTTTGTGACACCAGAGCCCTGGGATATGCCGGGATATGACGTACCGGTTATTATGGCTGCAGGCGCCTTTGTGCAGGGCTCGTCAATCGAACTGAGCGCTGACGGACCGCTGAAACCTCCTTATGCTGCTTATTTTCAGGGAGGACTCACCTGGTATCATGCAAAGCTGGGGATTTTAAAGTCTCTGGAAAACCTGGTAGCGGAGGGACTGGCCGCCTTGCCGTCATAACTGCCGGTATTTTATGATAAAGGTGTGGAAAACTTTTGCTTTTCCTGAGTTTTTGAGGATTAACAGGCTAAGATTATAAAGAAAAATGAAAAAAATGATCATATTAAATTGACAAATACGGTCAGGTATTGTATCATATCTTAATGAAGTAAAGGCGTTTGGAGGTTATTCGAGCGCCTTTTTTTATCTTACAGGAAAGTTCGTCCTGTAAGATAAAAAGTCTCCGACGGATCGCACTGCGGCGGAAAGGAAGATGTCGCTGTCGCGACCCGCCGCAGGCGGAGAATTTCGCTTTGCGAAATTCTTTGTTCTGCGCAGGGCCGGGTAAGGAGTTTTTTCGGCTTGATTAATGAATGAAGGGATGAGGGACAATGAAGAATCTGTTAGAGCACAAAGACGGCATTAACCGGCTGTTGGAACGGTATGGTGTGAAGTTCGGCATTTATAAAAATGGAGAATTTCATGAACAGCTTTTTCCGTTTGATCCTGTGCCGAGAGTCATTCCGGCAGAGGAATTTGATTATTTAAACAGGGGACTGGTTCAAAGGGTGGACGCGCTGAATTTATTCCTGGCGGATATTTATGGGGATAAAAAAATTGTGGCGGATAAGGTCATTCCGGAGGATTTTATCTTTTCTTCCAAGGGGTATCTGCCTCAGTGTGAGGGGATTACTCCTCCAAAGAAAATCTACAGCCATATTTCCGGTATTGACCTGGTTCAGGGAAAGGATAAGAACTGGTATATTCTGGAGGATAACCTGAGAATACCGTCCGGAGCTTCGTATCCGCTGATTGCGAGGGATCTTACACGGCAGGCCGCGCCGCGTACGTTTATGGAAAATGACATTGTGGATAACCGGAATTACGCTCAGATGCTGAAGGGAGTGATGGATGCGGTCAATACCGGCGGTATCAATGTGATCCTGACGCCGGGACGTTATAATGCCGCGTTTTTTGAACATTCCTATCTGGCAGAGCTTACCGGTTCGATTCTGGCAATGCCGCAGGATCTTTATGTAGAAGGGAATAAACTTTATTATCGTCAGTACGAGGGAAAGGCAATGCAGGTTGGCACGGTATATCGCCGGATCTCGGACGAGTATCTGGATCCGATGTACTTTGTACCGGAGTCTCTGATTGGCGTACCAGGTATCATGGATGTATATCGGGGAGGCAATGTGGCGCTGGTCAATGCTCCGGGTAATGGTGTTGCTGACGATAAAGGTATTTACTATTTTGTGCCTCATATCCCGTTTTCGACACTTTAAGATTAGAAAAGAGGTGCAATCCCTTATAAATA
>JAJQAC010000012.1 GCA_021204025.1 Clostridiales bacterium | reverse complement strand
CGTAGGTTTTGCAAGCCTTTATTTGCGGGCATTTGGAACATCGAATTTAACTCATCATTTGCACGTTTTTGGTTTCGCTTTTGATTCCGCTTCTCATTCCGCTTCTTTGCAGGCGTTATATTTTTCAAATTCAAAGTCCCCGGCCTGCCGATCAGGATCTGCACCGTATGTCCGGGAACCTCGATCTGACGCTGCGTCGTGATCTCGATTTCTTTCCCTTCAGGATAAAACACATCCCCTTCTCCATCTGCCGTATTCATTGACAGATGCCAGCTGAGAGGCCTTGGCAGATTCGGAAGTGCAAAGGTATGCGTGTCTCCGTGCATATTGTACGCGACATAAGTATATTGATCCGGAGTTCCGTCCTCATGGCACGCATAAAGCCCGCAATAAAGCACTCCCAACTGCCGGCTGTACACTTCCAGTTCCGGCACCCACGCCCGCGAGCCGTGGAAAGAGATATCCGGATGTCCGCACGCCAGCCTGTCATTCCCCTTCAGTTCTGCGGACTGATGAAATACCGGATGCGCTTTTCGAAATGCAATCAATTGTTTTGTATACTCAAAAAGCCAGCTGTTTGTCTTTAACAGACGCCAGTTCAGCCATGAGATCTCATTATCCTGACAGTAGGCGTTGTTATTGCCCTCCTACGTATTACCAAATTCATCGCCCGCCTGTAAAACCGGGGTTCCCTGGCTTAAGAAAAGGATCGCAAGCGCGTTCATCATCTGACGTCTGCGCATAACGGCTATTTTGCGTTTCTTCGTCGGTCCCTCTTCCCCGCAATTCCAGGTATAATTATAATCCGTACCGTCCCGATTGCTCTCACCATTCGCTTCATTATGTTTCTGCTCATACGAGACCATATCCATCAGTGTAAATCCGTTTGACCCTGTAACGAAATTTAACTTCGCGCATCCCGGCGGATTCGCTTTAATCTGATCGGCAAAGGCGCGCATCCGGTCCTCATCCCCCTTTAACGCACGCCGGATGTCGTCCCGATAGCCCTCACTATATACGCCCAGACGTTTCTTTGTCTGCCGACGGATATCCTCCTCTCCCCAGTGCGACGCCCAGATCTTGATATCCGTCAGATAGGGATCCTGCGCGAGCAGACCCTGCGGCGCCTGACCGATCAGATGTACTCCGTCAATGTGATATTCATTCACCCAGTAACGGACTGCCTCCAGCACATAAGATGCCGGTTCCTCCCCGGTAAAAAACATTTCGATTACAAGCTCGATTCCTGCCTGATGAAGCGCCTTTACCAGCTTCTTAAATTCATAGACCGGGTCATTCTTTACGCCGGCATACGACGCCTTCGGGGCGAACGCAAATGCCTCACAATATCCCCAATAGTTCAGCACTCCCGTCGGTTCCGGCTCGCCATAGGGATTTTCCGTCCCATGCTTAGGCATCATAACCTCCGAAAACTCGGCTACAGGCATGAGTTCCAGCGTTGTGATCCCCAGTTCCTTCAGATAAGGGATCTTTTCCACGATACCGCGGAAGGTTCCTTTTCCCTGCACCATCGATGATGCGTGCTTCGTAAATCCGCGCACATGCGCCCGGTATACGATACTGTCTTCATAAGGAATCCGCAAAGGCTGATCTCCTTCCCAGTCGAATGATTTTTCCCGGATCGGGGTCTGTACCGGCATAACGGCTCCTGCCAGATCTCCCCATTTTTCATGACCGGTAAAGCTCTTTCCACAGGGATCTGCAAAAATTCTCTCATCTGCTTCCAGTGCATAGCGAAAACGATCCAGTCCGGTCCCGCGGACTGTCATCTGCCAGACATTTCCCATGCGCAGATGAGCCGGAAACGGGATCCTTACAGGCTCTGTCTCTCCGCTTTTGTCATTTCCTCCCGGATACAGCAGCAGGCTGCATTCCTTCGCATCCGCTTCCACAGATACATGAATCCCCCCTTTGAACCGGGTAAGTCCCATCGGATAAATCATCCGGTCTTTCTCGTCAATCTCATACTGCGCCATTGCTTTCCCCCTCTCCATAAAATACTTCTTTTTATCGTTATTGTGCATCCTTTAGTAACAGTTCCACCGGACAATGATCCGAACCCTGGATATCCGTATGAATCGACGCCCCGGCCAGTCTATCCTTTAAACTCTCAGAAACACAGAAATAATCAATACGCCATCCTGCGTTCTTCTCCCTCGCCCGGAAACGATATGACCACCAGGAATAAACTCCCGTGGTATCCGGATAAAAATAGCGCCACGTATCCACAAATCCGGCTGCCAGAAGTTCTGTAAATTTCCCCCGCTCTTCATCCGTAAAGCCTGCGTTATGCCGGTTTGTCTTAGGATTCTTCAAATCGATCTCTGTATGCGCGACATTCAGGTCTCCACAGAATATCACCGGTTTTTTCTCTTCCAGTTTCTTCAGATACGCGCGCCATGCATCCTCCCAGGTCATCCGGTAGGACAATCTCGCCAGGTCATTCTGCGAATTTGGCGTATAACACGTCAATACATAATAGTCCGGATATTCCGCTGTAATTACCCGCCCCTCGCGGTCATGTTCCTCAATTCCCATCCCATAAGTGACGGAGAGCGACTCCTTTTTGGTAAAAAGAGCCGTTCCTGAATACCCCTTCTTCTCAGCATAATTCCAGTACTGATAATATCCCGGCAGTTTCAGATCGATCTGTCCCTCCTGCAGTTTCGTCTCCTGCAGACAGAAGATATCCGCGTCCGCAGCGGCAAAAAACTCCGGAAAGCCCTTGCCTGTACACGCACGCAGACCGTTCACATTCCAGGAAATCATTTTAGTCATAGAGATTCTCCTTGTACACACCCGCGTCAACCAGCGCACGAATCGATGCCACGACAGCCTCCTTGTCCTCCTGATACGTAACGCCAAACCATTTATCATGAGTCTCCAGCACCTTTACCGTGCCGATTCCCCGCTGGATCATCTGGTCTATAATCGTCGGCAACAGATATTCGCTCTTGATATCCCCACTTTCCAGTCTGTCCAGGAACTTTATGAAGCCTGCCTCCAGCCTGTCCAGAAATCCCGGCGGCAGTCCCCACATATTCATAGAAACCACCTGATCGCTGCTCACAGGAACCGGGCTGCCATTCTTATCCATGCCCACAACGCCGCTTCCTTCTTTTCGAATTCCGTAGGTTTCTCTTACTGTCTTAAGCGTACCATCTTCATTTAACTGGCAGACTCCCCGGGTCACCGTCCCATATTCACTCAGTATATTGTCCAGAATAAATCCGGCCATACACATATCATACGTATCCGCGTCCATGTTCATCTCGTTTACCATATATTCGTGAACCTTGCGGAAACCTTCTTTTCCATAAAAATCATCCGCATTGATCACAACAAACGGTTCCTTTACCAGATCTTTTACCATCATAACCGCCTGACCTGTCCCCCATGGTTTCTTTCTCCCTTCCGGCACCGTGTATCCTTCAGGCAGCTTATCAATCTCCTGAAATGCATATTCAACTTTAACCAGCTTCGCCACCCGGTCTCCGACTGCTTCGCGAAAATCTTTCTCCAGGTCTTTCCGGATAATAAATACAACCTTATTAAATCCTGCTTCCAGCGCGTCGTGGATCGAATAATCAATCAGCCTCTTACCGCCCGGTCCCACCGGCTCCAGCTGCTTGATCCCATTCCCATAGCGGCTTCCGATCCCTGCTGCCATAACTACTAACGTTGTATCCTGCATAGAACCTTTTCCTCTCTTTGATCTCATTTTGTTTCCAATCTCCGTCCCCATGACCGTAGATTTACAAATACTATAACATAATGTTTTTTCTAATGCAATTTGCAGATCGTAAAAAAGGTGAAAAAAACGCCACTCTCCCAAAAGAGAATGGCGTCCGGCTCATGTCGTCGGATAGCGCGCAGACTTGATGTCCTGCTCTTACAGGCTGTATCCCAGCGCCAGCGGCAGCCAGGTAGTCAGCGGTTGCCACAGGCTGATCGCGATCAGTACACAGATATTGCAGATCAGATAGGGAAGCGCGCCTTTGAAGATATCGACAACCGGCATCCGGTTGATCTTGTTGCAGGCATTTAAGCACATACCGACCGGCGGCGTTACCAGGCCGATCGCCAGTCCGGTGATCATCATCGCGCCGAACTGCAGTGCGGAAAATCCATAGGACTGCATAACCGGCAGCATAATCGGCGTCAGCAGAAGGATTGCCGGGCTTACATCGATAAAGGTACCGATCATCAGGATCAGGACGTCAAATACCAGAGCAATCCCCCAGGCGGGCATATTCAGAGCGGTAAAGAACGCTGCAACCGTCTGCGGCACTTTCTGCATCGTCAAAATCCAGGTAAAGATCGTGGTAAAACCAATGATAATCATAATCGACGACGATGAGATCAGCGTCTTTTTCAGAGCTTCGATTACCGCCTTCCAGGTCAGTTCCCGGTAAAGGAAGAAACCGACAAGCAGCGAATAAAGCACAGCAACTCCCGCACTCTCTGACGCCGTGCAGATACCGAAGGATACGCATACAATAATGAATACCGGCATCAGAAGCGCCGGGATACCGGAAAGGATCGCGCTGCTGAACTCAGAGAATACAAACGGAGTCGGTTCCGGATGCCAGCCTTTCCTGTGGCTGATGCAATACACAACGATCAACTGTGTGACGCCGATCAGGATGCCCGGCACCGCGCCTGCCATAAAGAGCGCGCCCACTGACGCACCGGAGATCATCGAGTAGACGATCATCGGTGTGGACGGAGGAATGATCATTCCCATCGTCGAAGACGCAACCGTAATGCCCGCGGAAGCGTCCGGAGGATATCCCAGATCCTCCATCGCGGGGATCAGGATACTCCCCAGCGCCGAGGTATCCGCTACTGAAGAACCGGAGATGCCTCCGAAAATCATGGACGCAACGATATTTACCTCTCCCAGGCCACCGTGAAACGGCTTTAAAATCTGCAGACAGAAATTGATGATCCGCTTGGTAATACCGCCGGTATTCATCAGCTCGCCGGCCAGCATGAACAGCGGCATCGCGATCATCAGTTCACTGTACACGCCGTTCCAGATCCGCTGCGGAACCATGGATAAAAACGTAGGTGCGTTCGTAACGATATACGTCACACAGGAAGCGCCGATCGCAAAGGCAAGCGGCACACCCAGAACTGCAAAGAAAACCAACAATACTAAAAGAATTATCATTGCCATAGGTATCTGTCACTCTCCTCTCTTATTCGGCTGAATCCCTGGTCAGCACCTGATTTTTCGGCGCAAAATACGAAAGATCCGCTGTCATAAACTCCGCGATCTTAATCACAACACAGACCGCGCAGATCACGCCGCACACCGGCATGATGCCATACATATACTTCATCGGGATCTCCATGCCCTGGCTGATCTGCTTTCCTGCCATCTTGACGTAATTCACACCCTGATAAGTAAATACCAGATCAACGATCAGAACAAAAATATAGTCCAGAACCGTCAGCCAACGTTTGATGGACGGCTTCACATTGTCATAAAAAATATCAATAATTACATGTTCATTCTTCAGCACATTAATCCCCATGCCCCAAAATGTCGTAAAGGCGAATAATGTGACATTAAACTCCGAAAGCTGTTTCCAGCTCAGAGAGAAGAAATAACGGGCTATTACGGAAAAAATTACCAGGACAGCCAATACCCCCATGGCTGCCACACCAATCCCAAAATAAACAGCAAAAAGCATTTTTCCTGCTTTCTTCAGCGCGTCGATATGAACCAACCCCCTTTGTACCGGGGCAATCCCGAACCATATTCTCCGGAATCACCTCTTCTGTTATGGAAAAAGGAGGACGCCACCGGCATCCTCCTGCCTCATGCAAAATTTTCGCTTTTCTGAATCGATTCTCTTAATTTGCGTTTGCCACGATATCCAGCATCTCCTGCAGCTCATCCGCTGTAAGGATTCCCTGCTCTACGCACTGGTCATAAACGACCTGAACCGCATCCTTAAATGCCTGCAGTTCTTCTTCTGTCGGCACATAAACCTCGCATCCCGCGTCGATTACTACCTGCTTCGCAGCTTCCTGGTTCTCATCAATCAGCTGGTCATTGTACTCGCCCATCGCTGTCGCGCACTCAGAGATAATATCGCGATACTCCTGCGGAAGTCCGTTCCACCACTCCGCGTTGATATAGAATGGATCCGGATGGAACTGATAATTGACTTCCGTGAAATACTGCTGTACCTCATAGAACTTCATGCCTTCTACGTTTACCCACGGATTTTCCTGACCATCTGCGACACCGGTCTTTAAGCCCATGTACAGATCCGCGTAAGGAATGGTGGTTGTCGTCGCGCCAAGCGCGATAAATGTCTTGTCGATCGTATCCATACCGTTGGTACGCATCTTTAAGCCCTGCAGATCCTCCGGTTTGGTGATCGCGTGTTTGCTGTTGGAGAACTGACGCCAGCCTCCCGCGTCACACAGGTTGATAATAACCGTACCGGTTTCTTCTTCTGCCTCCGCGCATACCTTCTTGGCAAGATCACTCTGTAACAAAGCGGTAACCTGCGCACGGTTCTGCGCAAGGAACGGGAGTGTGAACATCAGCAGACGCGGACTGAAGTCGAACTGGCCGCCTCTCATACCCTGTACGGTACCCTGTACCACCTGCTCCAGCATCTCTTTCTCCGTACCCAGCTGACCGTTGCCGAAAACTTCAACTGTCACATGACCGTTCGTCTTTTCCGCGACATCCGCAGCAAACTGCTCCATCGAGACATAACGCGGATTTCCTTCCGGCTGCGCATGCCCTACGATCATCGTAAAGTCACCAAGATCCGCGTAAGCATCTTCCCCTTCCGCCACCGCTTCCGTCTCTGCAGCCGCAGCCTCAGTCTCTGCAGCCGCCGTCGTCTGCGCCGCAGCCGCTGTCGTCGACGCCGTGCTGCCGCCGCCCGAGCAGGCTGTCAGGCTCGCTGCCATAACCATCGCCAATACCATTGCCAATGTTTTCTTCATAAGAATCCTTGTCCTCCTTTAATATATTTGGCCGGAGCTTTCTCCGATACCATTTTCGAGCTTGTATATAACCTCCACCTCATTCTACCATGCTCATAATAGAAATGCAAGTGCAAATTCAATCTGCACGATTAAAATGAATTTATTTCTCAATATTTTTGTGATTTTTAACAAGAAGTCCGGCCATTTCTTCCCTCGGTTTACGTGAAACCGACACAGTTTCTATCAATTTGCGAAAAAAATTATTTTCCTTTCTGGACGAATTGAATTCGTCTTGTATACAAGTTATAATAATATTAATTTATGTTGATCGATTGAAAACGTGAGGTTACCCATGACTGAAATTATGTCAAATCATCAGATTTACCAGATTCTTGAGGACGAGATCGTTTCTCTCAGAATCCCTCCGGGAGAAATTTTAAGTGAAAATAAATTATGCGACCGTTTTCATGTATCGCGCACCCCTGTCCGAAGCGTCCTCCAGCGATTGCAGCAGAAACGTTTTGTTACCATTATTCCTCATCAGGGAACAATCGTAACCCCCATTGACCTGGATATCGTCACTCAGATGATCTATCAGCGGGTAGCGGTGGAGACCATGGTGCTGAGAGATTTTATCCGCATCGCGACACCAACGGACATCGCGCGCGTCCACTACCAATACCAGCGTATGGAAGAAATCGCGAAACAGGAATATCCGGCAGAAGACTTCGACGGCAATGATTTTCTAAAGCGTGATCTCCAGATGCATCAGGTCTGGTTTGACACCTGCAGCAAATCTTATCTCTGGGATCTGCTGACCGCCCCGCACGCCGATTACTCCCGGTTCATCCGTCTGGATATCGTCGGAACTCAAAATGTCTCCGAAGTCATGGAAAATCACAGGGAAATGCTGCGCCTGATCGATGATAAATGTGAAAACGGTATCGAAGAACTGATGTCCTCTCATCTGTATGGCGGTGTCCGCAGGCTGGGCGGGCAGCTCTTCAGCGAAGAATATAAGAAATATTTTCAGGCGGCGGTGAAATAGCCGACGTAGCTTGAAAAAGATTTTAGGTGAACCATCCGTACCTGAGAGAAAAGAATATCCTCCGAGGACCGCTCTCGCTTAGCTTTTCACGTAGCGGTACTAAGTTCGCCGGAAGACCATCCGGCTCACTAAGTGCCGACGTAAAAAATGTCCTCTACGGATATTCTTTTCTCTCAGGTACTACTTTATTGGCACCATTTAATAATACATCAGATTTTCAGAACAAAGAATGCGCCTTGGCGCATTCTCGCGCCGTTGCTGAGTGCCAGTGGCACTCGATTAGCAACGACCGAAGCGGAGCGTAGACGCGGTCGCTTCAGCGACATAATTCCCTACACGCGAGTGCGCATCCCGCCCGGAGGGCTTTTTATCTTACAGGACGAACTTTCCTGTAAGATAAAAAAACGCCACTCTCCCAAAAGAGAATGGCGTCCTGTCGTGTTTTTATTTCAGCAGTCCGGGATTCGGGAAATATCGCAGGATCACTTTTGCGATGATCTTTTCCCGCTTCACGTACGTATTGTTCCAGCGTCTGGCATCCATCGAATAATTCCGGTTATCCCCCAGCATCAGATACGAATCCTCCGGTATCTCGAAATGCATCGCATCCTCCGGTATCATCGGTTCCCAGATATACGTTTCCTCCAGCGGCTCTGATGATCCGTTTAAATATACCTGGCCATCCACGATATCGACAGTCTCGCCCGGAAGCCCGATAATCCGTTTGACGTAATAAATCGATTCATTGTCCGGGAAACGGAAAATTACGATATCTCCCCGCTGCGGATCTTCAAAATGGTAGCTCAGCCTTGAACCGATCACCCTGTCACCGGCCATGATCGTATTTTCCATGGAACCGGTCAGCACTCGGCTGTTTGCTATGATAAAGGTATTCAGCACAAAAGCGATTGCGACCGCTGAGAGGATGATCTTCAGCCACTCGATGACTTCTTTCTTCCATCCGGACGGTTCTTCTTCCGGTACCTTCCACCCGTCGTCCTTTGTGGATTTTGCTTCTTTTTTCAAATCTCCACTCATACACGCTCCCTTTGTTCTTTCCGATATCGCTCTACCAGACGGTTAATGCGCTTCGTCGGGTCGAGCAGATCGCTCAGCGAAGCGTCATGATTCAGATTGTCAATAATCAGTGCGATATATTTACTCAGATCCACATCAATATAATACGGTCTGGACAAGAGCTCCGGCGTCTGGTAAACCAGGTTCGTTGTCAGTATCCGGTCAATCAGGCCGTTTTCATAGTATTCGTCAAACTTGGCGAGTCCATTCGTAAACAGGCCGAAAGTCACGCACACAAAGACCTTTCTCGCTTTTCTGCGCTTCAGTTCCTTTGCGACATCCAGCATACTCTCGCCTGATGAAATCATATCGTCGATGATCAGGACATCCTTCCCCTCGACGTTACTCCCCAGGAACTCATGTGCTACAATCGGATTTCTGCCGTTTACAATCTTCGTATAATCGCGGCGCTTATAGAACATACCCATATCGAGTCCCAGGACATTGGCAAAATATACCGCGCGGCTCATACCGCCTTCGTCCGGACTGATCACCATCATATGATCTGCGTCAATCTGCAGTTCCGTCTCGGTTTTTAACAGGTATTTGATAAACTGATAGACCGGCTGCACACTTTCGAAGCCCTTCAGCGGAATCGCGTTCTGCACCCGCGGATCGTGCGCGTCGAATGTAATGATATTCTCCACGCCCATATCCATCAGTTCTCTCAGCGCCATCGCGCAGTCCAGAGATTCCCTCTTGGTACGTCTGTGCTGCCTGCTCTCATACAGAAACGGCATAATCACATTGATCCGGCGTGCCTTAGTCGCCGCCGCGATCAGACGTTTCAGATCCTGAAAATGATCATCCGGGGACATGTGATTCACATGACCAAATAACGAATACGTCAGGCTGTAATTACACACATCAACCATAAAATACAGATCGTCGCCACGTACGGATTCTTCAATCTCACCCTTACCTTCACCAGACCCAAATCTCGGAGTTCTCGAATCAATAATATAAGAATCCCTCTGATAACCGGCAAAAGCAATGGTGGACTTGTGTTCACTCTCGCGCTCCTTTCGCCACTCTACCAGCCAGTCGTTTACCTTTGCTCCCAGCGTCGTGCAGCTCTTTAAAGGAATCAGTCCCAACGGTCCTACAGGAATGGTTTCGATCGTCTTCTCTTCGTAAATCATGGCAGTCCTCCAGATATTATTTTCGCGCGGATTACACTCATCCGTTTATGTACTTTATCCAATTGTTAAATTCTCTTTAAAACGGATTACGACTTCTTTATATCATCGTCTTCCCGCAAAGTCAAGCTGAAATACGCCTATCGGTTCTTTTTCAGGCGAATATCTGATCCATAGAGCGGCATCAGCCGGTAATTACTCATAATCCGCGAAGTCACACGATCGGAATACCGGTCCCTCAGTCCCGCCATCGACAGATTGGTGGAAATGATGGTTCCCTTCTCCCTTTCAATCCGCTCATTTATACAGTAAAAAAGCTGAGATGATACAAACGTGTTATTCATCTCGGTACCAAGATCATCGATCATCAGCATATCACAGTCCAGGATATAGCGGTACGCTTCTTCCGTCCCTTCCTGCTCCTCGCGGTTAAACCGGTATTTTGAAAGGATTTCAAAAAAATCCTGGGACACCAGATAGATTACCGAAACATACCGATCCATCAGTTCCTTTGCGATACAGTTCGTAAGAAAGGTCTTACCGACCCCGGTTCCTCCTGTAAAGAGCATATTGCGACTCTTTTCGGGAAACTCACGCGCAAAATCCCGGCACTGCCCAACCGCCCAGAGCATGTAAGCCCGTTCCGTCACATCGAGCCCCGGCACGATCCTGGTATCATCATAATAGCGATCTGTAAACGCCGAAAAATTTTCCTTTTCCAGGATCCTTCGCAGATTAGACTGATCATACAGGATTTCCATCCGGGCCTTTTCAAAACAACGGCAGCGCTTCCCATTGACAAACCCCGTATCCCGGCACTCCGCGCAGCGGTACCGCGGTTCCATGTAATCAGTCGGAAAGCCCGCTCCTGCAAGAAGCGCTTCCTTTCTGGCACGCAGATCTGCCATCGTCTCACGCAGACGTTTTCTCGCCTCCCCGTCTCCCTCCAGCATCTTTCGGGCGCATGCCGCTGCCCGCGAGCCGGTCTGAGCATCCATCTCCCGGATCTGGGGCAGTTTTTCATAAACCTCTTCCACCCGCTTCATCTGTTCACGGCGGTTTTGCAGTTGCTGCTCCTCATACCCACGCATAATCGTCTGATATTGTGCATTTGTCAGTGCCATCGCCTTTTCTTACCCTCCCTGATCCGCAATCCGCTTCTTAACCGCTTATGTCTGCATCCGGGAACGGATCTGCTCCATTACCATCGTATCATAATCCGTATCCCGCTGCTCAAAGTTATGAAACTGGTTTGCCGGCTTTTTCTGTGCCCTGGGCGCTGCGGTCCTCGCCGTCTTTTTCTGATGGTTTTCATCCAGTGCCGTTACATCCCGCATGGATCGTACACCGGCCTCCTTCCATGCCGCCAGAACCTTTTCCGCATATTGAAAACTCGGAGAATGTGTCGCTTTCATGGAACGGTTACAGGCCTCGACCACCAGATCCCTGCTGAATCCATAGGAATGAAACCAGCGATCGATCATCTCTTTTTCCTGCTCTCCGGGTCTGCGGTCCGTCAGACCAAATGCTTTCATGACACAGAAGGTATTTTTCTGAAATGACTCCGCGTAAGCCCGCGCTTCCTCTACTGTTGTAAATCCCTTTTCCTTCCAGTTAAGCGCGACGGTCTCAATATAACGCAGCGATGTATGTCGACTCTGGGCGCAATATTCCACCAAATATTCCAAAAGCTCCGCGTTCATTCCCAGCCCGTCATAGAGGTACGCAAAGACCTCCACATCCCTCTGTGAAAAAATTTTATTCATATATTTCTGAGCAATATAAAGAAGCTGTGTAAAATCCTCATCCCTGCCCAGATGCTCGATCTGTTCCGGACTGTATGCCGGTCGTCGCTGCTTCGTGGCTCCTCCCTTTGCCGCTTCCGGCGTCTCCGGCGCTTTTTTCCGTACGCTCAGGACTCCCGCTTTTTCCCAGTAAGCCAGCGCGCGCCGGACATCCGCGTCCGTGTGATTCAGCGCTTCCGCGATCCGGTCAACATCCAGATCTTCCTGACGATGTCTCAGGATATACAGATAAACTTTTACATACTCTCCGTTTGCCTGAGCCATATGTCTGTCTACAAATTCATTTGCCACCATCGTTACGTCTGCTTCCAGACAACTGATCAATTCCATCATACCACCCTCTTTACTTCGTTTTATTCTAACATAATCTTTCACAAAAGAAAATACTTCGAGTTATCCACACTCTCTGTTGTGGAAAATGTGGATAAAGTGGATTTTTCTCTCATCAGTCTCCCGAAGCAATGCCAGAATCTTATCAAAAGTACTGATAAAACACCGGATTTCGACACTCTTACCGACATATTTCGCCAGAGAAAAAAATCCACAAAGTTTTCCGTCTCAGATTGCGAAAAACTTTGTGGATTATGTGGATAAGTTACTGTCCCAGCAGCCTTTCTCCCACTTTTCCTATATCTCCGGCTCCCATAGTTATCAACAAATCGCCGTGGATACAATTTTTTAAAATAAATGTTTCAATATCGTCAAACGTTTCAAAATAATGTGCTCTTGTCCCCAGTTTCTCGATTCTCTCCGCAATATCCCGCGAACTGACGCCCAGCGTATCCGTCTCCCGCGCCGGATAAATATCCGCCAGGATCACCTCATCCGCCGCACTCAGCGCTTCGGCGAACTCATCCAGCAAAGCCTTTGTCCGGCTGTAGGTATGCGGCTGGAACACGCACCATAACCTGCTGTGCGGATAATTTTTCGCCGCTGAAAGTGTCGCCCTGATCTCCTGCGGATGATGTGCGTAATCATCAATAATCGTCACGCCGCCGATCTCACCTTTTTTTTCAAAGCGACGTTCTGTTCCCCGGAAACCGGCCAGTCCCCTGCTCACTGTTTCCCACGAAGCCCCCAGCTCCTCACCTGCGGCAATTGCCGCGAGCGCGTTATAGACATTATGCTCTCCCGGCACACCCAGCGTAATCCTCCCGGATGGTTTTCCCTTTTTTAACACAGTAAATGACGCGCATGCCACTTCGTCATATGTGATATCCGCAGCGCTGTAATCACTGTCAGCAGCTCTGCCGACCGTCACGATCCGGCAGGAAAGTCCTTCCGTGATCTCCTGGTAATCGCGGATATCACTGCTGATAATCAGCAGCCCCTCCCCGGGCAACCGCTGCGCAAACAGCCGGAACGAATGCCGGATATCCTCAATATCCTTAAAGAAATCCAGATGATCCGCCTCGATATTCAGAATAATCTCCACCGTTGGATAAAACGACAGGAAGCTGTTGGTATATTCACACGCTTCCGCCACAAAAAGCTCAGAACCGCCCACGCGGATATTTCCTCCGATCGACGGAAGAATCCCTCCCACAGAAACCGTCGGATCCCTGTCTGCAGCCAGAAGGATCTCCGTCACCATCGATGTCGTCGTCGTCTTGCCGTGTGTCCCTGCGACTGCCAGCGACTGACCGTAATTTCTCATCATCTGACCCAGCAACTCTGCCCGCGATAACATCGGCAGCCCTCTGCGCACCGCCTCGGCATACTCCGGATTGTCCGGATGGATCGCCGCGGTATAAACCACAATATCAATCCCGTCTGTTATATTTTCCGCGCGCTGCCCCTCTATCACTGACGCCCCATCCTTCTCAAGCTGATCCGTCAGTCCGCTTTTATGCGCATCCGAGCCGCTCACGGTAAACCCCTCGCGAAGCAGGATCCTGGCAAGACCACTCATGCTGATCCCGCCAATACCGATAAAATGGACTCTCTGCGCTTTCTTAAAATCAATCTGATACATCTGTCTTCCATCCTTTTATTTATACATTCTGACTTTTCCTTACTTTTACTTCTTTTTATAGAGAAAGTCAATGTTTTTTCTTTTTTATTGCTTTTTCAGTCAATTCCTCTCTTTCAACTCCCTTCCAAAAATGGTATACTATACTGGTATGCAAGTTTCAATATCAAAGGGAGTTTGTCATGAAAAAATTTTTTCTCGGTTTTCTGAAAGGAGTCGCCGGATTTTTTATCACTGTCTTTGGCATCCTGGGCTGGCTGATGCAGGGGATCCTGCAGCTGTTGACCGTTTTTCTGATTGTCGGCTGCATCACCGCTCTGCTGATCTACGCAAAGGTTCGGCCTGATCTGGACTACTGCCGTGAGATCGCCTACGACAAACTGGCACAGATGGACCGTCAGGATTTCCGTATGCTCTCAGATACGGAAATTTATGACAAGGATGGCACCCAGATCGGTCTCATCAACGCCGGACATTATGAATATGTGCCGATCAGCCAGATCAGCCTCAACATCCAGAACGCCTACATTGCTCAGGAGGACCGGCGTTTTAAGAGTCACAGCGGCGTTGACTGGATCGCAACTGCCCGTGCGGGACTCGCCCTCATTAAAAACCGCGGCGAGATCACCCAGGGCGGCAGCACCATCACCCAGCAGGTCATTAAAAATACATATCTGACCCAGGAACAAAGTTTTACCCGTAAAATCACGGAGATTCTGCTGGCTCCGGAGGTCGAAAAAAAATATTCCAAAGCCGATATCATGGAGTTTTACTGTAACACCAATTTCTACGGCAATCACCGCTACGGCGTACAGGCAGCCAGCCGCTATTATTTCGGCAAGGACGCCTCCGACCTCACCTCCTGGGAGGCCGCGGTTCTGGTCGGTTTAAGCAACAGCCCGTCCGCTTATGACCCCGTCCGCAACCCGGACGCGAGCCTTGAGAAGCGCAACGACGTACTGTACAGTATGCTCGAAGTCGGATTTTTAACACAGGCCGAATATGATTATGCCATATCCCAGCCCTTAAATATCGTCCAGGAAGAGGGCGAAGGAACGAATGAAAACTATCAGACCAGTTATGCGCTCCATTGCGCCGCGCTTGAACTGATGAAGCTGGATCATTTCGAGTTCCGGTATACCTTTACTGACCGCAAAGATTACGAAACCTATACGGAAGAATATCAGAATCTCTATAATGAGAAAAACGATGAACTGCGCGCCGGCGGCTATCAGATCTATACCTCTCTGGATTCCGGCTTACAGCAGGTTATGCAGCAACAGCTCGACAACGCACTCTCCTCCTTCACAGAGCTCCAGGAAAACGGCAAGTACGCTCTTCAGGGCGCCGGCGTCATCGTGGACAACCAGACGAATTATGTCGTCGCCATCGTCGGCGGAAGGGGAACGGAAGATGTTTATAACCGCGGTTATCTGAGCGCGCGTCAGCCAGGCAGCACGATCAAACCTCTGCTCGACTACACCCCGGCTTTTGATACCGGGGAATATTCCCCGGCACGCATCGTTGACGATCACAAATGGGAGGACGGCCCCTCCAACAGCGGCGGCAGTTATTACGGCAACGTTACCATCCGGGAAGCACTGAACCGCAGCCTGAATACCGTTGCCTGGCAGGTGCTTCAGGACATCGGGGTGAATTATGGCCTGAGCTATCTCGGCGAAATGCAGTTTCAGAAGATCACCTATGTTGATAATGACGTCCCCGCGCTGAGTATCGGCGGCTTCACAAACGGTCTGCGTGTCGTGGATATGGCCAAGGGCTACAGCACACTGGCAAATATGGGCATCTACAATGACCGCACCTGTATTCTGGAAATCAGACACGAACAGCAGGGCGAACTCACAAAGGATCTTACGCCAACTGCCAAACAAGTATACCGCGAAGATTCCGCTTATATGGTCACAGATATTCTAAAAGGCACCCTAACCGTAGAATATGCCACCGGATACGGTCTCGCTCTGGCAAACGACATGCCGGCAGCCGGCAAAACCGGCACCACCAACAGCAGCAAGGACACCTGGTTCTGCGGCTATACCCGCTACTATACCACTGCTGTCTGGGTCGGCTATGATACCCCCCGCGCGATGCCCGGTATCTACGGCAGTACCTATGCCGGAAAGATCTGGAAGCGCGTTATGGACCAGATTCACGAAGGACTCGAACCCTGGGACTGGGAGCAGCCATCCACAGTCGAATTGCAGACCGACGAGACGACCGGCATCACCGATCTGGTCAGCACTACCGGCGAGCTCCGCGCCCGGCAGACGCTCCACGACAAGGAGCAACAGCGTCTCGAAGACATTGCCACAACTGCTGTCGATGCCTTTGAAAAACGCGTTATCACTACGGTCGAGGATGTTTACTGGGTACAAGAACAATACCAGACTATTATCAATGCTCTTTCCCTGATGGACGAAGGTGATCTGCGCGGCGAACTGCTTGCCCGCACCGAAGACAAATACGAAGGATTCCAGGTCATCATCAATGAGATGAAACAGACCATCGAGTTATATGAGGCACAGAAGGCCCGGGACGATGCCAAAGCACAGAAAGAAGCGGAGGAACAGGCCGTCAAACGCCGGGAAGAACTGGAGATCCAGACCCGCAAAAATGAATTTCTCTCAGCGCTCCGTGATGTAGAGGCACTGGAATATCAATCTCCGGATGCGGAGGATCTGGTTCAGACCGCGATCGATAAGCTTCCTCTGGTTGACTCCTACACAGAATCCGCCTCTTATCGGGAACGCCTGCAGGCAGCAATCACACGGATCGCTACTCTTCCTACGGAGGATGAGTGGGAAGCTGCCCAGGAAGCGGCAGCAGAGGCAGAAGCCGAATCTCAGGCTGCCGCTGAAAAACAGCTCTCAAATGAAAAATCAAAGCTCGAATCGACACTGGAAAGTGAGAAACGGAAATGGGCCACAGAAAGCTCTGACGAAAACAGTTCTACGGATTCCGGACCGGTAACCGGACCGGGAGGCAGCGTCATAACTCCCTCTTCGTCCGCGCTTCCCACCGAGAGTACCGCAGCGGCTCCTACTTCGGGAGCTGTAACAAGAGGGGAGGATTAGCCGCATGGGAAATGAAAAAAATCAGGATATTGAAACAGAAAACCTGAAACTCGCGATCGAACAGATCGCGGATGATGAAACCGCGGCTCTGCCGCATATCGAGCAGCTTTCTTCTGCCGTTGCGGAAAACACGGGTGATGCTTCCACGCAGGCTGCGTCAGCGCCGGTGGATATAGAACCGGCCAAAGCGGCGTCTGAGAAGCCGGACAGGGTCAGCGCGTGGTTTCTTACCTTTATGTGTATGAATATCCCCATCATTGGCTGGATCTATCTTTTCTATCTGGCATTCAGCAAAAAAAAGAGAGACCGGCGCAATTTTGCACGCGCCTATCTCTTTTATAAGCTGGTCTTTCTGGTAGCGGGGCTGATCCTCCTCGTGGTGATCGCAGTGACCGCAATGAATCTGCTGGAGGAGCTGCTAGATTATATGCAGATGTTATGAGAATAACCGGCTTCTTTATCAAATCGGCTACCATCCGTCCATGAGAGGGAAACATATCTTCCGAGGACCGTTCGCACTTAGGTCTTCACGTAGCGGTACTCCATATGACGTGTCACCGGCACGTCATATGGATACTACGGCATAAGTTCGCCGGAAGACCATCCGGCTCACTAAGTGCCGACGTGAAGAATGTCCTCTACAGATATGTTTCCCTCTCATGGACTATTATCCCCTCTTCTCAAATAACCGGCGGAGTTCATCTACCACCTGTCCGGGAGATTTTTTGTCTCCTTCTATCGTGATATCTGCGTATTTCTCATAGAGGGGTATGCGTTCTTCGTAGATCTCGCGAAGCGACATCCCCTCACCAAAGGCTACGCCGCGGTCGGTCAGGTCTCCAAGTCTCTTTTCTACCTCTTCAAAAGACAGCTTCAGATATACAACTGTGCTGATCTCGCGCAGATGTGTCATCGCGGCTTCTCCGTAAACGACGCTTCCGCCCGGAGCGATCACTGCACGCCGGGCAAAGATCTGTGCGTTGATCTGGTTTTCGGTCTCGAGAAATCCTTCCGTTCCGACATCCGCGATGATTTCGCGCAGCAGCTTACCGGTCTGTTCCTGGATCACGATGTCCACATCGATAAAGGAGTAACCCAGTCTTTTTGCCAAAAGTACGCCGACCGTGCTTTTCCCGCAGGCCGGCATACCGATTAGTGTAATATTTGATTTTTTGCGATTTCTGTGCATAATCGTCTCTTGTCCCTTTGAAAAGAAAATTATTCTTTCTTCTTTCTCACCGAATATCCGAATTTCCCGAGCAATTCTCCCAGCTCATGATATTCTCCATGAGAATACGCGACCAGATCGGCATCGTTTAAATGAAACGCGCCTTTCTCATCCATATACCGCCCATCCACAGTGACGTTCACCACTTCAGCCAGAAACATATCGTGGGAACCAAGCGGGATCACCTGTGTCACTTTACATTCCAGATTCAGCGGGCTCTCGGCGATACCAGGCGCGGCAATCTTTGCCGACGGCAGCTCGGTAAGATGCATATCGCTCCATTTATCGCAGTCCCTGCCTGACTTCACGCCGCAGTAATCCGTAGCAAATACCAGGTCCTTATTGACCAGATTGATGACAAACTCACCGGTTTCTCTGAGAATGTCATAAGAATAGCGTTCCTTTCGTACCGAGATCGATACCATCACCGGATCGGAGCAGACGGTGCCTGCCCAGGCAATGGTAATGATGTTGGGTTTTTCATCCGGTCGTTTGGTACTGACCATAACTACCGGCACGGGATAAAGCATATTGCCCGGCTTCCAGGATATTTTTTTATCTGTATTCATAAATGATAATTCCTCTCATTGATTTGATTTCAATTACCCTTCGCACGCAATAATAATTGCCGGCACCAGCTGTTTCTTGCGCGACACGACGCCGGGCAGTTCTACCACACCGGACATTTTGTCTTTCGGTTCGATGTCGTCCTGATGATAAGCTTTATAGATCAGCTTCTCGGCTCCGTTTCCCACGCAAAGCAGTTCTGTCGTCTCTGTGAGAATATTGGTCAGCATGACAAAGACCATATCGAGTCCCAGCCCATCATAAGCCCTCAGCAGATACGGCATCAGCCGCTCTTTTAATTCTGTCAGTTCTTCTTTGTTCATCGAACTGACCTGACTTACGCCATAAGAAACCTTGCCTGCGCTGAAACGTTTGAAATCCTGATAAAAGATCTCATCATCCGTCTTTTTCTTCAGATTACTTCCGGCCGCAAACATCTCGCCGGCATACGTTTCCATCTCAATCCCTGCGATCTTTGCCAGTGCCAGCGCCGCCTCGCGGTCTGTCTCCGTACAGGTAGGCGAACGGAACAGCAGCGTATCAGAAATAATTGCGCTGCACAGAAGTCCGGCTGTTGCCCGGTCAATCTCCACACCTTTCTCCTGATACATCTGATAAATGATCGTTCCCGTGCAGCCCAGCGGCTGATTGCGGAAAAAGACCGGCGTAATCGTCTCTACCGTTCCTAATTTGTGATGGTCGATGATCTCCATGATCTCCGCGTTTTCCAGTCCGTCTACCGCCTGGCTTTTCTCATTATGGTCGACCAGGATAATCTGCTTTCCATGCGCGCCCAGAAGATTACGGCGCGAAATCATACCCTTGTATTTTCCATCCTCATCCAGGATCGGAAAATCACGGAAGCGCCTGCTTGCCATCACATCGCGGATGTCATCGATATAATCGGTCTCATTAAAGGTGATCAGATTTTCTGTTTTCATAAAATAACTGATCGGCATGCTCTGATTGATCAGGCGCGCCGTCATAAACGTGTCATAAGGCGTTGCGATCACCGTGCAGCCACGTTCCTGTGCCAGCTTACAGATTGTCAGCGACACTTTCACACCACCGGTGATAATGATACAGTCCGCCTCCATCTCGATCGCACACAGCTGCGACTCATAACGATTGCCGATAATCACCAGGTCATGAGGCTCGATCGTCGCCTCAATGATATCCGGGTTGGCGGCCGCGACCAGAACCTTACCCTGTTCAAAATACGCTTCCTCCAAACCGACGATCAGTTCTCCGTCCAGTGTTTGAACAATATTGGAATACTGCGTTTTTGCCTTGGACAATATCGCATTATCGTAGATATTCATATAGGTTCTTGTAATATCACCGACCGTGATCAGCCCCTCCAGCACATTTCCGGGTCCTACCGCCGGAAGCGTCACCACATTCGCGTACTGCATCAGATTCCACGCCATTTTGAGCGAGATATTGCGGTTTACACCGCGAGTCTCTCGAATCTCAATATCCTTCACCTCAGTTTTTACATTTTTGATCAGTCTTGGCGCCTCCACGCCAAAATAATCCAGCACGAACTGGGTTTCTTCACTGACCTTGCCGGCTCTGCCCGGTATGTACTCCTGTCCGGTTGTCTTTTTCTTCAGATTTGCATAGCAGATTGCCGAACAGATCGAATCGGTATCGGGGTTTTTATGACCGATTACAATCGTCTCTCTGCCTTGATCCTTTGCCATTTCTTTTCCTCCTGATACTTTTGTTCGTTGGTATCTCTATCATAAGATATTCATTATGAACAAATCAACCTTTTTTGAAATTATTTTCTTGGTCATTTTCTCCTATAATTTACAATTTATTCGTTTTTTGTTCATAATTTATTCACATATGCAAACTAGAATAATAACCAGAAAACAAATCCGTTTTCTCCAAATTTTCGACATATTGCACATAGATTTTTCATAATTGCCCCGGATGGACGAAAGTCCTCCGGGGTCTCCTCATTTACTATGAAAGATGTCCGTTTTTTAATCCAGCATCAGCCGCGCTGCTCCATAAATTCCCGCGTCATTGCCCAGCGTTGCAAGACAGATCTTTCCTTTATTTTCCGAAATTGGAGTGAGCTTTTTATAATTTTTCTCAATCTTATCAATCAGGTACTGTCCTGCTTTGGATACTCCGCCACCAATGACAAACATCTCCGGGTCTACTGTCATCGCCAGCTGTGCCAGGCATAACCCCAGATAATATCCAACCATCTCAGCCACTTCCTCCGCCATCCCATCACCATTCTTCGCCTCGTCAAAGACTTCTTTGGCTGTGAGAGCGTCTCCATACTGTCTCATCGCAGACGGGGCGTCCGATGCTGCCATCTTTCTGCGGGCTTCCCGCGCGATTCCGGTCGCGCTTGCGATCTGCTCCAGACAACCCACACCACCGCAATTACAGTGTTCCTTTTCATCGTCACGCACATGGATATGGCCGATCTCACCGCCCAGACCATGCCTGCCGGCAATGATCTTCTGGTCAATAATCACACCGCCGCCGACACCGGTTCCCAGTGTCACCATGATGATGTCGTCGAAGCCTTTGCCGCCGCCCTGCCACATCTCACCGAGCGCCGCCACATTGGCATCATTTCCGCTTTTTACCGGAATCCCGCCCAGAAGTTCCGACAGCTCCTTCTGCGGATTACAGTCTCTCCATCCCAGATTCACACACACTTCTACATGACCGTCCGGCATCACCGGTCCCGGCACGCCCACGCCGGCTCCGGCTACCTCTTCCTGTGTGATTCCGCGTTCCTCCAGTATTTTGAGAATCGAATCCGCGACGTCGGGAAGAATATAGCGTCCTCCCTCCTCCCTGCGGGTCGGTACCTCCCATTTATGCAACAGCTCGCCTGTCGTCTCAAACAGGCCCAGCTTGACACTGGTACCGCCAATATCCACACCAATACATTTTGTTCCCACGCATGTTTCCTCCTTCTTCGTAAATGGTATATTTGATATGTTTTATCGCAATTTAATCTCCCTCATCAGCTGTGGTCCTGTGACAATCAGCGTATCAGGGAAACGTCCCCGGCTGATTCTGGAAATCGGGAAGTCAAACTCCGCATAAAGTTTTTCTACACCCGCCATATTATAAATCATACATGAATTTTCATTATAAAGGATAATCTGGTCCCCCTGAATATCCGCGCCGGTATAATCATAAGTAAATTCGCAGTCTGTAACCACACTGCCATCTGCCTTATAGATCTCCAGCCGCTCCTGATACTCGCTTCCCCGGTTTGTTACCACCACTCCAACATAATCCTCCGAATAAAAAACACTCCGGATCTCGTCCTCACTCATATCAATCTGCCTCACTAACTCCGGAGAGGCGAGGTTCTCAGACGAGAAGAATACCGGGCCGTTGCCGGTAAACGCACAGGAGTAAGCGCCAGACAGATAGGTTACCTCCGGCACCATTGTCCCGGAAAACGGATCGTCAAAACCTCCCACAAGACGATTTGGCACATTCTTGCCGACCTCGGAGAAATCATAGAAAACAACACGGTTTTTCATTTCTCCGCCTGACAGATATACATAAGAACACATCAGCTGCGTACCGTCGGATGAGAGCGCGATATCCAGCGGATAACCATCTCCCGCCATATTGGTCTTTACCGTAATATCCAGAGACATGCCATCCCTCTTAAAAAAGGTAATATAGCTGGATGCCGAATCCTCCAGCACTGCCGCCACGACTCCTGTCTGTGATACTGCCACATGACTGATCGGGAGGATCGTCGTCGCCTCGCCCTGTTTTCCCTCAACATTACAGATGCAGATCTTATTTCCCTGCAGATCGGCAATCGCGGCATAATCACCGTTTACTGCAATCACAGGCGATTTCATCTCATAGCTTTCCGCCCAGATGGTCCGCCCCCGATAATCTATGTAAGAAGCGCCGTCCTTGGTAACCTTCAGCACATTGCTCCCAAACAGTTCATACCCTACGAGACTGCCTTCTTCCACTGATATCTCCCATGACGTCTCATAACTGCTATACCGGTAATTCTTCCTGTAATATCTCCATGCCAGAACAGCCGCCAGAATTACCAGCAACACAATCCCTGCTATCACCAGACGTCTTCTGGTCACTTTGCGCTGCGCACGGCGCACAATATCCTCGCTGTCTTCCTCTGCCTGCGCAAACGGCATCCGGCTCACATCCTGTTCGGAGGAGATCACGCGGCTGCGAAGCTGTCTCTTTTTATTTTCTCTGCTCATTGAGCTCATATCACTCATGTATTTTTGTTCTCCCGTGACCGCTCATACTTTTTTAAGTATACACCTTTTTATTATCCGGGTCAAAACTTTTGTGCACGAACTGTCCGGCGCCTTATGCGCACAGGATGTTTTCTCTTCTTACTGTACCGGCAGCAAAATCTCCTGTCCCGCCATAATGTGATCCGGATCCTCCATCTGATTCAGCCGGCAGATTTCTTCGATCCTGTTGATGCTGTGATAGCGTTCCAGGCAAATCCCATATAAAGTTTCTCCCGTCTTCACGAGATAGGTTTCTACCGGCGTCTGCGCGGCGACCTCTCTGATCTCTGCATCCGCCTCCGCAGCCTGATCCGATACTTCTGTACTCTCTGTATTCTCCTCACTGCCGGACAATCCGGCCGCGAGTGACGCCTCATCGCCCTGCTCTGTCTCACCACCAATTGCAATTTCCTGAGTCGGATAAACCTCCCCTGCTATTTCTTCCACTTCCACATGATCCTCATCCTCTTTTTCTCCAACAGCCAGCCTGTCCCATGAAAATCCGCTGCCCTCAGGCAATGCAGACGCAATCACCGACTCCATTTCTTTCATTCTTCCGTAATTATTATATAACACCACACCACCGGCAAGTACAAGCACCGCCAGTACGCTGCAGGCAGTTCCCAGCGCCCCTGTCAGAGACGATGTCCTCCTGGCTTCCAGCCTGCGGCTCTCCATTCTTTGCCGGAAATCCTCAGTTACTACATCCCGCATGCCGGATTCCACACGCCTGGCATCTTTTCTTGAAACCATGTAATCCTGCATGCACTGATTTCGTTCATAATAAATGCTGTATCCCCGCAGCCGGTAAAATCCTTCTCCGGATGCTGTATAAAACGCCTCCTCGCCCTCCAGGCTGCTGTTACAATACAGGATCTGATTGCGCGCGGCAAAATACCGGCTATGTGTCTTCCAGTAATTTAACGGACTCAGGCCACATCCCGGCACGCCGCACAAAAACCATCCCAATACCACACGCCGCGGAAAAAGCTGTTCCATCATCTTATATGCCTTTCTCCAGTCCGCTTCCGTAATATCCACTTTCTCGCCCGGTTCTGTAACATCCTCGATCTCCAGCGCTCCATCCACAAAAAGATACGGCATCCCATCCTCTGTCCGCGTCTCTCCCAAAAGCAGTCCCGCTCTCAGATCCTGTCCTCCTGTCGGAAACAACTGCTTCAAATAAGTATTGACATAATCCTCCATGTATAATCTCATTACCGAATCCCGCTCCCCGATCTGCCGGATATTTTTCGGCAGTTTCGGATACGGATCATACAATTCTCCCATATGATCACCCCGTTATGTTCATAGACTGATACTTCCTGTCGCAGAAATCATAACATAACGGAATTGAAAATCCTGTCAAACCAGTGTCCTGTTTTCCCAGAACTGTTCGACAAGACTCACACTTTCACAAATATAATCGGCCATTTTCATCACAATCGAAAGGCGGACACTCTGAAGCATCAGTGGATCACGGCTGCCATACCCTCCCACAATCCCTGTGATAAAAACATCTCCTACCGCATTCAGATTTTTACAGACACCGAGGCCCGGCCGCAGCGCGCCCTTACCGACTGTCACACAGCCGACATGACTCTGTCTTCCCACCGACGCATCGATCGCCACGATCACATAATCCGGATAACATACCCGGATCATGTCCCGCGCCTGCTCCAGATTGACCGCGTGAACCGGCCGCTCCAGCGTACCGATTACCAGGAAACGACTTGCCGGACGGTTTTTCAGCTTATGGCCGATCAGCGGTCCCAGGCTGTCGCCCGTAGAACGGTCCGTCCCGATGCACAGGATCAGAACTCCCCGCTTCTTTTCTGTTTTCAATACTTCGCTGATCAGTGCATGCAGTTTTCGCGCGCAGGCCATGGTCCCCGCCCGCTGCACAGAATCATAATAATAAATCTCCCGGTCTGTTTTCCGGAACCGTACAAGTTCTCTTTTCATCCTAACCGCCTGTACTTTCTGATTTACTCCTATTATAAGCAGGGAAAGGCAGAATTATACAATGCTGGCAGCGAATCCTTTTTCAGCTTTTTCTCCTCCTGAGGGAAAATTTATCTTCATTTTTTCAGAAGGCTTGAACCAAATTCTTTTAAGACATATAATGTTAGCGAGATTATCTGCCGTCAATGTCCGTCTGATCTGAGCAGATTTATACTCGAGGAAAATAATATCGATCAATGGAAGGATACTGGAGGTAAAGACATTCTATGGAAGAAAATAAAAAAATTTATCGAAGCCCTGTCATTCGGGATGTCTCTGAAAAAGAAGAAAGACTGATAGATACCGGTATGCTTCACTATGAATCTTCTATCGCCGGATATAACGAAAGATACCACCGGGGAGAAACCTCTCATACTATCCATGTCTGGTGGGCAAGACGACCCCACAGCGCCATGAGGTCGTTAGTATTTTCGTCCTTATGCAAGGATACCAGCGATCATGCGATCGCTACAATGGCACAACTGGCAATGAATTGCGATGATATTACCGTGAATGAAGCACGAAAGATGCTGTGTTCGCAGTACGAGTCTACTCCTAAATTATTAGATATGTTCGGTGGGGGAGGAACCATTCCCTTTGAGGCAAAACGCCTGGGCATAGATTCTTACTCTATTGATTCCAATCAGCTTTCGGTTTTTATTCAAAAATGTAATATGTTATATGCTGATAATATAAATCTGGGATTCGCTCAGGAAAACATCAAATCTGTAGGAACAGAAATTCTTACCAATTTAAAGACACGTACATCCTGGCTTTATCCTCTTCGAAAAGGAACAAATGAATCTGTGTTTGGATATGTATGGACTTATCGTATCATCTGTCCTCACTGCGGATGCAGAAGTATTTTATCCAAAAGGCCCTGGTTATCAAAAAAGAAGCATCGTCGTATTGGCTTTATTCAATCATGGAATACGGGCGACGATATGGAATCCCTGCAGATAAAAGATTTGTCAGAAACAGAGGAACCTTTTATCCCACACTGGACAAAATACAGCGGAACTTTTCATTGTCCAAAATGTAATCAGTTAATAGAAAAAATTAATATCCTGAAATGTGAGGATGTCATGACGGCTCTGATCAAAAGCAAATCCGGAACCGGAAAGGATTTTGTAAAAGCAGACCAGGATATAGCCATCCCCCCAGAATCTGAAATAAAGGCCGCAGAAGATCAGCTTTTAAACAAAATGCAAATGGAATTGCCAAAGTCTGAGCTCCCGGTATGGTCCGGAATTGTAAACCCGGCATTGTATGGAGTCAAAACACACGCTGATTTCTTAAATAAAAGGCAACGGCTGGTTTTGCTATATTTGATTGATGAACTTGTCACACACTATATCGATATGGCCAGGCAGGATATCCCTATGGCAAAGTTTGTAATCGGAGCACTTTCCAGTTTGATTGACCAGGTCGTTGACTGGAACTGCCGTTTATCCATGTGGATACCACAAAATGAGCAGGTGGGACGTGGCTTTTGTGGACCGGGGATTGCCATGTTGTTTGATTACGCAGAAACGGATCAGGTTCTGAAAGGGCCAGCCAATTTATGGGATAAATTAAATCGAATCATCAAAGGAGTTCGTTCTTTTGAGAACAGCCAGGGAACCATTACTATAAAACATGCTCATGCTCAGGACCTGCCTTACCCCGATCACTTCTTTGATGCAATTGTTACAGATCCTCCTTATTATGATAATATTTATTATTCGATTCTAGCTGACTTTTTCTACGCATGGAAAAAGCCCCTGCTCCAGAAAATCGAACCTGAACTTTTTTCCGAAAACATTACGGATTATAATTACGAACTGGTAGCTTCTTCCCGAAGGGTTAAAGAAAATCAATCTGCACATGAAGAATATTGCAAACAACTAAACATGGCTTTTTCAGAAGCTGCAAGAGTATTAAAAAATAATGGCATATTTTCCTTTATCTATTCTCATAGCTCCGTTAATGGATGGGAAGCAATCATCAGAGCATATCGTCAATCTGATTTTTTTGTCAGCAGCGTGCAGCCTTTAAGTATAGAAAGGAAGGGAAGGCCAAGGGCCGTTCTCTCTCAGGCAATAAATACGTGTGTTGTTATTGTAGCGCGTAAAAGCAAAGAGCCCAAAACGCCTGTCTCACTGGAAAATATTTTAGATAAAACCCAGGAGTATATTGATAACTTTGGTCTTCTGCTCATCCATGCATCCGGGTGGACAGGCGCAGACGCAGGATTAGCTGTTATTGCCTGCGTTGTTGGTCTCATGTCAAACGCAAGCCATATCACCGGAGCCTTCAGCGATATTGATGTACTGATAGCATCAGCGGGCATTATTAAAAAAGCATTCCCCGAATTTAATATCAAAGTCAGAGACTCCCTGTAATCGAGTAGGAGGCAGCTTTTTTCGCCTCATACTCGCCGCGCGGGCTGCTCTACACTCCGTTTCGGTCGGTGCTAAACGAGCGCCACTGGCGCTCAGCACCCGGCATCAGCCGGAAAAACTCCTTACGCAGCCCTGCGCATACAAAAGAGAACGGTACACGCAAACCGTTCTCTTTTGTGTTTCATTGTGTCACGGCAAAATAAACATAAACGCACGATCGTGGGTATGGATGTTAATTATCCTCATAATGGCGGAAATTTTCTATGTGTGCAAGATAGCTGCGTGCGGTTGCATTATCTCTTTTCTCCAGTTCTTTCATGATATATATTTTCAGTGATTCCATCGACGACGAATGGTTATCTATATCATGAGAAATATTTCTTTTCACTTCCTCAATTGTATCATCAATAATTTTACGATACTCTTGAACAGCAATCATAATATCATTACGAAATTGCTTCATTTCCAACTGATATTGCTCATTAGAAATAGAAAGTAACCGGCAGATAAAGTTTGTAACATAAGACCAGTAATAATCCTTCTGACGCGACGGTTTCACACCATTTGCGGAATAGTCCCACATCTTTATCAGATCAGAAAGCCGAACACGCTTTTTATATTTGAGAAGCAAAGACAGGATCTCATAAGGGAGCATGACAACTGGTGTATGACGGTTGGTACATTCCTCATAAACCTCACTGTCACTTTCCCATTCATGCAAAGAAGAATATGTAACAAGTCCACCGATTGCAGATCGTTTGATCCCTTTTTCTCTGTAATCAGCATTCAGCTTATCAATCCACAATCCTACACTTGCCAGTTTCAGAAAGTCTTTTACATTCGGTGCCTTCTGACTTCTTCCCAGCCGGAACACTTTAGCGTCACAAACAATAGAAATCTTATCATAAATAAGCTCTACATCCTGCGTCCCGGACTTTTTCGTAGGCAGACAATAAGTGCCTCCCATACGGCGCCACCATTCGCCAACCATCAGTTCTGTAAACTTTGTAAACAGTTTTTCACGTTTACCCATACCTGAATATAAATCCGGGATAAAACAACATATCATGATTTCTGTGAAATCCTCATCAGATATGAGTTTGATATTTTCCTGTTCTTTTTTAATAACGGTTTTAATCTTTACTGCACTTTTATCCTCATCCGGATAATAATAATCAACCATATGTTTAAAATAAAAAACATTCGACAGCTTCATAATATTCTCCTTTAGTATGTTTTGGGGATAATAGCCAGATAATGGAAATATTGAAAGAATGAAATATTTGTCTTTGAATTTTAAAAGCAGATGACGGGAGTCGGACCCGCCTCCTCAGCTTGGGAAGCTGATGTTCTACCGATGAACTACATCTGCTGATTGGACTATTATAACCCGACTTTAAAATTTTTTCAAGATCTTATACTAAATTTAATTAGATTATTTATCCGGGTCATTCTCCAAAATAGTCCTCTCTGGAATGAAATTTATTACCGTCTCGACTTGTCCCAATCAGGGAGCCCATCTCACCCCACATACGTCTCCGTCGAGTCAAATTTATCCATAAATGCGATATATTCCTCTTTATTTTTAAATACCGGCTGATAATTTCCGGCCAGTTCACGGCTTCTCGCCGCCCCGTCTTTCAGCAGGTAATACGCCGTCAACGCGAAGATTTTCGCCGTATTGATATAAGCCTCTTCCTCATTGACGACCGCAAAATCCACCTGATGCAGACCGCCCCGGATCCCCCCGGTGCGGAAGGTATAAACCGGCATCAGATGCTGGACGTCGCCAACGTCCGTGGAACCGCCGGAATGCCTGTTCAGACGGATAATCTCCTTTTCCGGTGCTGCCGTCTCTGCCGCCTGACGCAGCTCCGGCAGCGGTTCTTCCGCGAGACTCGGCAGATATCCCGGCACCGTCTCGATCTCTACCGTCGCTCCCATTGCCAGCGCCCCTGCCTTAAAAGAACGGTCTGTCTTTACAGCTGCATCCGTAAAGGCCTCAATCGTCTTTCCCCGTACCAGAGTCTCCAGCACGACCTCATCCGGTATCACGTTAACCAGACTGCCTCCCTTTGTGATAATCGGATGAACACGCACACAGTCCTCATCCCGGAAGGTCTCCCTGTTTACGCCCAGCGCCTGCAATCCCAGGGACGCCGCGGACAGCGCATTGATCCCCTTATCAGGTGCCCCTGCCGCATGAGCCGCTTTTCCTTTATAACGGATTACTTTAGAGACAAAACCATTTCCCGTCCCGTTGCCGATCTGGATCGCGTCCACCGGCGCGCTGTGATGCGCCAGACACAGATCAATATCATCAAACGCTCCGATCCGGATCAGTTCGCATTTTCCTCCCCCATATCGAATCTTTCCTTCTGCCCGCAGCCGGTTCTTAAATTCGATCTCACCGTATTCCTCCGCCGGCGTCGCAAAGAACACCACCTGACCGTCGAGCTTCTTTGCCACTTCCGGCACCGTCAGTGCCAGCGCCGCGCCAAAAACTCCCGCCATCTGTGCGTGATGACCACAGCAGTGAGCCGCCTCTGTCTCCGGATTTACATACTCATGAGCCGGGATGCGCAGCGCGTCCAGCTCCCCGATCAGCGCCAGACTGATCGTATCCTTCTTTTCCGGATTCAAATAAGCTTTTGCGCCGGTAACCGCCAGCTCTTTTTCTACCGGAAGATGCAGCGCTTCCATCTTTTCGACAAATTTGCCGGAAGTCCTAAATTCCTTATATCCCAGTTCCGCGTGCGTATAGATGTCTCTGGCGAACTCCAGAATCTCCTCTCTCTTTGCGTCAATTTCCTCGATGATTCTTTTTTCTGTCGCGTCCAAAATCTTATCCTCCTGCTCTTTCCATTGATGCCTTCCGCCGACAATTCTCCTGCTATCCGGCAGATGCCCCGGCATTTTCTTATATTGTAACAGAAACTGACCCGGATTGCATCTGCTTATCCGGGTCATAATTCCTGTTAAATACAATGGATAACAAAAATAATCTGTTATTTACCGCATAATTTCCGTATGGATTCTGCTGATCTGCTGATCATACCGGCTGTTTACTGCAGTTCTTCCGGGACCCACCACAGACCATCGTTATTTTCTTTCATATACTGCTTAAACTCGTCTGAATGATAGGCATCTACAATCGCCTTTGCCCAGGCTGCATCCTTATTTTCTTCTTTAACTACTACCTGAAGAACCAGGTGATCCTGAATGTCCTCGTTCGCCAGAGCCGTGGAAGCGTCAATCCCCGCGTTGTAAACCACGCTGCCGGTGATCGCCACATAGTCAAAATCCTGAATTGCCGCCGGAATTGTCAGACTCTTCATCTCTGTGAACTCAATATTATGAGGATTCTCCACAATATCATCCTGTGTGACGGCTGTACTGTCCGCGTTCTCATCCAGCGTGATCCAGCCGATCTTCTGAAGCATCAGATAGCAGCGCGCCGTATTGGAAGCGTCATTCGGAACCGCGACCTTAGCGCCGTCCGGAATCTCATCCAACGTCTCATGATTGACCGAATAAACGCCTGCCGGTACTGTCGGAATCGGACTGATCGGAACCAGATCTCCGTTGTAGTTGGCATTAAAATTCTCGCAATAAGCGGTATGCTGTTCTACATTGACATCAACATCTCCATCGTTCAACCCAACGTCAGCAGTCTGCAGATCTGAGAAATCAATCCCCTTAAGTGTATATCCCTGTTCTTCCAGGATCGGGATAATCGCCGCTTCAAACAATTCCGTATAGGGTCCCTGAGATTTGCCATAGATAATCTCGGTCTTCCCATCAGAAGCAGACTCCGCTGAGTTTCCGGTATCTGCTTTTGCCGCTTCTGTATCTCCCGCAATCTCTTCTGTCTCACTCTCGGCTGCTTCTGTCGCCACTGCTGCTGTTGTCGCCGCCGTGGATGATGACCCGCCGCAGGCAGTCAGGCCCATCGCTGCGATCAATAATGATATTGCAATCCATGATTTTTTCATAATAATTCTCCTTTTTTATTCTCACATCGGCCATGCCAATGTGAAATCTCATTTTATCATAAACTTCTTTTGTTGCTCCTCAAATGCATACATGCATTTTGTCGCCTGTCCTCATGACATTGTGATTCCGTCCACTTACCCGCTTAAGTGAAACACTTTAACGATATTCTCTCAGTTTCCCGGAAATTGTATTTCCCAAAAACTGCAATGCCTGCACCATGATGACCAGAATGACAACCGTCAGGATCATTAACGGTGTGTTCATTTTCTCATAACCATATGTAAGCGCCAGATCGCCCACACCACCGCCGCCGACATAGCCGGCCATCGCAGACGCGCCCAGCAGTCCGATCGTTCCCGTCGTCAGTGCCAGCACAATCGACCCCAGTGTCTCCGGTACCAGGAAATACCGGATGATCTGCCACGTACTTGCCCCCATAGCCTGAGCAGCCTCCAGTATGCCCGAATTGATTTCCAGCAGGCTGTTCTCAATGAGCCTTGCCAGATACGGACTGATGTACACGACCAGCGGCACCAGCGCCGCGGTGCTCCCGATCGTTGTTCCTACGATCGCGCGGGTGACCGGCATGATCGTCACCAACAGAATGACAAAAGGGATGCTTCTTACTACGTTGATATAGAAACTCAGAACTGTAAAGACGACTTTATTTTCTGCCAGGCCGCCCTTACGGCAAAGCACCAGTCCCAGCGCCATGACGCTGCCGATTACCGTTCCGATCACCAGTGCCCATCCCACCATATATACCGTCTGACTCCCATTTAAAAGCAGCCGTTCCAGGGATACCTTAAAAATCTTAGTCTTTAATAATTCTTCCATTCATCCGCCACCACCCTTTCCCGCAGCACGCCGGCGGCATCAATCTGCGCCTCTGCCTGCTCAATCTGTTCTTCTTTGCCAATCAACTGCAAGATAAATACACACATCACACTTTCCTGCAGTTCCTGCACCGTGGCACCAAGGATATTGACCACTATGCCATCTACATGGCAGATGTCAGAGATAACGGGACGTTTGACACTGGAGCCGATAAACTTGAGCCGGTCGATCTGATAATGTTCTGTCTGTTCACTCAGAAGACGGATGATGCTCTCCGGGATCCGGTCATTGACAACTGTGCGGACAAAACGCCTGGTCACAGGCATCTGCGGACTGCCAAAGACATCCACAACCCGCCCCCTCTCAACGATGCAGCCATTTTCCATAACCGCCACTTTATTACAGATCATGCGGATGACATCCATCTGATGCGTAATCAGCAGAATCGTGACTCCCATCTCGCGATTGACACGCCTGAGCAGTTTGAGAATCGCCTCCGTCGTCTGCGGATCGAGAGCACTGGTCGCCTCATCACAAAGCAGCAGATCCGGATCGGTCGCCAGCGCACGCGCAATCCCGACTCGCTGCTTCTGTCCTCCGGAAAGCTGGCTCACATGAGCGTCTCTCTTGTCCTCCAGTTCAACAAAACGCAGCACCCTGGCAACCTTTTCACTAATCTCTGTTTTCGGCATGCCGGCAAGAATCAGCGGAAGAGCGATATTATGATAGACCGTCTTGGACTCCAGCAGATTAAACTGCTGAAATACCATCCCGATCTTGCGCCGCAAAATTCTGAGTTCCCCTTTTCCGAGACTTTCCAGATCGCGGCCCTCCACTGCTACCTTACCGCTGTCCGGCTTCTCAAGTCCATTTACCAGACGGATCAAAGTCGATTTTCCAGCCCCCGAGAAACCAATGATACCGTAAATATCACCCTTCTCCACATGCAGGCTCACATCCTGCAGTGCATGAACCTCCCCTGATTTCCCGGAAAAGGTCTTATTGACTCCCTCGATTTGAATCATGTTCTGATTTACCTCTGTAAATAAAAATTAAAATCTTCCAGCTAAAAAACTTTTATTTCACAGCCGCAAACCCCAGCTCCAGATCCGCAATGATATCGTCGATATGCTCCGTGCCGATCGAGAGACGGATCGTATTCGGCTTAATGCCCTGATCCAGCAGTTCTTCCTCCGTCAGCTGGGAATGGGTTGTTGTCGCCGGATGGATCACCAGACTCTTGACGTCCGCTACATTTGCCAGCAGAGAGAAGATCTTCAGGCTGTCGATAAACTTATGTGCTTCCTCCTGGCCACCCCGGATCTCAAAGGTAAAGATGGAAGCGCCGCCGTTCGGGAAATATCTCTCATACAGCGCATGATCCGGATGATCCGGAAGCGACGGATGGTTCACATGCTCCACCTGCGGATGGTGAACCAGATAATCCACAACCTTCTTTGTGTTTTCCACATGGCGGTCCAGTCTCAGAGAGAGGGTCTCCACGCCCTGCAGCAGCAGAAATGCGTTAAACGGAGAGATCGTCGCGCCGGTATCGCGCAGCAGGATCGCGCGGATGTAAGTGACAAATGCCGCCGGTCCGGCCGCATCCACAAAAGATACACCGTGATAACTCGGATTCGGAGCAGCGATTCCCGGATAATTTCCGCTTGCTTTCCAGTCAAACTTACCGGAATCTACAATAATGCCGCTCAGCGTCGTTCCGTGTCCGCCGATAAACTTAGTCGCCGAATGGACAACGATATCCGCGCCGTGCTCGATCGGACGCAGCAGGTACGGGGTTGCAAAGGTATTGTCAATGACCAGCGGAAGTCCGTGCCTGTGAGCGATCTTAGCGATCGCGTCGATATCCGGGATATCACTGTTGGGATTACCAAGCGTCTCCAGATAGATAGCTCTCGTATTGTCCTGGATTGCGTTTTCGACTTCTTCCAGATTATGCGCATCCACAAATGTTGTTGTGATGCCATAATGCGGGAATGTATGTTCAAAGAGATTGAAGCTGCCGCCATAGATCGTTTTCTGGGATACGATATGCCCGCCGTCTCCCGCCAACGCCTCGACGGTATACGCAATCGCCGCCGCACCGGAAGCAACCGCCAGAGCCGCAACTCCGCCCTCCAACGCCGCCAGTCTCTTTTCCAGCACATCCTGTGTCGAATTGGTCAGTCTGCCATAGATGTTACCGGCATCAGCGAGTCCGAAACGCGCCGCCGCATGCGCGGAATTGTGAAACACATAAGATGTAGTCTGATAGATCGGCACCGCCCGCGAATCCGTCGCCGGGTCTGCCTGTTCCTGTCCTACGTGAAGCTGTAAGGTCTCAAATTTGTATTCGCTCATATTCTCTGATCTCCTTTTCTCTGTTATCGGTTTTTCCTTTTTATTCCGGTCATTCATCATCCGGCTCTCAAGCATTTTCTCTTTCTGCAAGTGATGGTCACATTATAATTCCTATAAACCTACTTTGTCAATATGTTTATAGTTCTTTCCCTATCGGTCTTTGCGATAACCTGTTATCAATTTTGATTTATATACTTTCTGTAATAAAGTGATTTTTTAATAACCGCTACAATTCACCACAAATTTTATAAATATAAATGCAAACGATCATTAAACCATCCGCTGTTATACGAAAAAATTATAATGAAATTTCTAAGCTCTGCAAAGAAACACAGGAACCAGTATTCCTGACTAAAAATGGAGAAGGTGATCTCGTCGTTATGGATATCAACACTTACAATCAGCGGGAAATGCAACTGCTGTTGAGAGAAAAATTAATTGAGGTGGAAGAACGTAGAAAAGAAGGAACCCCAGATTTCAACGCAAGATCTGTCAGCAAAGAACTTCGTGAAAAGATCACGGGAGGAACCTTATGTATCAAGTAGACATCTCTCCTGACGCAAAAACCGTATTGAACTATTATGTAGAATTATGTTTAAGAGATAATGGGGAGGACTGCGCTCTGCGCCTGCTGGACTCCTATGATCAGGGGATCTCATATCTGGAAGAAACTCCGGAAATCGGATGTGCCCGGCTGGCTTATATCCCCAGGAAATATCGAGTTCTGAATTTCTGGCCACATTTATGGCTTGTGTTCCAGATTTATACCAAAGAATCTACCGTCAAAATAGAATATATCATTGATGACCGTCAAAATTATGGGGCATTTAATAAAAAAGAATCCTGCAAAGCAGAATTCTCCGCCTGCGGCGGTTGCTGTGTGCCAGTGGCACACGTTTAGCAACGACCGAAGCGGAGCGTAGACGCTTTAGCGACATACTTCCACTCCGCCGCAGTGCGATCCCGCCCGGAGGGCTTTTTATCTTATAGGCCGAACTTTCCTATAAGATAAGATAACGGGCGCCTCTGTCAAGAGACGCCCCATCCAATCAGATCCTTCACTACTTCCCCTGCGATAATCAACCCGGCTGCCGCCGGTACAAATGCATTGCTCCCCGGCACATGACGGCGTACGCTGCAGTTGCGCTCCGTTCCCGGAGGGCAGATACAGTGTGTCCGGCAGCTGATCTCCTCATTCTCAGCCGGTTCGATCGCCGGTTCCCGCGAGTATACCACCTTTAATTTACGAATCCCACGTTTCTTACATTCCCGGCGCATCACCCGCGCAAGCGGACATACGCTCGTCTGATAGAGATCCGCCACCTCAAACGCGGACGCGTCCATCTTATTGCCTGCTCCCATACAGCTGATAATCGGCGTCCCGGCATCCTGCGCCCGCACAGCCAGTTCGATCTTGCCGGTCACGGTATCAATCGCGTCCACGATATAATCATATTCTGTAAAGTCAAACGCATCCGCCGTCTCCGGCGTATAAAATGTCCGGTAGATCCGCACATCCGCATCCGGATTAATACTCAGGATCCGCTCCTTTGCCACATCCACCTTATACCGGCCTACCGTCTCTCTGGTCGCCAGGATCTGGCGGTTCAGATTGGTCAGGCAGACCTTATCATCGTCAATCAGATCCAGTCTGCCGATCCCCGTCCGTGCCAGAGCTTCCGCTGTGTAACCGCCGACGCCTCCGATGCCAAAAACCGCCACCCGGGAAGCAAACAGCCGCTCCATATGATCTCTGCCAATCAGCAGCTCCGTCCTTGAAAATTGATTTAACATTTTTCTCTTTTTCAACCTCGTATCGCTGCTTTTAACTGGCTGAACGCCCGCTCCAGCGTCTGTCTCGGGCAGGCAATGTTAACCCGTTCAAATCCCGATCCCACCGGTCCGAACATCGTCCCGGCATCCAGCCACAGCTTCGCTTTCTCCACGATCAGATTTTCCAGCTCATCGTCTGACAGATGCAGTCCGCCAAAATCCAGCCACACCAGATAGGTGCCCTCCGGATCAATCATCCGTATCTCCGGCAGCTCCCGCTCCAAGTATTCCTTCATATAGGCGATATTGCCTGCCAGATAATCCATCAACGCTTCATACCAGACGTCGCCATATCGATAGGCGGCCTCGCACGCCGTCAGCGCCACCGCATTCAGCTGGCTGTAGCCAGCTGCAGCGATCTGCCCGCGAAACCGCCTCCGCAGCTCTTCATTGGGAATAAAGATATTGGACACCTGCAGACCGGCCAAATTAAAGGTCTTGGCCGGAGAAGTACAGGTAATGGTAAATTCCTCAAATTTCTTCTTTAATGCCGCAAATACCGTGTGCTTCCTGTCCCCGAAGACAAAGTCCTCATGGATCTCGTCACTTACGACCGTCACATGATGCTTCTCGCAGATCTCACCCAGCGTCAGCAGCTCTTCTCTTGTCCAGACCCGGCTTACCGGATTGTGCGGACTGCACAGTATAAAAAGTTTCACCTCATTTTCTACAATCTTATTCTCAAAATCAGTGAAATCGATATGGTATTTTCCGTCTTCTCCCAGTTTCAGGTCGCTGCTTACCAGTTCCCGTCTGTTATCGCGGATCACTTCCGAAAAAGGATAGTACACCGGCTGCTGGATCATAACGGCGTCGCCTTCCCGTGTGCAGGCTTTTACCGCCATCGCCAGCGCAAATACCACTCCCGGCGTTCTTACCATCCAGCTTTCTTTCACATCCCAGTTATGTCTGTGCTTCATCCAGCCGGCGACCGCCGCGAAATATCCCTCTCCGCTCTCTGTGTAGCCATAGATCCCGTGCTTTACCCGCTTTTCGATCGCATCGATCACCAGGCTCGACGTCATAAAATCCATATCCGCTACCCAGAGCGGAAGCACGTCTGCCGGTTTCCCGCGTTTCACCGCAAAATCGTATTTCAGACTGTCCGTATGTCTGCGATCAATCACTTTGTCAAAATCCAGATTTTTCTCTTTCATTCTGATCTCCATTCCGCCACTCTTCGACCGGCGACACTAATAGTGATGAAATATCTGCTCTCTTTCACTATCTTCTTTCGTAACCTTATTTCATTGCCACTCCTATCTGCGCGGCATATCACACTCGCAACGCCGCTACCTCACCAGCGCCTGTCGCAGATCCCGGATCAGGTCTTCCTTATCCTCAATCCCCACCGACAGACGCAGTATACAGTCCGTGATTCCATTTTTGATCCGAACCGTCTCCGGCACGTCCGCGTGTGTCTGCGTTACGGGATACGTGATCAGAGTCTCGACCCCGCCCAGACTCTCCGCGAAATGGATCAGTTTCACCGATTTTAACACCTGAGACGCCAGTTCTCTGTCCGCCACTTCAAATGTGATCATACTGCCAAAACCGTCCGCCTGCTTTTTGCAGATCTCATATCCCTTTGATCCCGGTATCCCCGGATAGTATACTCTCCTGACATTTTCGGCGTCAAGCAGAAATGTGGCGATCGCCTTTGCGTTTTCCTGTGCTTTCTCCATGCGGATGGGAAGCGTCTTAATCCCCCTTAAAATCAGCCAGCTGTCGATCGGCGCCAGTCCGGAGCCGACGGTTTTGATGATGAAACGCAGCTTTTCTGCAATATCCGGCGAACCTGTCGTCAGGAAGCCGGCCAGCGTATCGTTATGACCTCCCAGAAATTTTGTTCCGCTATGCACCACAATATCGGCTCCCAGATCCAACGGCTTTTGAAAATACGGTGACAGAAAGGTATTATCCACGATCAGCAGCAGCCCCCGCCTCCTGGTTATCTCCGCCAGCTTCGCAATATCAATCACATTCATCATCGGATTGGTCGGCGTCTCAATATAGATCGCTCTGGTATTTTCTTTCACGAAGATTTCCGCATCCTCAGCTACACAGTCGATATGGCTGAAGGTAATCCCGTTTTTTTCGCTGATATGGTCAAAGAGGCGGATGCTTCCGCCGTACAGATCCGCGTCTGTGATAATATGATCACCCGGCTTAAAAAGCTCCATCATCGCCGTGATTGCCGCCATCCCACTCGAAAAAGCAAGCGCGTCAAGCCCGTTTTCCAGCGACGCAACTACCTGCTCCAGCTTCTCACGCGTCGGATTCTGCAGACGGGAATAATCATACCCCGTGCTCTCGCCGACCGCCGGATGCGCGTAGGTTGCGGTCTGATAAATCGGGAAAGAGAGCGCTCCGGTTCGGTCTCCTTCAAATTTTTCTCCGTTTCCGTATAAACATTTCGTAGCAAAACCTCTTTCCATCTGTTTCCTCCTCTAAAACTGCACAATCACAAACAAGGCCGGTTACGACGCACAAAGCGCCGCGACGGCCTTTATCCCCGCACATATCTCGCATGATACTCTGCGTTGATCTCACGGATCTCCATCTCGCCGTCGATATACCGCTGATACATATCGAACGGACTGCCTCCGCCCAGCCAGCAGCTGCTGCAGTTCTCACATCCGCCGCCACAGTCCATTGATCTGCGAATGATGCCGATCCGCTCTTCTTTTGTCGTATCTTTAATCAAAATACTCTTCATCTCACACTCCCGAATCCTCTCATCGAATCAGTTCTTCCTGCTGCTTCTTTGCCAGTTCCATTCCCTTTTTCACAAATCCTCCTGAATATTCCCTGCGAATCCGCCATGCATACCGTTTGTCAGCGTCGATAAATTTCTCGTCTTCAAAATCCAGAACTGACTGTACTTCTGACGGATAATTCCGGTAAAAGTCTTTCATAAAACCGATCACATTCCGGGCGGCCTGCGCGATCGAATAAAACTCACCGTCAGGCGTTACCAGACTGACTGTTTTTAAATCATAATGTGCCGCATTTTTAAAATTCATCACTGCCTGCACCTGATCTTTCTCAGACACCGGCTGATTTGGCGATACCGCCAGCCACCCCATCAGCAACTGTACAAACGCAACATCTCTCTCATCCAGTCCCGCCAGTGACAGCGGATTCAAATCAACCATCCGAAGCTCAATGTGATCAACACCATTTTTCTCCAGAGAATCCAGATTATTCGCTCCTGCCGGTTTCAGACGAATCGGATAGTACAACTCTGTCGGTGCCTTTAACAAACCATCCTTCACATAGGCCCGGATACTCTCCACATAATTATGGATATTGCTGTAATCCAGGATCGGCGCGAAAGCATTCCAGTATCTCAGTTCACTGCACCGCACAGAAGCCAGTCCCTGAAAGATATCCCGATCAAATCTGTCCTTCTCCACATATGAACTGTCCATCAATGGACTTGCGGCCGTTGCCGAAATCACAATCCACCCATAAACGACCATCCGTCTCGCGAGATCCAGGTAAAGCATGTTTTTATAATCGACAAAATTATCCTTGCCGCTTCTGATAAAATCACGTTGAAGCAGTTCCGCATTAAAGGAATAATTTACATGAATTCCCGAAAGCGTCATCTTATAGCGTCCATACCGATGTGCCAGATACTTGCGGTAAGAAGTCTTTTCTTCCTGCTCACCGGTAAACTGCGCAATCGGGATATCGTGTTCATTGCGGATATAGGGAGGATTAGAAAATGGCCAGAGATACTCCCTTGGTGTCATTTCCGACAATACCTTCTGAATCCTTTTTGTATAATACAGCAAAGACTCCACCGCCTCATGAGGGCTGGTACAGACCGGAGTATTGATTTCGGTCTGATTTTCCCCAAAATCACGAACGATATGTTTATCATCCGCAAACGGATGCCTTGTCTTGGCAAAAAATCCATTTTCATCTACCCGAAGGCTTTCTTTTTCCAGTCCGAAATTACCGGAGAGCAGCAGCCGCCGCAATTCCGGAGAATCAATGCGCAACATTCTTATACCCCCTCTCTCCAGCCCTTTCCATCCGCATGGCGCAGAATATAATCTGCCTGTTCCCACAATTCATCTGTCGAATCTGCCCGTAAAAGATAAATATGGTTTCCCATTCCTCCCGCAATCGAGGACGGCGGTATCTTTTCCAGAAGAATCTTGTCTCCGTAACGGGCTCTTACTTCATGTGGTGTATGCAGATAATCCATGCGGTCACTCTGAGCGAAATGTGTCACATAAGACCGGAACTGATAATCCGGAAATGATCGGTTTTCATCATAAATCAGGCTTTCCGCCCAGATCTGATAGACATCCACATTGTAAGCAAAATTCATCTTATCCGGGATGTAGCCTCCGGGCGCCCGCATATTGACCTCAAGACCAATGATTTCGCCCTTTTTCCCCAACCCGTTCTTACTTTCGTCCAGGCGGAAAAATTCAAAATGAAAGAAACGATTTCTTATGTTAAATGCTTTTACCACCCGTTTCCCGATCCCGCAGAGATCAGAAGCCTGCATATTCTGCGTGTAACTGACATTCTCACCGCTTCCCAGCAGCATATCCATCGGCGTCACCGCCATTACCTGACCGGTGCAAAAGAGTACCTCACTCCGGCTGTCCGTGATCCCATCAAAAGTTTCGACATGTCCCGGTACAAACTCTTCCATGATATACGATACATCTGGTTTGGTCTCAATAAAATATTTCAATTCTTCATCTGACGTAAGTTTCCAGGTATTGGCAGCGCCGACACCATTATCCGGCTTGACAATCACCAGATAACCAACCACCGCGACAAAATCCCGGCATCCCTCCAGACTATCCACCAGCCGGTACCGCGCTGTCTTCACCCCGGCTTTCTTGTAACCTTCTTTCATCCGCGACTTAAGTTTTACGGCATCCAGTTCTTCCGCGCGAAATCCCGACCGGATGTTAAAATCCGTACGCAGCCGCGCCTCCAGCTCCAGCCAGTATTCATTCTGGCTCTCGATATAATCAACCCTTCCATATTTAAATATGTAAAATGTGCATGCACGGTATACATCCTCATACCGCTCCAGACTCGGCAGATAGTAATACTCCGCAAGTGACGCCCTGCATTCGTCCGTAAGGCCGTCATATGGACAGTCGCCGATGCCCAGCACATTTACTCCGAGGCGTTTGAGCCGATCACAGAAATTATAAAAATGTTGCGGAAACTGTGGTGAAATAAAGATTACGTTCATGACTATTCTCCCCTCTTATGCTTTTAAATCAAATACCTCCTGACAAACCTCACTGTTTTTATTATCTCCTTTACAGCCATAAGAACCGCATCCATGTCGGCACCTGGATCTCCCAGCTTCCTTCATTATGACAGCCGCCCTCCTGGAAGTACAGATATGTCTGCACCTGTTTTTCCTGAAGTTTCTTTTCCAGATAACGAATGCTTTCCGACAGATGATAAACCATATCCGGATCTCCCTCTCCGCTTCCCCAGCTGAAGAAAATCCTGGTATCGGGTGAAAATTCTCCTTGTGCAATCTCATCCTTAAAAGGTTCCATCGCGGGAAGAATCGACGGTGAGATCACCGCTGCTTTCGAAAATATATGATTATACCTCAGTACGGAATATAAGCTAATCTGACCCCCGTTGCTGTATCCTGCGATCGCCGTTGCTTCACGAAACGGCCATGTCCGATACGTCTGGTCGATATATGGCTTCAGATCCTCCACGATCCAGCGAACCGTCCGATCCGCGCGTCCATGGACATCTCCATAGATCCGGCTCTGGATATGATAGGGACAGTATTCATGCAGGCGCTCCACATCATCAGAAGAGCACTCGATCCCGGCCACGATCAGCTTCTTATGCCATCCGTCCAGAAATTCCCTCAGCCCCAGTGCTTTCCCATATGTCGCATCGCTGTCATAATACAGATTATGTCCGTCAAACATATATAAAACCGGATACCGCTCCTCACTCCGGCTGTAATCGTCCGGCAGATACAGATGAATTCTCCTGTTCTGCCCCGCGTCGGCAAAATAATAGTCAAATTTGATCACCATTGTTCCGGCTCCTGTCTTTATCTTTTTCCGACCTGCATTCCGGCAGAAATATCATTTTACCGGAATGCAGTCTATACGAATAAACCTACCATTTTAGTCTGATATTGTCAACTCTCATTTCACAATAACTGGTTATCACAAAAAGCGAATGTCCCCGCCATATGGCGAAGCCATCCGCTTTGAAAATGAATATCACTTCAAGTCCTTTTTTAAAAAAAGCGTATGATGCTTTTTGTCGGGAAGCTGTACCGTATCAAAGACTTTAAATCCCAGCGAGCGGTAATAATCCGCAAGCCACGGATGTTCCAGTGCAGTTCCAAGCGTTACGTAAGGCAGTTTCAGCTGTTTTTTTAATACTTCCTCCTCCAGCTTTGCCAGCAGTTTCCGGCTGTATCCCTGATGTTTTTTCTCCGGTCTTGTGACGATCCAGCCGATATGCGGCACAGGTCTCGGTCCTGGCTGCGGACCCCATGGCATCCGCAGCGTTGCGCTGGCAACTAACTCTCCCTCGTCAAATAATCCGTATGTAGGGTTATCTCTCAGCCACTTCAGTGCTTTTTCCTCCTGTGCAGTGATCGCTTCGAAGGATATTCCCATATTCGCCAGAGACTGATAACTCTCATGAAGGATCCGGTACCATACCCTTCCATCTTCTTCATTTAAAAGTCGAAACGTGTTCATCTGTATTCAAGATTCCTTCCTTACGATATTTTATCTGACAGATATCCTTTTTGCACCAGCGCCAAAATTACTTCGTCTACTTTTTCAGCTGCCAATCCGGTGTACTTTTCCGGCCGGAGCCATTCGTCAACCTGATTTCGGTCAAAATGTGCGGCTATCACTTCATTTTCCATTAATTCATCTGCAAAAGAACGTTCATCCTCAAATGTCTTCATCGCGATCTCATAGATGATCTCGTGCGCAGTCTGTTTACCAAATATTTTCCCAACCTCAAACATGACTTTTTCAGAAAGCAGAAGCCCTTTCTGCAGCTTCATATTTTCATACATCCGTTCTTTATTGACCTTTATTCCTGCTATAATAGATTTCAATGACGCGAGCTGATAAGCAATATAAATATTCATTTCCGGCAGGGCAATCCACTCCAGCCGCCATGACATCGCATCCCTTTCATGTTCCATATGAGCTGATCGGTAAATCAGCGATACACTCTCCAGCACCGCAGGAGTCAGACTTGCCAGACCCTCAAACGCCGCAGGATTACGTTTATGCGGCATTGTCGATGAGCCGATTTTACCTGGAGTAAACTGTTCCTCAATCTCATTAATCTCTGTCCGCATCAGATTATAGAATTCATTACCGATCTTTCCCAGCGATGCAGAAATCGAAGCTATGATTGACGCGTATTCAGCAAATCGGTCCCTGGCAGCCATCCAGCAGATATTCGGAGTTTCCAGCCCCAGATATTCCATCGTTCGTTTCTCTATTTCGATTCCAAGCGGACCAAATGATGCGTAGGTACCTACCGCACCACTCATACTGCCGACGAATACACGTTTCGTGCATTCCTCCAGGCGCTCTCTGTGCCGTCCGAATTCATCCAGCCACACTGCCACCTTATAACCAAAAGTAATCGGAAGAGCCTGTGTCGCATGGGTACGTCCTGCCATCGTCACGTACTGATACTCCTTCGCTGTCTTTGCCAGAATTCTTATTATCTCGCACACATCTCTGTAAACGAGATCATAGGAATCTTTTAGCATCAGCATATTTCCTGTGTCCACTATGTCCTGCGTCGTCGCTCCATAGTGTACATACTCTCCGCTTTCTCCTGCCTCTTTCTGAAGCGCCCGGATCGTAGCGATCAGAGAGTGCTTAGAATCCGCCGACTGCTTTGCAATTTCTCCGACGTCAAAATTCCCCTTCTCCACTGCCAGCACAATCTCTTCCGCCGCTTCCCGCGGAATGATCCCCAGATCCCCCTCCGCTTTTGCGAGAGCAGCCTCCGCCTTAAGCTGTGCCGTGATCCTCGCCTCATCATCCCAGAGCTTTCTCATTTCTTCCGTTCCGAAATTATTGCGCAGCATCACCAGATCAATTACATGTGATCCCATGTTATCCTCCCCTTATTCTCCCTTGTCATTCTGTTATTCTTCTATGCGCCTTACCAGTGATATGCCGGTAATCATTCATACGTAATAAAATCAATAACATTTACTCAGCCTTTTTCCAATAGCTTCAACGATCCAGAACGGAGCCGTCATAATCCAGTTTTGTAACCAGTTTACGCATCTGATAAGGATGCCGTTCCATCACATCCTCTCTTAATTCTACTCCAATGCCCGGAACATCCGGCACGATCAGATATCCGTCTTTCAGCTCAATAGGCTTTTTAACAAATTCGTCATCCTCGACATGTGCATACTCCTGGACGGCAAAATTAGGAATACATGCAGCCAATTGTACACAAGCCGCCGTACTTACCGGCCCCAGAGGATTATGCGGAACCACCTGAACATTAAACGCCTCTGCCAGAGCTGCAATTTTCTTAGCATGACTTAGACCGCCGGCTGCGCAGATACACGGTCTCACATAATGCACAGCATTGCGCCTGAGCAAAACACTGAACTCCTGAATATTGAAAAGTCTCTCTCCGGTCGCGATCGGAATATTAATATGTTCTGCAACCCACGCCATGGAATCCGGATTCTCCGCACGGATCGGATCTTCATAAAAATAAGGATGAAACTGCGCCAGCTCCTGTCCCAATGCTATCGCTTCCGCCGGCTCCATCCTACGATGAAGCTCAAGGCAGATATCCACATCATTCCCCACCGCTTCGCGGTACCTTCGCACGCGTTCAATCGCCCGTGTCAATCTTTGCGTATAGGTCTCACGGTAGATCTCCTCCCTGCTGTCATCCAGAAAAGGAGTCAGATGTCCTACCGCCGTGAATCCGTCCTCTTTCGCACGAATACATCCTTCTACAAGTTTCTCTGTCGAATCTCCTCTTATATGAAAATATGTGCGAACCTTGTCCCGGCATTTTCCTCCTAACAATACATAAGACGGTACATTAAAGTATTTCCCGGCAATATCCCAGAGTGCAATATCAACAGCCGCAAGCGCACCCATGATTGCGGATCCTCTGAAATGGTGGGAGCGATAAAGATATTGCCAATGATGCTCGATCCGCAGCGGATCCTGTCCTATCAGATAATGTTTAAATCGCTGAATGACAGCCTCCGAAGATTCCAGATATCCCCATGTTCCGGATTCTCCGACACCAACGATTCCATTATCTGTATAGATCTGGATAAAGAGATACTGCTTTGGCATAAATGTTCTGACATCAATAATTTTCATGTATTTCCCCCTTCATGAATGGACATTTATTCTGACTGCAACGTTGTCAGAAATCTCCATTTTCATCACAATAAATATAATGTCCCGGCTCCGCCTCCCGCAGTTTGAGACCTTCGCGATCCATATCTCCGGCTTCATAATATTGTGGATGACGCGCTCTTTCCAACAACGGCTCCGGCAGAGGAATCATAGACAATAGACTTTTTGTATATGGATGAAGCGGACGATTGTAAACTTCCCGTACACTTCCCATTTCCACCAGACGTCCCTTATACATGACTCCAATCCTGTCACTGATATATTTTACCATCGACAAATCGTGTGCAATAAACAGATAACTTAAATGCTTTTCCTGCTGCAAATCCTTTAATAGATTTACAATCTGCGCCTGAATGGACACATCCAATGAAGAAATCGGTTCATCACAGACTACCAGTTCTGGAGTAACTGCCAGCGCTCTGGCAATCCCGATCCGCTGCCGCTGTCCGCCGCTGAACTCATGCGGATAACGATTCATATATTCCCGCCGCAAGCCAACCATATCCAGAAGCCGGGAAACCTCCTCTCGCTTTTCCTTTCGGTTCTTTACAAGCCCAAAGTTTTCCATACCCTCGCCTATAATATCCTCCACAGTCATCTTTGGATCCAATGATGAATACGGATCCTGAAAAATCATCTGTACGCCCCGTCGGTAATTTTCCCTTTCCTGTCTGTTTTTCTGTCGGTTAATCGATTTCCCTTTAAATATAATCTCTCCCTCAGCGGGCTTAAAAAGCCGGAGGATCGCTCTTCCGGTTGTGGACTTTCCGCATCCGGATTCCCCTACCAGGCCGAAAGTCTCACCTTCATTGATAACGAAATTCAGATCCCGGACCGCATAAACCGATCTTGCTGAGTGCGCATAATATCTGTGAGACAGATGTTTCACTTCAAGCAGAGGCTGTTTCATTATTACCACCTTTCAGACTATTATATATCTCGTACCGCCGACGGATCTCCTCCGGAGGATCCGCCTTTGGCGCTCCTTCCGCCAGCAGCCAGGTTGCTGCCATGTGTGTTCCCGTTACCGGAAACAGGGGTGGCTCTTCAACTGCATCTCTATCCAGCGCATAAAGGTTTCTGGGCGCAAACGGATCGCCAATAATCTCCTCAGCAAGGTTAGGTGGCGAACCGGGTATCGTAAACAGGCGATCTTCTTTTCTCTTTGTTGTCGGCATGGCCTCCAAAAGCCCCCACGTATAAGGATGCTGCGAATGATAGAATACTTCCAGACTATCGCCGATCTCAACAATTCGGCCCGCATACATGACAGCCACCCGATCCGCCATATGAGCCACTACACCTAAATCATGGGTGATAAAAAGAATCGACGTCCCTGTCTTTTCCTGGATTTCTTTTAAAAGCTGCAGTATCTGACTCTGAATTGACGTGTCCAGCGCTGTTGTACATTCATCCGCAATCAGTATTCTGGGTTCTCCTGCCAGTGTAAGCGCGATACATATGCGTTGCCTCTGACCTCCGGAAAACTGATATGGGTATTTCTTCATACTTTGCCACGGTTCCGGAATTCCCACCATCTCCAGCAGGGCCGCTGTATGCTCTCTCGCGTCTTTCCCTGACATCTTCTGATGATTCCGAATTGATTCTACAATCTGCTTTTCGACCGTCATGCTGGGATTCAGTGCCGTCATCGGATCCTGGAATATCATGCCGATCTCCTTACCGCGAAATGCTTCCCACTCCTTTTTCGATTTCTGATAGATATCCTCTCCACGATATCGAATCATCCCGCCCGTAATTCTCGCATTTCCCGGCAGAAGTCCGATCAGGCTCTTACTGGTTACGGATTTACCGGACCCCGATTCGCCTACCAACGCCAATGTTTCTTTTTCATGAAGTTCAAAAGAGACACCGCGGATAATCTTTGAATTTCCCTCTTTTGTATGAAATGTCACTTCCAGATTGTCAACTTCCAGCAATGTCTCTTTCATAACATTTTTACCTCTTTTTCATTTACTCACTGAAAATAATGTGGGAAAGATCCGGCTGTTCACTTGACGAAAACTCAAAATTGGTGATCTTCGCGGTATAAGCAAATCCGACTTTCGGAAATACAATCGGAATCGAATAATACGTATCCCAGCAATATTGCTGAAGTTCTGCATAAATCTCCCGTCGTTTTTCTTCGTCTGTCTCGGCCCTTCCCTGGCGCATCAGTTCATCAATATGATCATCATTTGCGTTAAACGCTCCCTTATAGCCGGACTGCCAGTTTGCCAGCGCATGGTCCGGTTCTTCGGTGGACGCTGTGAAATTACTTCTCCCAAAGCGGGTAATTCCTGCGGCATTGTTTTCTTTATATCGTGCCTGCTCCAGCGGACTGATCGTTACATGGATACCGACCGCCTCCCACATCTGCTGCGCAATCTCGAGACAGGCCTGTGTTGTTGCACTTTCACCAAAATTAATCTCTGTGCTGAAACCGTCACCGTAACCGGCTTCCTCCAGAAGTCTCTTTGCTTCTTCTACATCCTGTTTAATCGGACCAATGGAAATATGCCCAAATACCTTATCGCTGAATACCGAATCTGCCGGTACCCCCAGTTCTCCATATACCGCACTGACAATCGCCGGGACATCCAAAGCCAACGAAAACGCCTTGCGAACTCGAATATCCTTAAACTCTTCCGCCGTCATGCTCAACTGATACATTTCATGCGTAAATCCGGTGCCAACTTCCGTTTTCAGATCCGGATTTGCTTTTAACCGCTCATAATCCGCAGGGTTAATTCCAAACAGAAAATCCACGCCGCCAGACTCCAGTTCTATCGAACGTACGCTTCCGTCGGGAATAATCCGGAAAATCAAATCCTTATAAGTTGCTTTTTCTCCCCAGTAATCATCGAAACGTTCCAGAAGGATCCGGTCGCCGGATTCCCAGCCAACCACCCTAAAGGGACCCGTTCCCACCGGTGATATGCCAAAAGCGTCTTCACCCATCTCCTCCACCGCTTTTTTGGAGACAATGGATCCTCTTGACGTTGCCAGATAAGCCAATGCGCCGGAGAATGGTTCTTTCAGTTTTACATCAACCGTAAGATCATCCACAACTGCCGTTCCCTCTCCGTCAAAGGTCACAAAGATCGATGCAGACTGCGGCATCTCAGTTGCTCTCTGAATCGTATATCGTACATCTTCCGCAGCCAGCTTTTCTCCATTCTGAAAATATACATCATCCCTCAATTTAAAACGAATCGTCTGATCATCTACATATTCCCATGATTCTGCCAGACATGGATGAATTTCTCCTTCCTCATCTCTGGTTACCAGTGTATCAAAAATATGATTAACTACCTGATACCCGGCCATGACGCTCACATTCTGCGGATCAAGGCTTGCCGGCTCATTGGTAATTGCAGCAATCAGCTGATCTCTCGCGTTTGCCGGCCCATTGGCGGCCTCCTGCGTTTCCCCGGTCTGCGACTGCTCCGTTGTCTGCGGCTGCGTTGCTGATGCTGTTTCATTGCCGGCACAGCCAGCCAGAAGAAATATTGCTGTTAATCCAAGTAAAATTAAATTATTTTTCCGTTTCATCTTTCTCCACCTCGTTTATCATTTTCTTTTAAATAGTGACCTCTCCATCCGCACAGCGCTCTGCTGTGTTTTAACCGCGCCCCTGGTAATCCATTTATCGCCAGCCGCCAGCCCATGACTCTCATTCTTAAAAATCATCTGTCCCTCCCTGTTATCCTCTTGGATCCAGTGCGTCCCGCAGCCCGTCTCCTAACAGATTCAGTGCGCATACCACAATCATGATAGCTGCTCCCGGAAAAACTACAATCCACCATGCCTGCATCATATATGCCCGCCCTGCCGCGATCATACTGCCCCATTCAGGCGTTGGCGGTTGAATGCCCAGCCCAATGAAACTCAGACTGGCTGCTGTCAGAATTGCACCCGCCATTCCCGCAGACGCCTGTACCAGCACCGGCGCAAGAATATTTGGTATAATGTGTCTGATTATCACTTTCCCAAAGTCCGCGCCTCCGATAATTGCGGCTTCAATATATTCCTGCCCTCGTACATCCATCACACTTCCCCTCACAATTCTTGCATAGACCGGTATCGAACTGATCCCTACTGCAATCATCGCATTTCTAAGACCTGGGCCAAGTGCCGCAGAAAGGGAAATGGCAAGCATCAACCCCGGTAATGACAGCATGATATCAATAATACACATTACCACATGATCTACTATCCCGCCAAACCACGCTGCCACAATACCGGCAATCATCCCAACCGAACAACCGATTCCAACAGATATCAGCCCAATGGTAATTGATATTCTGGAACCATAAACCACTCGGCTGAAAATATCTCTCCCAAAGTTATCTGTTCCAAAAATATGCCTGGCATCCGGCGGCATTAACATGGCGCTCAGATTCTGTTCCTCATATCCATATGGTGCAATGAAGGAAGCAAAAACCGCTGTTAACACCGACAATATCAGAATTACCATGCCGACAACTGCAAGCGGATTGCTGCAGAACCGTTTCCAGGCGCTCTGTCGGTTTTCCGCGATCTCTGAAGTTTCCGGCAATAATCCCTCCACATAAGGCACTCTTTCCATAATTTTCCATTCCTCCTGCTGCTATTCTTCTGACAGCTGCTCCTTGATCTGCGGATTGATAAACGTATAGAGTAAATCCATCAGCAAATTAATCAGACAATAAGAAACTGAAATCAGCAGCACGCTTCCCTGTACAATCGGATAATCCCGTGCTTTGATTGAATCCACTATCAGTTTTCCAAGACCCGGCAAGGCAAAAATCGATTCCACCACTACCGAACCGCTCAAAGCATTTCCAAAACGCAGACCAATCACCGTAATAATCGGGATCATTGCGTTTTTCAGCACATGTCTTAAAATGACCAATAAACCTGGCGTCCCTTTCGCAATCGCAGTCATTACATAATCGTTCTTCATCGTTTCCAGAACACTTGACCGGGTAATTCTCATGATCGTCGATGCCATATGAATACCGACCGTAATCGATGGTAAAATCCAGTAATACCAATCATAAGATCCACTGGCCGGCAGCCATCTCAGTTTCAGTGCGAACAGCAGAATAAAAAGGATCGCCTGCCAGAACTGCGGCATCGATACTCCCAGCAGCGCCGTCAGACGGGCCAGGTTATCGATTATACTATTCTGGTGCAGTGCGGAGGCGACTCCCAGCGGAATTGCTATTATGAGCGCAACCAATGTACTCAGCACCGCCAGTTTCATCGTAACCGGAAATCTCGCAAGGATATCTTTCGTTACCGGGCGACCCGTTACATAGGAAAAGCCAAAATCCCCATGAAGAATTCCCCATATATAATCCAGATAGCGTTTCAAGTACGGCTGGTTCAGCCCCAGTTCTTCCCGAAGTTTCAAAATCTCTTCTTCTAAAGCATCGTCTCCCAGAATCATCCTTGCCGGATCCCCCGGCGTAAAATACAACAGGGTAAATATCAGTAATGAAACTCCAAAAAATGCAATAATTACAAACAGCAATCGTTTTACAATATACTTTGACATTTTATTTTTTCACCTGCTTATCATACCGTTCCGGTGCCTGACGACCTGTTTCCTCGAGAAAATCATCCGCTGTTCCCACAAATGCCGGAAACCCCTGTGGATATGCTCTCCTGCATCTCAAAAACTCCAGCGCCACAGAAACGTAAGCCGCTGTTCCATAGTCCAGACCATCCTCATCCACATCAAATTCCGGTCGATGTCCCCCGGAAGTAATTCCCTTTTCCTCATTACGTACACCTACACGCAGGAACGCTGCCGGATAGAATGCGGCCAGCGTCGCAAAACTCTCTGACCCCATCCCTACGGGAATTTCAATGATATTGTTATTTTCTGCAATCGGATAAACTGCACTTGTTACGATCTCTACCACATCCGGATCATTGTATATCGGAAAGCTGGGTCCGGTATATTCCAGATACTCCGCTTTGCATCCATATGCTTCACAAATCTCTTCGACCATCCGGTACATTCTCTCCTTAAAGATCCGTCCCGATTCCCGACTGATAAACCGTACCGTTCCCAAAAAAATCAGATCCTTCGGAATCACATTTCTCTTTTCCCCTGCTTTTACACTGGCAATCGTAAAAGTGAGCTGCTGATCCGGGAAGATGTATTTCATTCTCAGGTCTTTCAACGCGCATCCCAATGTAATAAAACAATCAATCGGATTATTTGCAAGATCCGGACGCGAACCATGCCCTCCTTCTCCCACCAGACGAATCTTGAAATTAACATTTCCGGAATTTGATATCCCCTTACGAATCCCAAATGTACCAACCGACAACGAGCTGTCTACATGAAGGCCGACACAGGCATCCGGTCTGATTTTCCGTTCCTCAAGTTCTTTCATTACATAGTAAATGCAGTTTCCGCCTTCCTCTCCCCGTTCAAACAGAAAATAAATCCTTCCTTTAAACTGCCTCCTGTGTTTCTTTAAAAGTCTCACTGCTCCCAAAAGCATGGCCACGTGACAATCATGTCCACACACGTGTGAGACTCCCGGGATCCTGCTGACGCTCACTTTCCGTTGTTTTTCATTTACTTCTGACTCCTGGATCGGCAGCGCATCGCAATCTGCTCTCAGCAGGATCTGCTGTCCTGCTTCCGCTCCATCCAACCAGGCCAGCACACCTCCGTCAGCAATGTCAATATACTCCGTATCAAGACAGTCCAGTTCATTCCTTATATATTCTACCGTCCGGAACTCTTTTGATGTCAGTTCAGGATACTCGTGAAGATGCCTGCGGATACCGATACAATATGTATGGATCCTCTTTGCCTCCTCCAGAAACTCATTTTCCCCAAACCTGGTTTCTGTTTCCATAATCTCTCCTTACCTACAATCTTTCTCTCAGCTTCTGGTTTTGGTTTAAATGCCTATAAACACATTTCATTAATATGTTTGTAGGTTATGCCAGTCATCTTAGCACTGTTTTTTGCTCAATTCAAACTCATTTCTACAATAGCCTGTTATCGGAAATTGGTCTACCCTTAAATAAAAACGAATAGTAAGGCCTTATTCAAAAGTTTTTTCACTAAGAAGTTTTTGTTTTACAAATCATTCGTTCCTGTAAGACAGCGAAAAGGCAGCCCTATGGACTGCCCTTCCCTGCTTCATGCTGTTTATACTGATTTTCTTTCGCTTCAACATATGATCTCATTCAGAAAACTCTTCATCGAAGTTCTTTCCAGATCAGCAATCCGGTTCCGGATGTCTTCCGCCCGAGCTCTGTCGCCAATCGCATCCTGAAGTTTTTCCTGTATTTCTTCCGGTCCGAACGGATTCTGCGGTGATCCCTTGGGAAACCAGATTTTTTTCTCCTCCTCTTTTCCATCCGGGTACACCACAACTACCTGCGTATAAGGCATGTCCGTCTCCTCTCGGATCACAAAACGTCTTACTCTCTTCAATCCTGCCATAATCTCATCTGAAAGCGGCTCCGACGAGAAACAATGACGACTATACGGAATCCCCATCAGGCCCAGCCAGACAATATACTCTATCGAAAAGCGCCCTTCTTCTCCGGTATGGGGCTCCCGAACCAGCAAAGCCGCATCCTTTCCCGGAAAGAAGCCTACTCGTACTTCCCTGATATCGGAATCTTTATAACAATATCTCTCCCGCAAAGCCATTGCCGCATCGCATCCCGCCATTGCGGCTGAACAGAACGGGTATCTCTTAAACTACAAGCCCGGATCTGCTATTTTCCATTTTATTCCCCATGGTGCTTCCAGTGACCTCCCCAGCCTCTCCCGTCTCTCCTGTTCACTTTTCCTGTCAAAATCTGCCATCACATCCAAAAAGCCATATGGCGAAAACAGAATATCTTTTTGTCCGCTTAAACCTGAGCAAGACAGTTCGATCGCCTGCACGGCCGCTGAAGCGGCAAATCCCACATGGAGCGCTTTCACAGAGGTTCCAAACTGCGCCCTCAGACCTGATGCCCTTGTAGCGGCGATTCCCATCGCCATAGCAGTCGTCTCTTTATCCAGATGCCAATACCTCGATAATGCCGCAGCGGCCGCAATTCCTCCAAGCGTTCCCGTATTATGCCAGCCTTTCTGATAATGTTCCGGATTCACTGCCTCTCCCAGCCGCGCCATGACTTCCGTGCCGATAATATATGCATCCAGAAAATCCTTTCCCCTGTCTCCTTTTTCCGCCACGGAAAAAAGTGCGGAAAGAATTACGCTTCCTGGATGGCCCCGCACGCTTCCATGTGCATCATCAATGTCCAGCACATGTGCGCGAAAACCATTCAGAAGTGCCCGGTCTTCTGCCCTCCGTACTCCTCTTTCCCCTGTCACAAGTCCTCGATTTTTCTCTTTTAAAGCGGTTTTTAACAAAACAACTTCTTTTTCATCCTCCGCCATGTATGAACTGGCAATGTAATCTATTAATCCGGTTTTCGCCGCGTTCAGAGCGCAGACATTGGATGTCGGTTCTTCCGTTAGCACCTTATAAGCCAGATCAAGTGTATTCACACGTATTTCCTCCCATTCTCTCCGCCGGAACTAACCGGATCATTCCTGATCTGATGCTGGTTCCATAACAGCACTCTTATACGCTTTCAACAATTCCAGATATTTTCTCCCAATAGCGCTGAGTGGCTGGTTCTTTCTTTTGATATATCCAATCTCCATCCGTTCCTCCGTCGCCAACGGGATCGCGATATAGCCGTCGCCATTCAGTTTCTCACAGATAATCCCGGAACAGAGCGTATATCCGTTCAGCCCCACCATCAGATTCAGCATCGTCGCCCGGTCATCCGCCTTGATGATCCGCTCATATTCACAGGTACTGAGCACCTCCTCCGCATAGTAAAACGAATTTTTATCGCCCTGTTCAAAGGACAGGCAGGGATAGGGCTTTAATTCCTCAAATGTGATCTCCGCCTGATCCGCAAGCGGATGATTTCTGCTGATATAGACCGATATCCCGCACTCAAACAGCGGCGTATACTCGACCTCGTTTTCCAAAAAAATCTTTCTCATCGCCTTTTCATTGAACTCATTCAGATACAACACCCCGATCTCACTGCGGTAATTGCGGACATTTTCAATTACTTCGCCGGTCTTTGTCTCGTGCACGGCGAATTCATACTCATCCATGCCGAATTCTCTTGCCAGCTCAATAAACGCCTCAACAGCAAAGGAGTAGTGCTGCATCGATACACTGAACCGCTTTTTTAAGATCTTGTTATCCGTGTATCGTTCCTCAATCATTCGCTGCAGCTCCGTCATCTGACGGGCATAACTCAAAAATTCCTCCCCGCTCTGCGTGATCGTAATGCCGCGGTTAGAGCGGACAAAGAGTTCCGTATGGATCTCTTCTTCCAGAGCCCGGACAGCCGCAGATAAAGCCGACTGCGACACATAAAGCGCCGCAGCGGCCTTATTCATAGATTTGAAATCCGCAATTTTTACCGCATAAACCAGTTGTTGAAGCGTCATGCAAACGCACACCCTTTCTGTATCTTGTATTTTCGTGAAATGATTCTTTCGGTCTCACAGCAGAGCGATTTCCGATCCCGCGCGATATTTTTACAATGATAAACCTACCATTCTGATTGGAAATTGTCAATTCCCATTTTCTGCTAACTGGTTATCAGAAAAAACCTCTTTCGTCGATCGTACATCCAGCCGGGATTATGGTGATGACCATGCAACCTGAGATCATACAGCCCTGGACAAACCCGGAACGATTTTCTGAAGTTAATTGTCAATTATCACAATTAGCTGTATAATTAAAGTTATAGTGAACGATAAAAATAATTTGCCGTTTACTATAATTATATTAAGGGAGGCTTTCACCAATGAGAAAAAAGCTTTGTTGCCTGATGATGTGTACAATGATCGCGTTGACCATGCCGTTTAGCGCGGCTGCTGCGGAAAAGACAATGGCGAGGAATGTATATCCGAACCAGACACCTGCAGCCACGGCAGAGACGCAAACGGCACAGGAGACGCAAACTGCTGCGGAGACGACAGCCGTACAGGCGTCGACCGTCACCGGGAACTATACGGTTGATAACGTAGATGCCGATTACGCGATTGAAGCAGACATTAATCTTGCCGGGATTGCCGGCTCCGCTTCGATCGCCAAGGTTGCCATTTGCTGCGCCTGGAGCGCGATCGCATTCGACATCGTGACTGATTCTACGCCGGAAAAGACTTTCTTTTACCGGGAAAATATCCACAGTAACGCAGCCGGCGATCAGGATTACAGCGAACGCTCGCAGTATCCGACCGCAGAACTGGGACAGACGTACCACCTGATGATTTCATTCAGAAAGGACGGGCAGTGTGCGACTTACGTGAATGGAGAATTGATCGAAACCTTTACAAACGAGGAAATGATTAATTACACGATCTATGACATGTCCATCGAAGCCGGCGCCATGCAGGACGGACAATCCGTTGATGCTGTATTCTCAAATATCCGTATCAAAAAAGGAAATAAAATCTCATCGAACAACTGGAGTCTGAAAAATATGGACAACAACCCGGGCATCCATTCCGATACCAGTCAGTTTGCAGGCAGCGGGGTTATTAAAATCAACGGAACGATCCAGCTTGCCGATGGCGAAAACTGGGATACTGCCTACAACGGAACTTCCGGGAAGATTTATTTTGAATAGTTTCCATTCTAATTCACTCCGGAGAGATAGCCATGCAGTACACGGCACATTACAAATCTCCGTTAGGCGGTATCCTGCTGGCTGCTGACGAAGAGGGACTGACCGGGTATGCGGGCGGTATCGATAAAAAGATCACCCTGCTTCAGCTGGAGCGGACGGATATGACCGGATTTTTTATTCCGAAAAAAGGAACTGCGCTATAAACGTATCTGTCAACGCAAAATACCATCATAATAAAGGCGTGGCGTATCAATCCGTTTTTGCCTTTATTTTGATGGTATTCGCTCGTATTGCCAACTCTATTTTATTTCTTTTCTCCCATTACTTCCCGCTCCGCCGCATACAGCATTCCTTTCATATATCCGGTAGAATAGCCATATGCTCCGGCCATGCCGCCAAACTCCGGTATGCCGTGAGACGCATGATCCACTGAGATCAGCGCGTCGCACCCACAGCGGACCAGCTGCTTCATAATCGCATACATATCGGCATATCCGTCTTCAAGGAGTACCTCCTCGAAGTACGGCATCGGCGCGCTGAGGTTGCGGAAATGCACCGCCAGCACCTTGCCCTGTCCGACAAAATACTCAATATCCTGCATCAAATCGCCGAACTGGTCGCCGGCTTCCAGCCAGCAGCCCACGCACAGCTTCATGCCCAGATATGGGCTGTTGCCGGCCAGCTCAAATGCGCGTTTAAATCCTTCGGAATTATATATCAGACTGGGGACGCCCAATACACATGCCGCCGGCGGATCATTGGGGTGAAGCGCCATTTTAACGCCTGCTTTCTCGCATACCGGCAACGTCCGATCCAGAAAATATTTAAAATTATCCCAGATCTCCTCCTCGCCAAAAACCCGTCCATGGGACGGTTCCCGCGATTCGATCTCCGCCATATCTACGATCCCGCTCACCGAACCTCTCGTGTGCTCTCCCACTCTCTTATAAGAACGGACCGCTCCGTCCGGCTGCCATGCCAGCGAACAGACCGGGATCCCACACCTGCCCATCACGGTTGTGAACTGATTATAACGCTCGATCTGTTCATCCCGTCCGGGGAGACCCAGATGGATAATCGGATTTTTAAACACCGAAAAACTGCCGGCGTCCGTGATCGTCAAGTCAAACTTCGCCAGACGCTCCTGTAAGCGGCACACGCTGTCATAATCCCAGTCATCCTTTCCAAACATCACGGAAATGTATTCCACACCCATCTCACGGTAAAACTGCAGCTCCGCATCCGCAGCATTTGACCACATGGGCACCTGTACTTTCATCATAATAATCTAGCACCTCCCTCGCTATAGGATAAACTTCGCTACTCTCATAAATCCTCTTAATGTCTGCCAATAAAGTAGCCCCTGAGAGGGGAGAATTTCCGCAGAAGACATTCTCCCCTTTCAGGGACGGCCGGTTTCACAAAATCACTTCAGATATTTATCAAAGAATCCCCGGATCAGGTCCTTGATCTCATCCTGGAAGAACTCTTTCGTGCCATGTCCCGCACCCTTCAGGATATAGAAATCACTTGTTGATTCTTTGCCGGCCGCAACGATCTTATTATAAAAGTCCTCACTGATCTCCCACGGCACCAGCTTATCATGATCGCCGTGAAGGATCTGGATCGGGCACAGCTTGTCCAGCGGCAGATACGGTGGGCAGAACTCCTTGCAACGCTCTCTTAGCGTCTCAGCGTCACCGCCCATCACCGCGCCCTCATGGGTCTCCATCGGATCTTTCCAGCGGAAATTCGGATCGTTTTTGATCGCTTCCGCGTTGATATCCGCCAGCACGACAAAGTCTACCGGTCCGAACATATCACAGCACGCCTGTACCTCAGACGAATACCCGGCCCATTCTTCGGTGTCATAACCCTCCCGGTTACATCCGGCAAGCGCCGCCAGATGTCCGCCGGCTGACCGACCGATCACGCCGATACGGTTCGGATCAATCTCATATTCATCCGCATGAGCCCGCAGGAAGCGGATCGCGGTCTTTACATCGATGATCTGATCCGGAAAATGTCCCTCAGCACTGCTGCGATAATACATCGAAGCCAGCACATAACCGGCGTCCGCTAAAAACGTCATTTCCGCCACCATCAGGTTCTTATCACAACCGCGGTATCCACCTCCCGGGATCCAGAGGATCGCCGGCTTCGGCGCCTTATCCTCGCCTTCGTCGTCACGTCCCATTGCCAGGCGCATCTCGCTGTTGCCATTTTGCAGCATGATGGACATTTTCAGTTCCATATCATTGCCCTGCAGATCCTTCTGATGAGAATATACAATATTATCAATAAAATTAATACTCTTTCTCTTTCTTGAGGTATTCAGTTCTTTTCTCATGTTACTTTACCCCTTTTTCCTTACATCATCTTATAAATCTTAATATCCACGCCGCGTACGCCGTCCACCGTGCTTCCGGACAAGCTTCCCACATATACGCCGTAATTTAACCACTCGTATTTTCCTCTCGGCGCGTGGAATGACGGACAGGTCTGGATCACGGTATTTTTCTCCTGTTCTACATACTTATATCCCAGATTCTCAATCGCGATATAGACGCCATCATCCGTCTGCAGCAGATACTTCGCAAATACTGTGCGTGAGTGAACCGACTCCTCCGTATCGCCGCCGACGCCCAGATTCCAGTCCGCGCCGCCCGGGATCACCCGGCCACTCAGCTTTTCTCCTTCAAAATGACCGCCTTTGATCTGAATCACTTTCAGATATCCCCAGTCATTGCCGCCCACAACCAGACGGTCCTCCATCGGACAATCCACCCGCAGGGTCATGACCAGTTCCGCATCCAGCTGTACTTTCATAAGACTATACCTCTTTCGTCTAATTTTGTGCCGGATCGGCCATCAGCTTCAGCAGATCCGCATATTTCATATCCAGATAATTTTTCCATGCCTGATCATCCACAAAGGGATTCTCACCCGGATGATCCAGCATATACTGCCGTTTATTCAGCAGATCTACATTGTTCGTGTGATTTGGCATAAAGATGTCCACCTTCTGATCCCGCACTTTCTGGATCGAACGCAGATAAACCTCCCGCATCCGATATCCCGGATCTCCGAACTCAATCAGGAAATCCTTCTGCAGCGTGTTGAAACCAAACCCACCGTAATAACCGACACGTTTTGTCTCCATCCCGTCCGTCACATCAAAAAAGCAGGAAATCACGCCTTCCGTATGTCCCGGAACCAGATAAAATGTCACCTCGGTATCCCCGAAACGAATGACGTCGCCGTCCTGGATCTCCACATCCGGGGCAAATAACTCATCCATACAGTCCGTGCTTTCATGGATCAGCGCATATTCCGGTCTGGTACGGAACATCTCAGCGTCCGGAGCCCCCAGGTACAGGCGCGTACCAAACATTTTCCGGAAAAAGTTAGCTGCGCCGATATGATCGACGTGACCATGGGACAGTACCAGCCAGCGGACGTCCGCCGGGTTGAAACCTGCCTCCCAGATCGCCTGGATCAGCATCGCGGTCGCCGCGTTTCCGCAGTTTCCCGCGTCAAAAAGCAGCAGACCCTTTCCGGTATCAACCAGGTGAGCACACACCCAGCTGTCTCCTACATAATAAAGATTCCCATACATTTGAAACGGTTTTACATACCGCGATTCCTGATTCACCCAGATTCTCGCCATCGGGTGAGCTTTTACCTTTTCCTGGCGGGAAAGATATTCTTCGTACTCAGAACGTATCGACATCGGATCACCTCATCTGCTCTATCACTTGCTGCACCGGGCGACGTCCCGGCTATCCGCCGGGGAATCGCCCGTCCCTTTACTCATACTCATCCCTGTGTGGTTGTGCGCCGTCTCAGCGGCGTATATCCGTTTTCATTATAATCTCGCTTTCCGGATGGCGTCAATCACCATCTCCTGTCCCGCTTCCCACTCCTCGGTGCAGTGTACGATAAATCCATGTTTCGATCCGGTAAAGCACTTAAAAGTCACTTTTACTCCAGCTAGGCCCATCCGCGCCGCGTAGTCCGCGTCCTCAAAGCGGAAATTATCCAGTCCGGCCGCGATCACCAGCGCTTCCGGCAGACCCTTTAACATCTCATCCGACGCCATCAGCGGGCTGCAATAGACCTCCGACGCCAGCGACAGATCTCCATCCGTATACGCTTCCGTAAACATCCGGCCGCGCTCGATCGGGATCATATTGGTCAGGGCTTCTTTTTTATCCGCCGGATCGGTCACCATATCAAACGCGCCATAATCCAGAACCTGCAAACACAGGGCAAAATCCTTTGTCTGATTTGCTTTCAGCGCCACTGCAGCCGTCAGGTTTGCTCCCGCGCTGTGACCACCCATCGAGACTCGCGTCTCATCCGCGTCCCATTCCTTACATTTGGAGAATGTCCAGCGACCGACCTCATATGCTTCGCAGAAAGCTGTCGGATAGGGATATTCCGGCGCCAGTTTATAATCCACATCCACCACGATCCCGCGGATCGCGTCCGCCACCTTGGCAGAGTATATCTCATCCCGCTCCACATGCGGACGTACAAAACCGCCTCCGTGGATATTGATATGTACCGGACAGTTCGCCGTCCGGTTCTTTGCCGTAAAGACATAGACCGTCACGTCGTCGTCCTCTCCTACCGGCAGGACAAAAGTCTCTTTGTCCGCCAGTTCCAGGCATTTGCGGTACTCCGGTGTGATATTTTCTTTTGCCACACTGGTGCCGCGCAGATAGCTGGTCAGCTCCTGTTTTCTCTCTTCTGTCAAAGCCATGCTTATCTCCTCTCCCCTGATCAATGGTCGGCACTGCTCCCCGAGACGCCGATCCGTCTGAAGTTTCCTATGCCGACGCCTTTTTGCCTTTGATCGCTTTGCTGATCACCGGTCCCAGCACACTCCAAAGCGCAATCAGCAGGAACGCCAGAGAAATCGGGCGTGTAATAAAGCTGGTCATGTCGCCTTTTGCATACGAGCAGCCCATACGGAAATAGCTCTCGATCTTACTGCCCAGGATAAAGGACAGCATCAGCGGAGTACCCGGCATCTTGAAAAATTCCATCGCGATACCTAAGAGACCAAATACCAGCACCAGATACACGCTGAACATGGAAGTCGAAGCGGAATACGCGCCTAGGAAGCAGATCACCAGGATCGCACTGTACAGATAATGATAAGGTGCCTTCAGAAGCAGCGGGAACCATCTCTTCGTAAAGATCTCGGTAATAAAGATCAGTATCGCGGATACCAGCAGAGTCGCGAAGATCAGGTTTGCCAGCAGAGGATTGGTCTTAATAAACATCGGTCCTGCCTGCAGTCCATGGATCGTCATCGCGGACATCAGAAGCACCGTCGTCGAGTCGCCCGGGATACCCAGAGCAATCATCGGGATGATCGCGCCGCCGACACCTGCGTTATTGGAAACCTCAGTTGCCCAGATACCTGCGTCAATACCGGTACCAAACTCCTCCGGGTGCTTGCTCATCTTCTTTGCCTGACCATAGGCGATCAGGTTTGATACGCCGGAACCCATGCCCGGCAGGAAACCAATCCAGAGACCAATGAACAGGGAAACAAGAATCGTCTGTAAGTTATCTGTAAAATCTTTCAGTGTAAGACCAAAACCCTTTAACGATCCGGCGTCCACCTCCGGCATATCCAAATTGCCCTTCGCATAACTGGTTGCAACCTGCTGCAGTGCGAAGGTACCCATCAGAAGGCAGATTACATTGATACCGCCGTAAAGGTTTGTATTGCCAAACGTGAACCGCAGCTGGTTGGTAACCATGTCAGCACCCACACAGGAGATCCAGAGTCCCAGGAACGCAGCCAGCAGACCTTTAAATACGGAACCATTGCTCAGACCGATAACCATCGTGATCGCCATCAGACAGAGACTGAAATACTCCCATGGTCCCAGGAGAAGCGCGATATCCGCGATAAAGGTAGAACAGATCGTAGCCACGATCGTCGATACCAGAGTACCGATAAAGGAACCGGTGATACCGATCGTCAGAGCACGCGCCGCTTTCCCTTTTTTGGTCATCGGATAGCCGTCATAGCAGGTCGCGATGGAAGCTGCCGAACCCGGGATACCGACCAATACCGCCGCGATAAAGGAACCGGACACACCGCCGACATACATGCCGACCAGCATTGCGAAACTTAAATTTGTATTCAACGCGAAGGTCATCGGCAGGATCAGCGTGATACCAAGTCCTCCGGAGAGTCCGGGGATCGCTCCCAGGACACAGCCCACAACGCAGCATACATACATCATAATAAAGTTGACCGGCTGACACAGCACAGCCAATGCGGAAAGATAGCTTGCCATATGTATTTACCTCCTTATCACGGCATCTTGATGCCAATCTTAGACCAGATGGCTCCCTTCGGCAGCGGGATCGCGAAGCCCTTCGTAAAACCGAAGTAACAGAGACTGCCAAGAGCGATACTCAGCACAATCGCAAAAACCAGGTTGATCTTTTTGCCGGATTTCAGAGTGCAGATATACATCATCATGCCCACCATCGAGACAATCCAGAAACCGATGTAATTCATCGCAATACAGAAGACGACACACTCCATAAAGATCAGCACCAGCCGCTTCCAGCCTGCATTGTCAAGATACGGAGCCGCTCCCGCCCGATTTTCCTCAGCCTCCTTGCGGCCATCGATCACCATTGAGAGTACCGCCATCACGATCATGCCGATCGCTGAGATATAAGGAAACAGCTTCGGCCCCGGCTCATTGGATACCAGCCTCTCCGGAATCTTTCCTGTCTGCCAGAAGACAAACAGGGCAAAAAAGATAAATACAACACCCATCACATAGGTACGGTTTATTTTCTTCATTTAAGCACAACCTCTTTTCCCATGAATTTTCGTAAAATTGGGTACAAAAATCCGGCTGGCCGATCCGATCGGACAGCCGGACAGTTTATCATTCTTTACAAATCAGTGAATCTGATCACGTTCAGGATTGTGATCAGCGAATCTTCAGACCCATAGAGGTGGTCAGCCCATCCTGCATCTCCCACTCAGCTGCCAGAGCGTCGATGGAACCCTGATAATCGATAGCGGAAACATAGGTGGCCATCTGATTATTGCCGTCGATATAGGACTGAGTCTCGCATGCTTTCATAATTGCCGCATTGATCGCCTCGCAGACCTCATCCGGCGTATCCTTCGGAGCCAGTACATAGTAGTTGGAGTCCCAGCTCACGTCAACTCCCTGCTCAAGAGTCGTTGCGAACTTCTCATCCAGCTCGCTGCCAACCAGTTCACTCATACTCTCCAGCGTCGCGACCTGCGGACCAAGGCTGCCAAGGACAGTCAGCTTGCCGTCCGCGTCATAGGACAATGCGTTCGGGATCGAGCAGTTTGCAATGTTGATTGCATTCGAAGCAACGTTCGTCAGCTTATCCACCTCAGAAGAACACTGTACAAAGTTCACCAGGCTAGTATCACCTACCAGAGCCTCAACTAATGCGGTAAAGAGAACCTGTGTCGTACCGCCCAGAGAGCATCCGATCACGACATCGCCCGGATTAGCCTTGATATACTCACCAAGTTCCGCAAAGTTGGTATAAGGAGCGCCCGGATTGGCGATGATTGCCTGCGGACCGCCCACGTTCATGATACCGACTACCTTCAGATCATCTTTGATATTAACCTCAGAAGAACCGCACAGATACTGGATGATCGCGCCGCCGTGGCAGGTGCCGAGAGTCAGTCCGTCCGGATCCGCGTTCTTCACATGCTCCATGCCGACTTCACTGGTATCATAGTTATTTACGATGAAATTAACACCCGGGCAAACCTCGCCGAGAGCCTGAGTCAGATAACGGGTATAAAGATCGGTGCCGCCGCCCGCTTTTGCCGGTACGTCTACATAGACATTGCTGCCCGAAGCCCACGCGGAACCATCTGCTGCCGCTGCTTCCCCACTGTCAGAAGAACCGCTGTCTGCCGCCGCTGCTGTCGCCGCTGCGGTCGTTGCCGCCGTCTCACTGTCCGAGGAACATCCTGCCAGGCTGATTGCCGCCAGAGACGCTGCCATCACTGCTGCTAAAATTCTGTTCTTTTTCATTTTTCTTTGTCTCCCTTTTCTTAATGATTCATAATAAATAATTATAAGTTATTATAACTAATTATTATATGTTTCACTTCTGACGATTGAAATTGGCCTTTTTCCGTCTGTTGTGATTGTAGTATAACGCAAAATTGTCTTATTGACAAACAGGTTAATCTTATATATCATATAAGAAAAAGTTATTTTATTCTCGTTTATGTCAGGAGGCATTATGAATACCCGCCAGCTTTCCTATATCCTGTCCATTGCGGAACACGGAAACCTCTCGCAGGCAGCCGCGGCACTTAACGTTTCACAGCCCGCACTCAGCAAATACCTTGCGGAATTAGAGTCCGATTTGGATACCGAACTCTTTCTGCGCCATAAAAAGCAGCTCATCCCTACCGCCGCGGGGAATATCTACATCGACGCGGCGAGACGCATCATCGACGTCAAAGAACAGACCTATCAGACGATCGCCTCCCTGTCAGGCCAGACACAGAAAACGATCACCATCGGCGTAACGCCGTTGCGCGGCGCGATCTCAATCTCGCGTATATTCCCATATTTTCACAAACGCTATCCGCATGTCACGATCCAGTTTCAGGAGCACTATCCGCGGGAGCTCTATCAGGCTACCGTAAATCACTCCGTTGACTTTGCGCTCCGCACCTGTCTGGAACTTGAGGATGACAATGTCTTTCATATTACCTCCCACGAAGAGGATCTGGTTCTTTTCGTACCGGCCTTTCACCCGCTGGCTCACCTTGCAAGTCCCGATCTCGAACGTTTGTCCCGGATTGAGATCGAGCGTTTCCTGGATACTCCCTTTCTGATCGGAGAAAAAGGCTCCACCATCCGCGAACTTTTCGACATTATCATGAGACAGCTGAAAGCCCGGCCCACAATTGTATATGAATCTGACAATAACCTGATCCTAAAAAATATAGCGCAAAACGGCGCCGGCGTCTCGCTTTTGCCGCGCGCACATATCGAACCGTCCAAAAATCTGGTTTATTTCCTCCTAAAGCCGAATTATTCTATGCATATGTCTGTCATGACTGCCAAAGATCATGTTCTCTCGGAAGAGGAACGATATCTGATCGCGTTAAATTTCGGCGCTCAGTTCTCAGAAAAATTTTACCGGTTCAGCCCTTCTCCTCTGGCAAAAGAGATCATGGATGAATTTCACATTACAGAACACTCATACCGGCAGATCCTGAACCTGTCGTAATCGCTCAGTGATGACCAGCTAACCAAAAAACAAATAAAACCACGGAGAATGTTATGGATACTAAGATTATCGAATACATCATCGCGATCGCGGAAGAAAAAAATCTCAGCAAAGCAGCCGAAAGATTATATCTCACCCAGCCGGCTCTCAGCCAGCGGTTAAAAAAATTAGAAGAAGAGCTCGGAACTCCTCTCTTTAAACGGGAAAATAACGGTCTCACCATTACTGATGCCGGCCGTATCTATATCAACGGCGGTCAATCCATCCTGCGTATCAAGCAGGACGCACTGCAGAAAATCGCCAATATGAAACGTAACACTGCAGATACGCTCCGCTTCGGCTGCGCTACTTCCCTCGCCATGGAATGCATCCCTGCCTTTCGCGAGAAATATCCGCATATCGAACTGATTACCCGGCGATGCAATACGCCGGTCGCAAAAGAGGCCCTGGTCATGGGACGAATGGATATCGCTGTTCTCTTAACTCAGTCCCTGGAACACAGCACCCTGGAGTATCTTCCCCTGTCGAAAAACGAGCTGCTACTTTCCCTGCCGGAAAATCACCCCTCGCTTGCCAGTCACAGGGATTTTCAGAGTCCGGAAGACTATGAGACGCTCTGCGATGATTACTTTATCCTGAGCCCTGCGCCCTCCCAGTCCCGCGACATGGAGGAACAGGCTCTCCGTCAGATGAACATCCGCCCCCGCGTCCTCTGCGAGCTCGACAACAATGTCTCCCGCCGCTATATGTTAAACCGAAGCCTGGGCGACGGCTTTCTCCCCGGTTATACAATCCAGAAGGAAGACTCCTTCCGCACCTTTTCTCTCCGGCCTCCGATCAGCTTCTTTGTTGTCGCAGCCTACCCGAAGACCATCACTCTGTCGGAGCCGATGAAATATATGCTGAAGCTGCTGGTCTCAATCTTTGACGCGACCGGATTATGTAAAAGCTAATCCGGTCCGGCGCTATGTTTTCACCAGAATAAAGAATGCGCTTTAGCGCATTCTCGCGCCGAGCGCGGTCGCTTCAGCGACATAATTCCCTACGCGCGAGTGCGCTCTACACTCCGTTTCGGTCGGCGCTGAACGAGCGCCACTGGCGCTCAGCGCCCCGCCCGGAGGGCTTTTTATCTTATAGGATGAACTTTCCTATAAGATGAAAAAGGCTGTTCTCGAGTTTTTTCTCCTTCCGAACAGCCTTTTTACTTATCTCGTTTATGTAGTTTTTATCTTAGGTTCTTTTTCAGATTTTACGCCTTATTCCCCTTACAGGCAGCTTGCATAGGCAGCCTTCGCGCCCTCTGTGCGAATCTTCTTGAGATCCGCCACTACCGCAGCCTCAAGACCCGCGATCTCAGTAAGATCCTGATCCCACATCTGCTTATTGGTCAGAACGGCCTTCACCAGAGCTTCTTCACTGTCATCCTTATGTGCATAATAGAATTCAAGTGCCCAGCGGTCGTCGCTTATCGTATACTCATTGCCTGCCGGACGTTTGCAGACCAGACCGGCATCTGTCAATGCCTGGATGTCATTGCTGTAGAATGCGATATAAGCAGCCAGCGACATCGTCAGGCATGGCGGCAATTCACCTTTCTCCTCAATGTATCCTAGGAACGACGGCATATTGCGCGCTTTCCACTTGGATGTGGAGTTCAGAGAAATACTCATCAGCTCGTGGTTAACGAACGGGTTATTAAAACGATCCTGCACTGCAGACGCGAAGTTCATCAGATCGTCCTTGTCCAGCGGAAGAGTCGGGATTACTTCATCATAAAGCATCTTATTCATAAAGCCCTTAATCACTTCATCGTTCATGCAGTCGCGGACGATATTCTCACCGGCCAGATAAGCTCCCAGCACAAAACCGGTATGCGCGCCGTTTAAGATACGGACTTTGCGCTTCTTATACGGACTCATATCCGGAGTTACAAATACCTTGTCTTCCAGACCGGCTTTGCGGAACGGAAGTACATCGTTGAGAGACTCGTCGCCCTCGATCACCCATACGCCGAATACCTCGCCGACATCCAGAAGCGGATCTGCATAACCATGCTTTTCTTCCAGTTCAGCAACTTCCTTCGCGTCGCGGATCCGGCCCGGTACGATACGATCCACCAGAGAACCACAGAATGTACAGTCTTTATTCACATAATCCTTAAACGCATCTTCCAGTCCCCACTGCTCGATGTACTGATTGACGCACTTTAAAAGCTCTTTGCCGTTATTATCGATCAGCTCACACGCCAGCATCAGGATGCCCGGTTTGCCGGCCTTGAAACGATGATACAGAACCTGTGTCAGCTTGCCCGGGAAGCTCGACGCCGGAACATCCTCCAGCTTACAACTCGGGTCATACTGGATACCTGCTTCCGTCGTATTCGATACAATAATTTCCAGGTCGTCGCTTGCCGCAACTTCCATCATCGCGTCATAATCCGCCTGTTCATAAGGATTCAGGCAGCGGCTCACACTGGAGATGACTCTCTTGTCATCAATCTTAACTCCCTTTTCACTGCCGCGCAGATACAGGGTATAGAGACCCTCCTGCTCATTGATCATCTTCGCGAGACCCGGAGCGATCGGCTGCACCAGCACCGCCTTGCCGTTAAATCCTGCCTTTTCATTTGCCAGATCAAACCAGTAATCCACAAACGCACGAAGAAAATTTCCCTCACCAAACTGAAGGATCTTCTCCGGAGCCTCCTTTAAGATATAGCCATCGTAACCGGTCTTTTCCAGCACTTCGTAATTCAAACGATCCATCTGCCATTTACCTCCAAAATAAAATACATAATACAGTTATCATGGTTTCGTGGTTTTATCTTAGCACATATTGACATTTTCGTCAAATATCAACCGCACTTTTCCGAAAAAGTTCTGCCAGGTTTCACAATTTTGATGCTCAGTTCTTGTAACTATTTACATCGATTGACAAGATATCATTTTCAAAACAATAAAAAGCTGCGAATATCAGGCGCTCTTGCGCTCCAATACCCGCAGTGAACCATCATCCGCCCAGATAAGCTTCCTTCACTTTTGAATTTGCTAGCAGGTTTTCCGCCTGATCCGAGAGGACAATCTCACCCGTCTCGATCACATATCCGCGCTTCGCAATGCGCAGCGCCTGATTTGCGTTCTGCTCTACCAGGAGGATCGTCGTCCCGCTCTGATTGATGCTGACAATCGTCTCAAAGACCTGATCCACCAGAAGCGGGGAAAGCCCCATCGACGGCTCGTCCAGAAGCAACAGTTTCGGGCGTGACATCAATGCGCGGCCCATCGCCAGCATCTGCTGTTCGCCGCCGGAGAGCGTCCCGGCCAGCTGATTTTTCCGCTCGAGAAGTCTCGGAAACATCTCATAGATATTCTGGAGATCCTTCTTTACCAGTTCTTTATCTTTACGGCTGTATGCTCCCAGCAACAGATTATCCTGTACCGACGTCCGGACAAAGACACGCCGCCCCTCCGGCACCATCGTCATGCCGCTGTTTACGATATCCATCGTCCCGGCATTGCTGATATCCTTTCCCTCGAAGGATACGCAGCCTGTCGATGGGATCTGGTTCATAACCGAGGTCAGCAAAGTTGTTTTCCCAGCCCCGTTGGCGCCAATCAGACATACGATCTCCCCCTGCTCTACCGAGAGGCTTAAATCCTTTAATGCATGAATCTTTCCGTAATAAACGTTCCGATTCTGAATTTCAAGCATTGCCATCTGTCCGCGCCCCCTTTCCCAGGTAGGACTCGATAACCAGCGGATTATTCTTCACTTCCCCGGGAAGTCCTTCCGCGATCTTCTGTCCATGGTCAAAAACAACAACCCGGTCGGCAATGTTCATCACCATCCGCATCGCGTGCTCGATCAGGATGATCGAATATTTCTCTGATTTCAGGCGGCGGATAATCTCCATCAGTTCGTCCTTCTCATGCGGATTCATCCCGGCCGCCGGCTCATCCAGCAAAATCAGACTCGGTTCCGTTGCCAGCACCCTGGCAATCTCCAGGCGGCGCTGCATTCCGTAAGGCAGATTTTTCGCTTTCCAGTCTCTTTTATCATAAATGCCGACATACTCCAGACATGAGCGGATCGCTTCTTCATTTTCCTGCTCCTCCGCCCTCTGTGTCCGGCTGTGAACCAACGCGTCAAAAACTCCCGTTTTCCTCCGGCAATGGCGCGCGATAATGATATTTTCCGCCACCGTCAGATTGCCGAAAAGGCGGATATTCTGAAAGGTTCGCGCCATACCGAGCTTTGTGATCCGCTCCGGCTGCATACGGGTAATATTTTCTCCTTTGAAGATCACAGTCCCGGAAGTAGCAGGGGAGATGCCTGTGATAACGTTATAGAATGTCGTCTTGCCGGAACCGTTTGGTCCGATAATGGCCACGATCTCAGCTTCGCCAATCTGAAAATCAATCTCGCTGTTCGCCTTCAGACCGCCAAACTCTTTCGTCACTTTCTTTGTTTCCAACAGCATATCTCCACCTCCTTACTCATCTTCTTTCTCCGCTTTTTTGCCCCAGATACCCTGCGGACAGAAACGCATCATGCTTACAAGCAGGAAACCATACAGGATCATCCATGGATCAAAGCTCAATCCGACGAGATCCTTGACCGAATGAAAGATCTCCGGCAGGATTGTCAGCAGCGCGCCGCCCAGGATCATTCCCTTGATGCTCATGCGTCCGCCGATGACAACCATTGTCAGGATCTGTATGGACTTGGTGGAACTGAAAAGCTCCGGACTCACCATGCTGGCAAATACCGCCTGAATACTTCCCGCGACGCTGCAGATCACTGCGGAAATCATCATTGCAAGGACTTTATAATATCGGACGTTGATCCCCATTGCCACTGCTGCGATCTCATCCTCGCGGATCGCCGCGAACGCATAGCCGACGCGCGAATGTTCGATACGCCAGGAAAAGTATGCCACCGCCGATACGATCAGAAAGAGCAGGATCATATAGCCGCCCTTGTTGCTGGCCGCAATCTTAGTCAACTTGACGCCAAAGAGTTCCGGCGCCGTCAGCCCAGGGATACCTCCCGTGCCGCCAAACGCCTGTGTATTAATCGCGACATAGCGCAGAATCTCACAAAACGCGTAGGTGATTACGATCAGAAACTGCCCCCTGACCCGCAGCGACGCCATCGCAAGCGGTATCGATGCGAGTGCCGCGATCAACATCCCCAGTGGAATCGTAATCCAGAAACTTATCTCCGTATATTTCAAGACTATGGCCGTCGTATACGCTCCCAGACCATAGAATGCCGCATGACCCAGCGACGTCTGCCCCAGATAACCAGACACAAAATTCAATCCCAGCGCCAGCACCGCCGACAGCAGACAGTTAACCAGGATATGTTGCCCATAGGTCGGGATCCAGCTTTTCCCCGCGTGAAATTTATCGATAAAACAGATCAACAGAATGACCGCCGCCGATACAAGGAACGTCTGAAGGCCGCTCATACCGAAGAACCAGTCGCCCGATTTTTTGCGTAATTTCTTCATCTTCGGCCTCCCCTACACTTTCTCTTCAAACTTGTATCCCATCAGTCCTGACGGCTTGATTAAAAGCACCAGGATCATCACTGCAAATCCGATTGCGTCCTTATAACCGGTCGAGATATAACCGGCAGTCAGATTTTCTACGATTCCCAGCAGGACACCCCCGATCAGGGAACCCGTGATGCTGCCGATCCCTCCCAGGATCGCGCACGACCAGCCTTTCAATCCGGCCAAAGCGCCCATAACCGGATTGATCGCATAGATTGTACCGATAAAAAATCCGGCAGCCGCTCCCAGTGCACCGCTGATACCAAATGTGATCTTAATCAGTTTCTCCGCGTTGACCCCCATGAGTCCAAGTGTCTGCATATCCTGTGATGCCGCCAGCATGGCCTTACCTGTCAGGGTCTTTCTCATAAAGAGTTCCAGGCAGACCATAATCGCGACTGTCCCGAACAGAATCCACAAATGGAGCGAACTGATCGTCACCGGTGTGCCGTTTACCTCAAAGAGCGTGATCAGATGCTGCTTTGTCAGTTCCGGATATGCCCGCGGATTGACCGTAAACGCCGCGCTTGCCGTATACCGCAGGATCTGCGACATCCCGAGCGCCGTGATAAATCCGGTCGCCGCCAGTACGCCCTTTTTGCGCAACGGTTTGTAGCTGACCTGATCCACTAACATCGCAATCACCGCACCGACGGCCATCGAGATCAACAGCGCCGGAATCATCGGCATATTCAGATACGTCGTGATAAAATATCCGGTATATGCTCCAAGCATATAGACCTCGCCATGCGTCCAGTTGATGACGCCTACGATCCCGAATACTGTCGTCCAGCCGATCGCGATCAGGGAATAGATGCCGCCCTGGGCCAGACCGTTAATGATTTGCTGTAAAAATACTACCATCTTCTCTACCACCCTGTAATTGGCTAACCATCCGTTCCTGAGAGGGCGAAATATCCTCCGAGGACCGCTCGCGCTTAGGTTTTCACGTAGCGGTACTCCCTATGACGTGTCACCGGCACGTCACAGGGATACTGAGGCATAAACTCACCGGAAAAACATCCGGTTCGTTAAGTGCCGACGTGAAAAATGTCCCCTGCGGATATTTTTCTCTCTCAGGAACTACTATCTTGGCTCACACTTTCGTACGACTTCAGAAACCTTCAAGAAAAAGCGCACGTACATTTATACCATAAATCTAACAATATATTCGGTTAAACAGTTTTCAACACCTGACCTATAGGAAGCTATAAACAGAATCTAACACCGGCAAAGGCCGACACGCATTTTATGCTGTCGGCCACGCCCGCTTTTCAGCAGTTCTGAATTTATTCTGCTACATACAGATCATATTTGCCGTCGATTACGGTCAGGGTCAGGTAATCTCTCACCCAGTCGCCATTTTCGTCAAAGTTTACAGTCCCGGTTACGCCTTCGTAGTTGGTCGCTCTCAGAGCTTCGGCCATCGTCTCTCTGGTAAGTTCGCCGCCGTTTGCCTGCATCGCGCGCTCCGCAGCATCGGCGATCACATACATCTGATCGTAGGCCAGAGCTGCAAAACCGTCTGGAGTCTCGTTGTATTTATCTTCGTACTTTTTCACGAATTCCTGAACTGCCTCATCCGGATTGGTCGCTACGAATACGCCGCAGGCCAGCAGACCTTCCGCAGCCTCACCGGCGATATCGATGACGTTCTGGTTATACAGACCCGGCTGACCCATGATATGGGCTTCGATGCCCATCTGTCTCGCCTGTTTGATGATCAGTGCACCATCTGTCGTCGTTCCGCAGAGAGCGATACAGTCCGGGTTCAGACTCTTGACTGTGGTCAGAATTGCGGAGAAATCCTGATCGGTTGCCTGATACTCAATCTTGTCAAGCACCTCGCCGCCGTTTGCTTCGAACTGCTCTACAAAGCTGTCCTTCAAACCGATACCGAAATCGTTATTCGGATACAGGGCAACTGCTGTCACATCACCCATGCCGGTAAACTGATTTGCGATCTGCGGACCAACCGCCGCGTCCTGCACTGCCATACGGAAGAAATAATCGCTCAAGCCGGTCAGGGATCTCGCGCTGGAGCTGACTACCATCTGCGCCAGTCCAGCATCACCGGTAATCGGCAGCATCGCCGCCGTGCAGGATGTCAGACAGGAACCGCCCAGCACCATAACTTCTTCGTCATCTACAAACTTCTGGGTGCCGGAAGCCGCTGTCGAAGCGTCTCCGGTATCGTCGTAAGTCTCAAGCACGATCTCTGCGCCAAGCACACCGCCCGCGCCGTTGATTTCATCCATTGCCAGACGATAACCGTTCTCCTGTTTAACACCATAGGTAGCATTATCGCCGGAAAGCGGGGATACCAGCGCAACCTTGATCGTATCGCCTGCCGCCGTGACATCTCCTGCTTCTGCCGCCTCCGTCTCTGCTTCTGCTTCGGTTTCTTCCGCCGCTGCTTCCGTCTCTGCCGCTGCTTCTGTCGCAGCCGCTGCTGTCGTAGCCGTTGCAGACTGTGAGCCGCCGCAGCCGACCAACGCCGTCATTGCCATTGCTGCCGTAAGCAGAACACATAAACTCCTTTTTTTCATAATCTGTTGTCCTCCTGAGAATCATTAATTAAAAACATATGTTAAATCTTACACTTTCCAAACCTTCATGTCAATCTACTTTAATGAATCTATCGCTTTTTTGCCGGTCATTCCTGCAATCTCAATCTCTCTGACCCACAAAACGAGGGCGTTAAAAACCTTTGTTTTTAACGCCCTCGTCAATTACGCAATTATAAGTAATCTGTCCGTATCTTCAATCAAAATTACTCTATTCCAGTTCACTCATTGAGATATTTTCCGCTACCACTTCGCCATTGAGCAGGATCTGGATATTTTCAGTATTAAGGTTCTCCATCATTGTTCTGGCTATTGCCTTGAGTACCATCTCATCTTTGCCGTCATCCGGAAGCTGGTCCAGATCAAGGACCGCCCCTGAGATCACGCTTTCGCTGCCGCTGACGCCTGGCCCGGCGGCCGCCGCGCTTTCCCCGGACTCAGAATACTCATTGACTTCTGTATACTCTTCCAGCACTCCATACTCGATCAGAAGTTCCACCAGGGAATCCGCATCCAATGTTTCCACGGCATCCATGGTTCCTTTTAATCCGGTACCTTCCTCATTAACTTCATAAACAGATACGACAATCAAGTCCGGCGCAGTCGCATCCGGCACCTTGTCCGCCGCGGTCAGAGCTCCCTGTGTTTCCTTCACGGAACCGGTTTTATTTTTATCGGTCGTCGGAGTACATGCCGCCAGCGAAAGCACCATTAAAATCCCGATCAAAGACAACACCAATTTTCTCATAACAGTATTCTCCTCTTTTTATTCGTTTCCCTGAAAGCTGTGAGACCAGTTGTTCAGCTTTTCAAGCGATTTCACCAGGACTTTTGCCTCTTCCTCTGTGAGAATCTCAAGCACCGACTCCACCATTTGTGAGCGAAACGCTTCATAATGCCTGTAAGCTGCCTTTCCTTTCTCGGACAGGGAAGTATAGACAACCCTCCTGTCTTTGATGCCACGCTCGCGATGGACATATCCCTTTTTCACAAGACTGTTCATAGATATGGTCAGCGTACCAACCGTCACAGAAAGTTCCCTGGCGATGGACGACATATTTCTGGGTTCATCAACGCCGATTGCCCGGATCACACGCATATCGTTATTTGTTATATCCGGATATTCCTGTAAAGCCGCAGCCCTCTGTTCCAGGTCTGCCAGATCCCGGAAAAGCTCCGGCAACAGGCCGTTTAAGCTCTCATACGTATTCACCCTTGCTCCCCTCACTTCCTGGCAGGGCCAAAGTCCTTTGTGATTATACATGATTTTATTTTTCAGCACAACCTTATATTCTTTATAAAATTCTTACAAGACTGTGTTGTTTTTGTGAAAATCTCCGGTCCGGGAACTCCGACCACATCAATCAGAATCAGCAGCAAAGCACAACTGCCGCCCAGATTCCGGCTGCCGTAGCCACAAGCGCACCGGGAATCGTATACCTCGTCTTTGAGATCTGCACGGATCCAAAATAAACACTGATACAATAAAATACGGTCTCAGTGCTGCATAACATCACGGAGGCCGCCATCCCTGCCGGTGAATCCGGTCCGGCCCTTTCGAAAAGATCCAGCAGCAATCCGATCGCCGCCGAATTTGACACCAGACGCACCAGTGTGATTGACACCAGCTCCGCCGGGAAATGAATCCGCGCTGCGGGAACTGCCAGCGCTTCTCCGAGCGCCTCTATGAGGCCACACGAACGAAGCACACCTGCGGCGGTCATCAGACCAATCAGCGATGGCAGCACACCGACAACGATCTGCAATCCTTCTTTTGCGCCATCCAGGAAATCATCAAAAACCGGGCGGTGCGAAATCAAGCCAAAACTGATAATATAACCCACAGTAAGCGGAATCAGCATACGGGAAATCCACAGCATCATCGTGGTCTCACCGTCCTTCCGGCCTGAAAAAGATCCATACTCTTACAGAAAACAACCGCTGTCAGCGTCGATAACGCCGTCGCCACAAGCGCCGGCCCTACAATCACTGCCGGCTCCGCAGAACCATATTGACTTCGGTAAGCAATCATATTGATCGGCACCAGCTGCAGCGAGGAGATATTTAAAATTAAAAACGTACACATGGATGAAGTGGCGATACTTTCAGCCGTGTCCGGCTGGGAATGCTGTTCTGTCTCTGTTTTCATCGCCCTCATCGCTTCGATCCCGGCCGGCATTGCTGCCATCCCGAGACCCAGCAGATTCGCGGCGATATTCACTGCAATCGGTCCGCGAGCAGGATGAGAGCGGCTCAATTCCGGGAAGAGGAAATCCAGTACCGGGTCCATCTGAACGCTCAGCCAGTCAATCAGTCCGGCACGCCGGGCAATCTCAAGAATTCCATTCCAAAAGGACAAAACCCCCAACATTGTGATCCCCAGCGTTACCGCTTCTTTGCTCGATTCAATCAATCCCTGAGTCACCTGATCCAGATTTCCATGTACCGTTCCCCAGATCAGGCCTGCGAGCATCATCACACTCCATATCTGATTTAACATATGGCACCATTTCCGGTATTTTCTTTACACTTTATGGACTTATTCTGTAAAAAAGAACCCTGCAGTGCGGAATCCGAAGCTTTTCTCCATCGATACCATGCCTCTGTCATGAAGCGTCAGCGGAACCGATCGCAAACGTCAGTTCTGCCATAACTGTGACTTTCCCATCCTGATTTTTCGCAATGGCCTTTCCCACGCCGATCGGACCTTTCTGTTTGATAATCTCACACTCCAGACGGATGCGGTCGCCGGGAACGACTTTCTGCTTAAACTTCGCATTATTGATCTCGGCAAAATACGCGGTCTTTCCCTTATTTTCCTCTACGCTGAGGATCGCCACCGCGCCAACCTGAGCCAACGCCTCAATCATCAGTACTCCCGGCATCACCGGTTCCTGAGGGAAATGACCGGCAAACTGAGGCTCGTCGTACGTAATGCACTTATATCCTACCGCACGCACGCCCGGCTCCAGTTCCTCGATCGTATCGATCAGAAGGAATGGATGGCGGTGCGGAATAATCTGCTGAATTTCCTTGATTCCCATCTTCATATCGGCAATCTCTCCCTCCATGCAAAATATCTGTAACCACAGTTTCACCTGCTTAAAGCTAAAGCTGCATTTTTTGATTCTGCAAAGTGACCTCTGAAATTGTTACTATTTATACACCTGCGTATTTCTTAACCAGCAGCGTCGCGTTGTGTCCGCCAAATCCCAGAGAATTGCTGATTGCGCAGTTGACCTCCATCGCTACGCCATCCCCCTTGACATAATCCAGATCACATTCCGGATCATCATGAATCAGACCTGCGGTGGCATGTACATAACCTTCTTCGATTGACTTTACACACGTAATCAGTTCCACACCGCCCGCTGCGCCCAGGAGATGTCCGATCATGGATTTCGTCGAATTTACCTTAACCTTATAAGCGTGATCGCCCAGCGCCAACTTGATCGCACGGGTCTCTCCGGCGTCATTCAGAGGAGTTCCGGTTCCATGAGCGTTGACATAATCTACATCCTCCGGCTTCAGCCCGGCATCGGCGATCGCCATCTCCATCGCTCTGGCCGCGCCGCTTCCGTCCTCGCTTGGGGCGGTAATGTGATAGGCATCGCTTGTCGCGCCGTATCCGGCGATTTCCGCATAGATCTTTGCACCTCTCGCCAACGCATGATCCAGAGATTCCAGAATGACAATTCCGGAACCCTCGCCCATTACAAATCCGCCTCTGTCTTTATCAAACGGTATCGATGCACGCATGGGATCTTCCGTCGTATTTAACGCCGTCAAAGACGTAAAACCAGCTACGCCGATCTCTGTAATCGACGCCTCCGTTCCGCCTGCTACCATAACATCCGCGTCACCGTACTGAATCGTACGGAAAGCCTCTCCGATGCTGTTCGTACCGGTCGCGCACGCAGTAACCACATTGATACTCTTACCTTTCAGGCCAAACTGGATCGAGACATTGCCGGCTGCCATATTGCTGATCATCAGCGGAACCATCAGCGGATTCACGCGACCCGGTCCTTTTTCTACCAGTTTGGTATGCTCGCGCTCCATCGTCTGCAGGCTTCCGATGCCGGAACCGACACTGACGCCCACACGATAAGGATCTTCCTTTGTCATATCAATCCCGGAATCCTCCAGTGCTTCTTTCGCCGCGGCAACTGCGAACTGACAGAAACGTTCCATACGTCTCGCTGCCTTTGGATCCATATACTTCTTTGGATCAAAGCCCTTGACCTCTCCTGCCAGCTTCGCCTTATACTCTGTTGTATCAAAACAGGTGATCGGAGCGATTCCGACCTTTTTTTCTTTCAGGCTGTTCCAGAATTCATCCACGCTGTTTCCAATCGGTGTGATTGCTCCCATCCCCGTTATAACTACTCGTCTGCTCATATTTATGTTCTCCTTATGCTTCATAGTCCCAAACGTGCTGTCAGCCACCGGATGATCACATCGCCATGCCGCCATCCACACAGATGACCTGGCCTGTGATATACCCCGCTTCTTCCGACGCAAGGAATGCCGCTGTATTGGCTACGTCCTTCGTCGATCCGAAATGTTTCATCGGAATATTTTCCTCTGCCGCTTTCCTTACGTTATCCGTCAGGACGGCTGTCATTTCCGTATCAATAAATCCCGGGGCAATCGCGTTTACCGTAATCCCTCTGCTCGCCAGTTCTCTCGCCACAGATTTTGTAAGCCCGATGATACCGGCCTTGGACGCGCTGTAATTTGCCTGTCCGGCATTCCCCATAATGCCGGAAATCGAAGAAATATTAATAATACGTCCGGACCGCTGCTTTAACATCTGCCGTGAAGCATGACGGATACAGTTAAACGCACCTTTCAGATTGGTATTTAATACTGCGTCAAATTCTTCCTCGCTCATCTTCATCAGCAGATTATCCCGCGTAATCCCGGCATTATTAACCAGAATGTCAATGCGTCCATATGTCTTAATGACATATTTGATCAGTTCTGCCGACTGGTTAAAATCAGAAACATTGCACTGCACTGCTTCCGCCTCTCCGCCGGCCTCCCGGATCACATCCACTACTTCCCCGGCTTTTTCCGCTGATCCGTTATAATTTACTATAACCGTAGCGCCCTTCGCAGCCAGCGTAACGGCAATCTCTCTGCCGATTCCTCTGCTCGATCCGGTAACTACAGCGATCCTGCCACTCAACATTACGCTTCCCCCTCTGCTGCGGACACTGCTGCTACTACCGTATCAACATCCGCAAGTTTCTCTATATTCAGAACCTTTTTGGTTCGATCAATCTTTCTCATAAATCCGGCCAGAGTCTTACCCGGGCCGATCTCAATAAATGTATCCACGCCGTCGGCGATCATCGCTTCCACACTCTGCTGCCATCTGACAGACGAAGATACCTGCTGCTGCAGAAGCGGTTTGATATTGGCCGCGTCCGTTACATATGCGGCTGTCACATTCGCCACATAAGGGATCTGCGGCGTATGAAGCTCCACGCCCTCAAGCACAGCGCCCAGTTTTTCTCCCGCACCGGTCAGCATCTTAGAATGGAACGGTCCGCTGACATTCAACATGACCGTCCGCTTTGCTCCGGCTGCCTTTAATTTCTCACAGGCGGTGTTCACTGCCTCCGTACGTCCGGAAATTACAATCTGACCCGGACAGTTATAATTCGCGATCTGCACTCCGTCGATATCCGAAATCACCGCTTCGATCGCTGCCGCGTCCATAGCCAGAACCGCAGCCATGGCTCCCTGCCCCACCGGCACTTCTTCCTGCATGAAGATTCCACGCTGCCGGACAGTCCGAATCGCATCCTCCGCGCTCATCGCGCCTGCCGCATAAAGCGCGCAGTATTCACCCAGGCTTAAACCCGCTGCCACATCTGGTTTCACCCCGCGGCTTTCCAGCACCTTTGTCATCGCGATACTGGTCGTTACCATGGCCGCCTGCGTGTATTCCGTGATATTCAGCCTGTCATTTTCCGTAAAGCACAGCTCCGGAACTGAAAATCCCAGAAGGCTGCTCGCCAGATCAAAGATTTCTTTCCCGATCTCTGTCTGCTCGTAAAAATCCTGGCCCATGCCGCATACCTGCGCGCCCTGGCCCGGGTAAATAAATGCGATCTTACTCATATAGAATGAACTCCTTATTTTATCCTGAGCAGAGTTTCTGCCTGCTCCATCATTTCATCGATCATTTCCTGACAGGTCTGTTCTTTGGTTACCATACCGGCAATCTGCCCTGCCATAATCGTACCATTTCTGACATCGCCCTCCTGAACAGCCTTTCTCAGGCTGCCGAGCGTCAGATACTCCAGTTCCTCAAAGGACTTTCCTTCCGCCTCCAGACGGATATATTCCCGCGTCATCTGATTTCTCAGGCAGCGGACCGGATGTCCATGCGATCTGCCTGTAACTGCAGAATCGATATCCTTCGCTTTCAGCACGCGGTCTTTATAATTCTGATGAACCGTACACTCCTTTGCCACCAGGAAACGGGTACCCATCTGCACAGCTTCCGCTCCAAGCATAAAGGAAGCCGCAATTCCGCGTCCGTCTCCGATACCGCCGGCGGCAATCACCGGAATCGAAACCGCGTCCACCACCTGCGGCACCAGAGTCATCGTCGTCGCCTCTCCGATATGACCACCGGACTCCATCCCTTCGGCCACAACCGCATCTGCGCCCACACGCTCCATCCGCTTTGCCATCGCTACGGAAGAAACCACAGGAATCACCCGGACCCCGGCCTCTTTCCACATCTTCATGTATTTTTCGGGGCTGCCCGCGCCGGTTGTCACAACCTTAACGCCCTCCTCCACGAGGATCTCAGCCACTTCATCCGCATAGGGACTCATCAACATTACATTGACGCCGAACGGCTTATCCGTAACTTCTCTGATTTTCCGGATATAGTCACGGATCACAGCCCCCGGCGCACTCGCGCCGCCGACCAGTCCCAGACCGCCTGCCTCAGAAACCGCCGCCGCCAAGTTGTTCTCAGCCACCCAGGCCATACCGCCCTGAATGATCGGATGCTGTATTCCCAAAAGCTCCGTAACTCTTGTTTTCATTAAGCCTCTACACCCTTATCCTGTAAATATTTGATGACATCTCCTACCGTTGCCATATTCTGCAGTTCCTCAGACGGGATCTCCACGGAATACTCATCCTCCAGCGCCATAACCAGTTCAAACAGATCCAGAGAATCCGCACCCAGGTCATCCTTAAAACTGCTCTCCGCGGTAATTTCCTCCGCGTCTACGCCAAGCTGGTCTGCAATCAGTTCCTTCATCTTCTCTAACATTTCCTTAATCTCCTTTTGATTATAAAATTTTTAATATATATTTTCATAACGATTCCAAACCGGATCGGTTCCGAACCGATATTCAACAAAGTTTTCAGGCAGTCACCCGTTACCATTCCACCAGCGCCGCGCCCCAGGTCAGGCCCGCGCCAAAGCCGGCTATGATGATTTTATCGCCTCGCTTCAACATGCCCTTATGATTAATCTCGTCCAGCAGGATCGGGATCGACGCGCTGGAAGTATTTCCATAAGTTTCAATATTCATCGGGAATTTTTCAATCGGCTGTTTCAGCCGCCGCGCCGCCGCCTCAATAATCCGGCGGTTTGCCTGATGAAGCACAAACCAGCGAACCTCGTCAATACTCTCGCCCGATTCCTCCAGAATCTCATCCACACATTCCGGGATCTTCTTTACTGCAAATTTAAAGACTTCCCGCCCATCCATGTATGTATATCCGAACTCCGGAGTCCTTCCATTTAAAAAGTTGCCGTTCGTCCTTCCCACACAGGAAAGTACGGAGCCTTTCTTTCCATCCGCCCCCATCAGGGTATGACGAATTCCGGTCTCATCTGCCTTCAGCACTGCCGCCCCCGCTCCGTCGGCGAAGAGCACACAGGTACTCCGGTCTGACCAGTCCATCACCTTGCTGAGTGTCTCCGCACCGATCACCAGTCCATTCTGATAAATGCCGGCCTGAATGAAAGCGTTTACAATACTGATCCCAAATAAAAATCCGGAACAGGCTGCGCTCAGATCGAAGGCCGCCGCATTCACCGCTCCCAGCATCTCCTGCACCTCACACGCTCCCGCGGGGAAAAGGTTGTCCTGCGTCGAGGTCGCCAGAATGATAATATCCAGCTCGTCCGCGCTCATCCCTGCGTCTTCTAACGCTTTCCCGGCTGCTTTCGCGGCCATCTGGGATGTTCCCTCATCCATGGAGATCCTCCGCTCAGCAATACCGCTCCTGTCGCGAATCCACTCGTCATTTGTATCCATAATTTTTGACAAATCATCATTTGTCACAACATGCTCCGGCACATAGGAACCGGTTCCAACGATTCTTCCTACCATAATTTATCCCTTATCTGTCAGGTTTTTGTGATTCCGCGTAAATATACTTTGAGTCTCAAAGTATAATCAAACCTCATTCTATATAACAATCCAGATTTTGTCAAGTACATACGTGCATCATATTCAAAAAGAATCCTGATAAACAGGATTTTCTTCCTGCGGCGGCTTGCGGCCTTTCTTAAAGTATTGTAAAATGAAATTTAACAGGATATCTTTTCAGGAGGACATGATATTGAAGACCTTTCAGACGACCGGCAAGTGCATACCTTCCAGACATTACATGGTTAATATCGACGAAAAACTGGCGCAGATCAAAATCATGGTCGATCATGGCAGCTATTTTGTGATGAACCGTGCCAGACAGTATGGCAAAACTACCACTTTGAGTTGCCTCGCAGATATACTCCGCAAAGAATATATTGTCATTTCTCTGGATTTTCAAAAGCTGAGCAATGCTGAGTTCTCTGATGAAAAAAGATTTTGTGTTTCCTTTATGAAGCTGTTTTTAAGGACTGTCAATAACAGAAATTTGCTGATGAACGGTTTGAATCCCGGTGTAACAAAATCTTTACAAGAATCGATTGAAACAGGAATCCTCGAAACACTTGGTCAGATGTTTGAATCCTTAAGCCTGTTATGTGAAACAGCTGCAAAACCCATTGTCCTGATGATCGACGAAGTCGACAGCGCTTCCAACAATCAGATTTTTCTGGATTTTCTCGCGCAGCTTCGCGGATACTATCTTGACCGCGAACAGGCAGCTACTTTCCATTCTGTCATACTGGCCGGGGTGTATGATATTAAGAATCTGAAATTAAAGATACGTCCGGACGCAGAACATCGGTTTAACAGTCCATGGAACATCGCTGAAACCTTTGATGTGGATATGAGTTTTTCGATTCATGGAATAGAAGGGATGCTCATGGACTATGCGTCTGAGCATCATGCAGACATGGATGTATTTGAAATTGCCAAATCGATCCATGAGTATACCTCCGGCTATCCCTTCCTGGTTTCTTATATCTGCAAAACAATTGATACTATACTATTGTCCAACAAAAATCTCGGATTTCATCCATGGTCTCAAAGAGGAATTGCCGAAGCTGTAGGCATCATTCTACGAGAACGCTCTACTCTATTCGACAGTTTCAATCATCAGCTGGATGAATACCCGGATATGCAAAGCATGCTGAAGAATATATTATTTCAGGGAAATCGTTATTCCTATAACCCCTACAACGATGCCATCAACCTTGGCACTATGTTTGGCTATATGAAAAACGACAGCGGCAGTGTAGCTGTCTCCAACAGGATTTTTGAAATGTGGCTCTACAATCGTTTCCTTTCCGAGGACGAACTAAAGGACACCACTTATGATGAAGCCCAGCGATCCCATGACCAGTTTATTCGCGGCGGCATGTTGAACATGGATCTGATTCTCCATAAGTTCGTATCTCATTTTACCGATGTATACGGTCAGAATGATGAGGAATTTCTGGAAAAACATGGAAGGAAATTGTTTCTTCTCTATCTGAAACCAATTATCAACGGAACCGGACATTATTATGTAGAAGCGGAAACCCGTGACCGGGAACGTACCGACGTGATCGTGGATTATCTCGGACAGCAATTTGTCATCGAGATGAAAATCTGGCGCGGAGCAAAATATCATGCTGCCGGAGAACAACAGCTTGCAGATTATCTGGAACAATATCACCTGAAAAAGGGGTATCTTTTAATATTCAGTTTCAATCAGAATAAGCATGTTGGGATAAAAGAAATCATGTGTAACGATAAAATTTTGGTGGAAGCAACAGTATAACAAAAATAGAATTTTTGGCTGAATACTGATACACAAAAAATTCAGTAACTACACGGGGTTCCCTCGCAATGACATAACTCCATGAATAATCCGGGCTGATGAAACAATCAGCCCGGATTATTTCTTCCCGACTTCCGGATCACGTTATCGGCGCCGGGTTGAAGATGCACATATCGTTGTGGAACCCGTGCAAGTCGCTGTACGGCTCTTTCTCACCGCTCGCTACTGCAAGGATGAACTCAAAGATCTCCGTTCCTACCTCAGCGATCGTCTTTTCTCCGGTCGCCACGTCACCCGCAGAGATATCGATCAGATCGAACCAGTGATTCTTTAACTCATTGCGGCTGCAGACCTTGATCACCGGGCTGATCTCCAGACCATACGGCGTACCGCGTCCGGTCATAAACACCTGAAGGCCGATACCGCTCGCCACCTGACACGGACCGCACACAATATCGCTCGCCGGTGTCGCCGCGTAAATCAGACCATGTTTGGTCGGCTTCTGTGCCGGAGACAAAACCTCTACGATCTGGCTGGTACCGCTCTTTGCGATACTGCCCATCGCTTTCTCAACGATATTGGCAAGACCGCCTTTCTTGTTGCCGGGAGTCGGATTCGCGTCACGGCCTACGCCGCCCTCCGCCAGATACTGATCATACCACTTCATCTCTTCCGCCAGACGATCCCTCGTCTCAGCGTCCGGGCAACGGGCTGCCAGCATATGTACGCCGTCACGTACTTCCGTCACTTCGCTGAACATCACCGTACCGCCGCCGCGCACCAGCATATCCGCCGCATAGCCGGCACTCGGGTTTGCCGATACGCCGGAAAATGCGTCGCTGCCGCCGCACTGCATCCCGATCAGCAGATCGCTGAGCGGAAGTTCTTCTCTGTGACGCAGGTTCAGCTTCTGGAGCTTCTTATCCGCCATATCCAGGATCGCCTGCATCATCGCGTCATGTCCCGCGTAATCCTGCAGTGTCAGGACGTTCTCCGGCGTAATGTCTTCCGGAGGAAGCACACGATCATAAGTCAGCTTCTCGCAGCCAAGTCCGACTACCATGATCTCACCGCCGAAATTCGGATGACGGATCACGTTGGTAATCGCGCGGATCGGAATATATGCCAACGGCGCATTGATCGCGACTCCACAGCCATAGGGGTGTGTCACCGCAACCACACCATCTACATTGGGATACTTCGGAAGCAGTTCTTTCTTAATTCTCTCTACCGCCACTTTCAGGACACCGGCCGCGCACTGAACCGTCGTCACGATCCCCAAAAGGTTTCTCGTCGCTGCCGGACCTTCTGCGTTCTTATAGCCCATCCAGGTTGTTCTGGTCGGCATCGGGAGATCTTCCATCTTCACCAGGTTTGTGCCGTACTCCATGTTGTCAACAGACGGGCTCTCCGGGAGTTCCAGCATATGCTCGTTGATCCAGTCGCCTCTCTTGATGTCGTTGATCGCGTAACCCAGCACAACGCCATAGCGGATGATCTCTCCGCCGGCCGGGATATCGCACAGCGCTACCTTATGCGCCTGCGGGATGTCCTGGTTTACGGTCAGGCCTTCCATGATCTCTGTCCCGGCTTTCAGGTCCTGGACTGCTACGATCACATTGTCCTGATCTTTGATTTTCACATACAAACGTGCCATAAATGACCCCTCCTTTTTTATTGATTATATCTATCATAAACGATTTGGTACAATAAGTAAAATGAATAATTGTTTGAGTTTTCAAATTTTTTGTTTGAGTTTCGGAGGGTTATCGAGTATACTGAAAGCAGTACTGAAGATCGTCCACACAGAAGAAAAATCATTCTTCAAGTTACTGGCAACCATCCGCGTCAGAGGGAACAAGTATCCTCCGAGGACCGCTCGCGCTTAGGTTTTCACGTAGCGGTACTAAGCTCATCGGAAAAGCACCCGATTCGCTAAGTGCCGACGTGAAAAATGTCCTCTGCGGATACTTGTTCCCTCTGACGCTACAATATTGGCATTTCTGTAAGTTTCTGAGAATACAAACTGTCCTCCAAGGACATTCTCTCCTCTCAGGAACGGACGCTTCGTCAACAACACATTGGGAGTTTTTTATGGATACCAAGCAAATCGAATATATCCTGAAAATCGCAGAAGAGAACAATATCACCCGTGCCGCGGAGAAGCTGCATGTGACGCAGCCGGCGCTGAATCAGCAGCTGCTGCGGCTGGAGAGGGAACTGGGGCTGCCACTTTTTTACCGGTCGCGAACGAACTGGCGGCCGACGGAGGCGGGGGAAATCTATCTGGAGAATGCGAGAAAGATGTTGAATATCAAGCAGGATACGTATCGGATCCTGGGGGATATGGCGGACCGGCGTAAGGGAACACTCTCGGTGGGATTTACGCCCGGAAGGGGCATTACGATGTTTTCTGACGTGTATCCGCATTTTCACCGGAAATTTCCGGAGGTTATTGTCGAACCACGGGAACTGAGTGTGAAAAAGCAGCAGGCTCTGATCGCGCACGGAGATCTGGATATCGGTTTCCAGACTCTCTGTGAAACGCAGAGAACTGCTGCTGATTATATTCTGATCCGACGGGAGGAGCTTTTTCTGGCGCTGCCGGGCGGACATCCGCTGGCCGAGGGACTGTCTCCTCAGGATTACCACAGCCGGGAACTGTCTGTCAACAACGTGCGGTATGAGCCTTTTGTACTTATGTATCAGGAATCCACGATCCGCCAGCTGGTCGATGATATCTTTGCGCAGGCCGGTTTTCGGCCTCAAGTACTTTTTGAAACGGCAAATACGCCGACCATCCTCTCTATGATCCGCAACAATCTTTGCTGCGGGATCATCCCGGAGCACTACATCGAAGCGGATGATCAAAGTATCATCTACTTTAGTCTTCCGTCTCATCCGTCCTGGGATCTGGTTATTTCCAGCAGAAAGGGCGCTTACTTAAGCAAGGCCGCACGGTATTTTATCCGGCTTTCTACGGAGTTGTGGCGGGATAAATAATGGATTTCGTCCGTCCCTGAGCGGGAAGAATATCCTCCGAGGACCGTTCGCACTTAAGTTTTCACGTAGCGGTACTAAGTTCGCCGGAAAAGCATCCGGCTCACTAAGTGCCGACGTGAAAAATGTCCTCTGCGGATATTCTTCCCGCTCAGGGACTACGTTATAGGCAGAACCTACCTAATCTGAAAGAATCATCTACCCCAGGATCATCGCCCACGCCGGCGTCGAAAGCAGGGAAAGGAGCGTGGATATCACGATGCATTTGCTCGCGAAGGTGTAATCGCAACCGTATTTTGCCGCGAGGATCGCGGATGTGCTGCCGGCCGGCATCGCAGTGATCAGTACGCAGATCGCTCCCAGAAGATGATTGATCCCGATTACTTTACAGAATAAGAATACGATACCGGGGATCAGGATCAGACGGATCGCTGTCATGGTCAGTGCATCCGCATTCAGCATTTCCCTCGGGCGTACTTCCGCCAGCATCATACCGATCAGAATCATGGTCAGAGGTGTTGTGCAGTTTCCTGATGAACGGACCACTTTGCTCAATGTGCCCGTGATAACGGTTGCCGCCATCCCCATCGCCGTTCCCTCCGGGATCGCTGTCAGGAACTGATTTAACGGCTGCTGAAAGATCATCAATCCCAATCCGATATAAACGGCAACAATGCATGGATGGACGATCAGCTTTTTTACCACGGATTTTAAATCCGGGCTCTCTGTGAAGCAGGAGATACCTGCCGACCACATCATAATACGCATCGGAATGATAAAGATCGAAGCGTACATCATGCCCTCTGCCCCGTAGATGCTCTCCGCGATCGGGAGTCCGAGAAATCCGGAATTGGAAACGATAGTACAATATTGCATCACACGCTTCACTTCCGCCGGCTTATGATTATAAAGGACCTTACTCAGCGTATAGCTGAGCGCCTGTACCAGTACGGACACGCCGAGTACCACCGCGAATTTTCTCAGGATGCTCATATCAAATTCTACCTGGAAGGAATTGATAATATTGCACGGCAATATAAAATACAAAACGAAATCCGTCAGGATTCCTTTTGCACTATCCGGCAATACCCCGGTTCGTTTCAAGACCGCGCCGATTCCTACCAGCAAAAACATGGTACACTGCAGCGTCAGCAAATTTGTGATGTCCATTTGATTCCCTCCCATCGCCCAGTATTTCGCAATTTTTCAAGTTTCCCATCACGGGTCAAAACCACTTTTTCCTGCAATTAAGCACAAACCATTTTGCCCTGCGTATACATACAGACAGGCCGGATTCATTTCCCACATCCGACCTGCCCCTGATTATTATATAATACATCAATGCTCATGAAATGCAATGGATTTTCCACTCTCCGGTTCCCTGATTTTCTCAGTTTCGCCGCTCGGGGATCATTCTTACTTCTTCGCAATCTCCATCCCGGCGCGAATCATGCGGAACGTACGGTCAGCCGCGTTCTGATATAATTCTACCGCGCGCTCGATCGCTTCTTCGATCTCCATTGTCCCGTTGATCGTCGGCACGATACTCTCTACGCCAAATTCATAGATCTTGTCAGCGCCCTTGCCCATACCGCCGACAATCGCGACTGCCGGGATGCCTTTATTCTTGCAGCGCATACCTACGCCGCTCGGCACCTTGCCGAACGCGGACTGCCAGTCGATCCGGCCCTCGCCGGTCACGACCAGATCCACACCCTCCAGCAGCTCATCAAAGCCAATCAGGTCAAGCACTGTCTCGATGCCGGACTTTAAGTTCGCGTTCAGATAACCACAGAGCGCCGCGCCCAGGCCGCCGGCCGCGCCCGCGCCCGCGCGGTTCTCTACATCCAGGCCAAGTTTGTCACGCATCACCGCCGCATAATGCTTCATACCGGCTTCCATCTCATCCAGGATCTCCGGTGTGCCGCCCTTCTGTTTGCCAAACGTATACGTAGCGCCATCCGGTCCGGTCAATGGGTTATTAACATCACACATAACGGTAAACTGCGTCTCGGCAACCGCCGGATGCAGACCGCTGATATCAATATCCTCTACTTTCGCCAGATCAGAGCCGATGCCTTCGAGTTCTTTCCCGTCCTTATCCAGGAAACGGATCCCCAGCGCGCGCATCGCACCCATACCGCCGTCATTCGTCGCACTTCCTCCGATCGCGATCGACAGCTTTCTCAGGCCCTTATCCAGAGCGTCTTTGATCAGCTCGCCGGTGCCATAGGTCGTAGTGTTGAGAGGATTCCTCTTCTCTGTCGGCACCATCGGGAGTCCGGACGCCGCCGCCATCTCAATCACAGCGCTGTCGCCATGGAAAATACCATAAGAAGCCTCTGCTTCCTCCATCAGCGGGCCATGTACTTTTACTTTGCAGATCTCGCCCTTTGTCACAGCGATTACCGCGTCCACCGTACCTTCGCCGCCATCAGCGATCGGCACCCCTGAACACTCACAGCCAGGGAAAATACGATTTGCGGAATCTGTCAGCAACTGGATAATCTGTTCGGATGTCAGACTTCCCTTGAAGGAATCCGACGCAAATAATAATTTCATAACCCCTCCTAATTATAGAACAACAGGCCGGCTGTCAAAAAGAGTGGCCGACCTATTGTGCATGATTTCAATCTATCTGATCAATTGTTTTCTCTGATCCGGCTTTCGCCCTTCGATCAGATCAGTCCGGCCTTGGTCATCTCTGCTTTGATCTTGTCCAGAACCGGACCCTCCGGAGTCGGCAGGTTCGGTGTGTACGGAACGCCGATATTGCGTCCGCGCAGATTTGCCATATCCTTCGCCGCTACCGGGAAACTTGCGCCATCCATGGACAGTCTTACCGGATTCAGCTTAAACTGAGCTTCCAGAGAGCCTGCCAGATCACCGGCAACATACTTATTGTAAACATCGGTAATCAGCTCCGGCATGAAGTTTGCTGCCGTGCAAACGCCGCCGACTGCGCCGTGGCACATAGAAGCATAAAGCAATGTATCCTTACCGCCAAATACCTTAAAGTCTACATCTCTGTTTCTGCGGATAAACTCAGAAGTCTGAGTGATATCACCGCTGGTATCCTTCATTCCGACGATATTCGGAACCTCATGAGCCAGATTCTCAACCAGATTGCCGGAAAGCGTATAACCTACACGACCCGGGTTGTTATACAGCAGAACCGGAGTCTCCGGAACTGCCTCCGCAATCGTCTTGAAATGCAGGAACAGCTCTGTCTCAGTCGGTTTTAAGAACATCGGCTGCAGGATCGATACGCTCGCAGCACCGTTTGCCACCGCCATCTTTGCCAGGCGAACACATTTCTTGGTACTGATCGCGCCGATACCGAAATAAATCGGAACACGGCCTGCGGCCTGATCCACCGCGATCTTCAGACCTCTTTCCATCTCGTCTTCTTCGATCACATAGAACTCACCGTTGCTGCCATACAGGAGGATACCGGAAACGCCACCCTCAATCACATAGTCAATCTGGCTTCTGATCAGTTTCTCATCGATCATCTCGTTCTCATCGATCGGGGTGATCATCGGCACTACTACGCCCTTAATGAAATCGGTATTCATATCATTCTCCTTATCAATTGTGTTCAACCCTGCGCTTTACTTTACGATTGAGGTACCGGAAATCTTCTCATAATACTTCACGATGCTGGCATGATCTTCCTTGTCGCAGCCTTCGCTTCTCAGGAACTGCATAATCTCCATCAGCTGAGCGGTCATCGGAGCCGGAGAGCTGATCGAATGAGCTGCGTTCAGAGCGTTGGTCAGATCCTTGATGTGAAGCTCGATACGGAAGCCCGGCTTGTAGTTGCCCGCGATCATCATCGGAGCCTTAGCATCCATAACAGTTGAACCAGCCAGACCGCCGCGGATTGCCTGATATACCAGCTCCGGATCCGTGCCTGCCTTCTTAGCGAAGGTAAGAGCCTCTGCCACTGCAGCGATGTTAACTGCTACTACCATCTGGTTTGCCAGCTTTGCTACGTTACCGGAACCGATCTCGCCAACATAAACTACAGAACCAGCCATAACCATCAGCATATCATAATATTTATCAAAGAGATCTTTCTTACCACCAACCATTACGGAAAGAGTTCCGTCGATTGCCTTCGGCTCGCCGCCGGAAACCGGAGCATCCAGCATCTCGATACCAAACTTGGCTGCTTCTTCGCTGATCTTCTTGCTCTCAGTTGGGTCGATGGAGCTCATATCGATCAGAACCAGACCCGGCTTTGCGCCTTCCGCAACACCGTTCTTACCAAGAACCGCGCTTCTTACATGAGGAGAGTTCGGAACCATGGTGATCACAACATCTACCTGCTCCGCAACTTCTTTGCCGCTCTCTGCTCCCTTTGCGCCGCAGGATACCAGATCCGCAACCGCATCCTTATTAAAATCAAATACAGTCAGGTCATAGCCTGCTTTTACAAGGTTCTTAGCCATCGGGCGTCCCATAATGCCTAATCCGATAAATCCTACTTTCATGTCTTTCAATCTCCTTTTCTTTTAAATTTTAAAGGTTTCTCACCGGGAAGGGAGAACTTCCCTTAACCGTTGTCCTGATTATAGTATAATTCAAATGAGCGGACAATAGACAAAACACCCAAAATATGGTTTTGTTTTTATACAAAAACAATAAGGTTTCAAATTCTGAAATCTTATTGTTGTTAATCGTTTCAATTTATTTCAATTTGAAATTTTCCTGTGATTCTTACCGGCAAATCTTCTTCAATATTCAATCCCGTATTTCTTCATCCGTCTCCACAATGTCGCCTTGCTGATCCCCAGCTCCCTGGCTGCTTCCTCACGACTGCCGCCGGTTCGCTCCAGCGCTATCTGAATCCGCGTCTTCTCGCGCATCGGCGCAGAGAGCGCTGCTGACGTCTCCAGACTATCCCTCTCTGTCTCGTTTTCTTCCGTCTCCGGATAAAGTTCTCTCAGCAGTTTCTCAATGACCGATTCGTCAATCACCCGTTTCTGCGCCGTCAGAATCAGTCGTTCACAGAAGCTCTCAATCTGAAAAAGATTGCCATACCACGGATAGGACAGCATCATTTCCCTGGCCGCCGTTGTCAGTTTATGAAACCGGGAATAACGGTCGCAGCAGTCCCGGATCGTATCATCGATCTTTTTTTCCAGATCCTCCCGGCGTTCCCGCAACGGCGGCACAGCAAGCTCCAGACCGGACAACAGATAATACAGATCTTTGGATATCGTACCCTCCCGCATCAGATCGCTCAACGGGCGCTCAATCGTAACCATCACACGCACATTAACCTTGCGCAGACGGGCAATGTCCGATCCATGACACACATGAAAACGGATCAGCTGATAAAGCCGATACTGATTCGCGGCCGTTAGCCGATCCACATCCCGGATCAGCAGCGTGCCATCCTGCGCCTGCAGCGCAGCTCCCCGCTCTCCAAAGATCATCGTCCTCTGGTCTTCCTCCGAAAGCCCTTCACAGGGTACGTCGAGAAACGGTCCGCGCTTACGGCCGCTGCTGTTGTGAATTCCCTCCGCCAGCATCCGTTTCTCCGTCCCGGACTCACCCATCAGCACCACAGGATGCTCCGACACCGCGTACAGACCGGCAAGCCGTACACATTCCCGCATCGCCTTCGATTCCTGCAGGATATCCTCAAAACGCACAAGCGGCGGATAAACTCCTGACTGGCCTTTCGTTTTCCCTTCGGATGGGACGGCCTGTTTCTTGATCTTATTGCAGGTGAGAATCACTCCATCGACCTTCGCGTCGTAGATCACCGGCGCCAGCACCGCAAAGAAAGGATTCTGATTCCACTCCAGGAAGAGAGAGTATTCCTGCCCCTCTTTCAGAACCTTTTCCATCGCCTCTGACGTAATCTGCGGAATTACATCCTGGATCCGGCTGCCATTCAGCGTATACTCCGCCTGTCCCAGGATATCCTCCATCACAGAATTTACCGCAGTTACTCTGCCTCCCGCATCCAGCTGTACAACTCCGCCAAATGTATAATCCAGAAGAGTCTCAAACTGTGCTTCTGTCTTTTCCGCTCCCATCGCGAAATCCATATTTTCCGCGATCAGAAACGCCTGACGCAGAGAATCCTCTGTTGAAGATAAAAATAAGGAAGCAATCCCGGCCCGACTGGCCGTCTGCACCGCAACATCACCCCCGATGATCAGATCAACGCCATCCGCCACAGCCCGCTGCGCTTCCGCTCTCAGATCTGTGTTTTGCGTACCAAAATACGTCCGCAGTTCGATGTTATACAGTTCGTCGAAATAGCTCATATCGCAGAACATATTCTGAAAACCGACTACCGCGATCACCGGTCTGGGCTTTTTGACGATCTGGCGCGCCCGCGTGACCAGCAGAGCCATCTCCTGCGCGGTCAGCACGATCTCAATCACCGGGATATCGGTATACTGCTTGACTAACGACGCCTGCAGACCACGGGCAATCAGGATCGTCGCTCCGTCCGCGATCATACGCCGGGCTTCCATCACCGTATTTTCAGTCGTTGTGACGCGCATCTGTATAATCGGAATTTTCTTTTCCTGCAGGATATTGTGCGCCTGATAGAGCATATCCTCACGCGGCACTAAAAGAGCGATTTTTCCCATAATATCCGGTTCCTTTCTGGCGAAGATTTTTTCTTAATGTTCTGAAATGTTTTGAGTATGACTCTCAGCCACACTCTCCCGCTGCCCAATTTTAACACATAAAAAGGAACCTCCGCAAGCAGGCTTCGCAGAGGTTCCCCTGAAATATTATTACCAAAGCACCCGACAAACTTATCCTTTGCTGAACCATATCGTCACCCGGGCAGAGATCGGACATTCACGTGTTCCCACTACTCTAAAACTGGATCATCCCCACCACAATTCCGGAAATCAGACAGATCAGACTGACGCCCCACAGCCAGAAAAAACTGCTGCAAATGTGATCTCTGACGTCCACTCCCGCCAGACGGAGTCCCAGATAAACTACCGGAGCAACCGGGCTGACCAGAGCCGCACAGTTTCTGCAGATCATCATTGCAGTCATCGTTTCCGCTGAAACAGTCGACAGCAAACTCTCTTTTCCGGTCAATGCCGGCAACAGTCCGGAAATATAAGCATCCGGGCTGGACACCAGAGCCAACGGCACAGAACAGATCCCGATCAGGAGCGGAGCAAAGTCATTCACGCATGCAGGAATCAATGAAAGAAAAGCAGTTACCATCTCCTCCATGATCCCGGCATTTTCGAATATTCCCAGGAACACTCCGACCGACACAATCGTAAAGACAGTGACCAGCATTTCCCGGATCCGGGATCGGAACTTCATCGGCTCTTCTCCCTGACTTGCCTTTTTCAGGAAACCGCCCATCTTTTCCGATTCCTTCTTTTTCTCCAGGCCTCCCCAGATCAATGCGGTACCAACTGCTGACGCAACACCGACTGCCTGCATCGGAGCTGCCTCTCTCACCAGCTCTGCCGGTGTCCTTTCAAAGACCAGCGCAAGACACATCATCGCTTCTTTCCACGGCACCAGGCTCATAACTCCTATCGCCGCTGCACAGATCAGAAGCAGCGTTGTCGCCCGCATTTTCAGATGTTTATATACCGGGAGCATCACCGGGATCGTAATCAGCAGAGCAATCGTACCCCCATCATCCAGATGACCAGCCATCGCGAGAACACACCCTGCCATTGCCAGCAGACAGCTCACCACAGCCGCAGTGACTGTACACCTGCCAATCCCTTTTATCATCACACAGACGAGTCTCTCAAAAATTCCGGTACGCTTCACGGTCTCATACAATATCTCCGAAAAAATATACAACGTCAGAATTACAGATACTTCAGATATTCCTGTCCTGATACCGTCCTCCATCTCTTCCATCGTGAACGTACCGCTCAGCATCAGAATCACCGATGTTACAGCCGATATGCCGGTAAAGGCAAAACAGGGAGCGATCCTCTTTCCGCATAGAAGGCTCAGAAGTATCGCCATCCCCACAAACCCAAAAACTGCGAGAGCTGTCCCTTCCATCCTGATTTTCTTCCTTATCTCAGATTCATATTCTGAATCCAGTATAAGGAATCAATCTTACCCGCTAACACGCTCTTTCTTACAGGTTATTAAGGTTAATCCTGCACTTCTTCCATCATCCGACGGATTCGGATCTGCATTCCATGACCGCTCTCAGAATCTCCGTATCGGATACCGGTTTAATCAGATATTCATCGATAATCTTCTTATGTTTTGCGTCCAGAATCTCAGCATTCGGCGCGTCAGTCATAATAATCCGGATCATCTGCGGGTACTTTCCCGCGAGCGACATACAAAACTCTACACCGCTGCCCTGATCCAGGCTTTCATCCAGTACAAGGACATCCGGCTTTTCCTGCTCCAGGATATCTGCCAGTTCACGCTTCGATCCGCAGGTGACAATCGGAAGCCCGATTTTTGCAAAATTCTTATGCAGGAGATCCAGCACCTTCCGGTTATCGTCCGCCGCTACAATCCGCAGCTTTCTGCCTCCGTCAGTTTCCGACACCGGTATCTGTGCATCGGTTTCAAGAACCGGCAGACAGATATGAAATACGGAACCCTTTCCCGGCTCACTTTCCGCGTAAATATGCCCCTTATGGGACACAATGATCTGCTCTGCCAGAGCAAGTCCCAGTCCGGTGCCCTCTCCCGCCTTCTTGGTCGTAAAAAACGGGGTAAAAATCTGTTTCAACGTTTCAGAATCCATCCCACAGCCATCATCAGCAATGTCCAGCAGCAGATATTGCTCCCATTCCCGGGAAATCCGGATCATTTCCTTCTCCGGAAGATTTTTCAGCAGAGTTTCCCGGTCTGTCACAGACGCCGTCAGCCGAATCGTTCCTTCTTTTTTCTTGCCGATCGCGTGACACGCATTCACGCAGATATTCAGAATCACCTGATTCAGCTGAGTCGAATTGCCCAGAATGCAGATCTCGCCCACATCCGTCTCCGTTTCCAGCCGGATGTTCACCGGGCAGATGGACTCAACCATTTTTCTCGCTCTGGCCAGGAACTTCTTTACTTCTATCTGCTTATACACGGTTTCCACGTTCCGCCGGCTCAGCGAGGAAATCTGACGGATCACATCTTTTGCCTTTTCCGACGCCTCATAGATCTCTTTCGCGCTGTCATACTCATCGGAATCCTCATCCAACGTCATCATCAGAAGCTCCGCATAGCCCATGATCGGCGTCAGGAAGTTATTAAACTCGTGTGCGATACCGCCCGTCATCGTTCCCATCACCTGCAGGCGCTGTTGGTGGGCGATCATCTCTTCCTCCTGATGCAGCTCAGCCAGCCGTTCATTCATCTCACGCAGGGCGCCGATCCACTCCGCCGCTTTTCTGCGGTCCCACAGGAGCTTTACCAGAAACACAGCCATCAGGCCAAAAGCCGCAAGCGCTCCCATAAAAAGGGTCGCCACATCGCGGAAGCCATTTTCAATCGGCAGATAATAATCATCATAATCCACCACCGCGCTGATCACCCAGAAATCATCACCGATCGGAGCCGGCGCATAGCCGCTGATCTTCTTTACCCTCGGAAGATCCGGATTCGGCCACCAGTATGAATAATATTCGGATATTCCCTCATTTCCCTGGCACTGTTCCTCAACCATTGCTTCCAGACTCGTAAAATCCAGATCCGGGTACATTTCTCTCCGTCCATTGATGACATGGATTCCCCACTGTACCTCTTCCGGATGAAGGATAATCACACCGGTTGAATTTTTCACCATGATATAGCCATTGGTTCCGATCTGGATATCTGAGATCAGCTGCTGATAATAGTTCTCCGAATCCACGGCAAGCGCGATCATAACCCCTGAGGCAAGCATTCTCTGAAATACCAGATAATGCTTCCCGCTTGTATCCTCATACTGCCATACACTCTGACCATCCGCAAGTTCCGTAAGCAACACCGGTTCTTTCAGTTCCAGTCCACGGATGCTCTTTTCCGGCAGACCGTTTTCATCCATCCACACAATATCGCACTCCAGTTCACTCTGCGTGTCAAGAAATTCCCGGAACAGTTTCTCTTCTCCGCCATCTTCTGTAAGATTACTTAAATACAGCAGATCTGACCGGAACTCCTCCAGCGACAATGACATATTTCTCGCCAGAATCTTTGACGTCAGCAGCAGCTGATTCTTATAGGTCTCCATGAGCCGGTCACGATAACCGTTCCAGATCGACGAGGCCACCGCCAGGAGCGTCGCCAGCACGATCAGCGGCACAATCAGAAGATTCCACATCCATTTTTGTTTCACGATTTTCCTCTCCTTGACTTATCTTTCTGTAAACATTATAATGATAACTAATAATTACCATTCATGATCATATATCATTATAGTATGGAAAGAGTTATTTTTACAATCATCTGTTTCCATTTACGGAGGAATTTCCATGGCCGACAAAGTTCTCATCGTCGATGACGATCCCGCTATCTGCAAGCTCCTGGAAAAAGTAATGAAAAGCAACGGTCTCGAGACGACCCTGGCTGCCAGCGGAGCAGAAGCCCTGTCTGTCCTGAAGAATCATACTTTTGACGTCATCCTGATGGACGTTATGCTCGGCGACATGGAGGGTTTTGAGGTAATTCAGAAAATACGCGGTCAGGGGCTCAACACTCCGATTATGATCGTCAGCGGGAGAAACGAGGATTACGATTCTCTCTACGGTCTCTCTATCGGCACGGACGACTACATCACCAAACCATTTCGCCCTGTTGTCCTGGGAGCTAAAGTAAAGGCTCTGATCCGTCGGGATAAAAATTTTTCCCAGAATACTGCGGACACCCTGATCTGCGGTCCGTTTACCTATGATACAACATCCATGCGTTTCTATAAGGATGGAGAGGAACTGATCCTTTCTTCCCGAGAAAGCGCACTTTTCCTGATGTTTCTCAGACATCCCGGACAGGTCTTTACCAAGGACATGATTTATGAACAGGTCTGGGGGACTCTCATCGCCGTCGACGACAATGCGATCATGGTTTACATCAACCGGCTGCGAGGTAAGATCGAGGATGATAAACAGAATCCCAAACATATCATTACACTTCGTGGACTGGGATATCGGTTCGTACCCTGATCTCATTCTCCAAAACAGAATCCTTTTATACAAAACGGAGCCATTTCTGCTCCGTTTTTACTGTATAAAAGATTATTATCAAACCGGTTAATTTTAAACAGGTGACAAAACTCCTGTCCGGTCCTGTGCGTAAGGCAGGAAAGTCTCCCGCCGGAAAGCAGGAGACTTTTCCATGATTTCTCATTTTTATGTAAGCAATAAGAAGAATCGGTATATACTTATAAAAAGAACGAGAACACAAACGACGCGATGATCAGCACGAGTCCGCCGCCGAGACGGGAGGAGAGCTGCGCGTACGCGATCAGATCCATACGATCTGCAGCACCCAGGCAGGCCAGGTCGCCGTTGCCGCCGCGGTTTGCCATGCAAAGGCCTGCAGTCAGTGCGGAATCAACTGGATAGAAGCCTACCAGATAACCAACCCCGCCTGCGCCGATGATAGCGCCAAGTACAATCATCAGAGCTATGAAAACATTACCCGGAGTAATTGCGGAGAAGAGTTCAGCAATATCGAAATCTGCTCCCATGCCGACCATGATGACAATTCCCATCGCGCCAGAGAAGAAGCTCTGCAGGCGCTTTGCCGCCGCGCGAACATTCTCCGGGATGATGCCGGTAGCCGCAAGGATGACGACGAAGATGATCATATAAGCGTACTGGTGAATGGCAGCGCCTGCAATCGTCGGGAGGATAGTCTTATTCATGATCCGGCCAACTGAGAAACAGGCAAGCGCCAGAAGAAGTGCCGCTCCCATATCTTCGATGGTAGTCTTGATCTTTTTGTCATCGCGGGCCAGATTTCCGCCTTTTCTCAGCAGAGTTTTCTTATCTCCAGTCAGACTCGGGAACTTCTGTCCTACGGTGTTTAATAACGCGGAACCGATGATCGCAAACACATTCGCAACGGTCAGGATGATAATGGCAAACGCATAATAATTCGCTGCCGCGTCGCCTGTCACCGTCTCATAGATATTGCTCAGCGGCACCGCGCCTGCTCCGTTGCCGCCGCCCATAACCGGAAGCACATATTTGATAATGGTATCCACCGGTGACACACCAAAAATCATACCGGCCGCAACTCCAAAGACACATGCCATCACAAGGCCGCCCAGAATCGCAGGGATATATCCGACAAATGATCGGATCAGAATATCCTTATCCAACGCAAGCACCGAGCCGACGATCAGCATCACGATATAAAACTCCAGAAAGTTCGCGTCGTCTGAGACGAAGCTGTTGATATTGGCAATCGCATCCTCAGGAATCATACCAAAGTACTTCATCAGCGCCACGCCGAAGAATGTCATCAAAAGTCCTCCGCCAATGTATGTATTCCAGATCGGAAGCCGTTCTCCAATCTCATTAAACAAAACCGCCATCGCAAAGATGGAACACAGTGTCCCTGTCATACTGCCTGTCTGTGTTCCCATATACATGGGGATTGCGCACAGCACAATGCAGATCAGCGCCTGCCACCAGATCATCCCGCCAAACTTTAATTCTTTTTTCTCTTCCATATTACTATCTCCTCGTACCATTTATTCACAGCTTACCGGTCTTCCACAGTCTGTTGTATCGTCACAGTAAACCCCTTATATTGTTTTCCCTGCACTGCTGTCAAACTCCTTCATGGCATCTGACAGCGGTTTGAGCTCTATTGACTTTGTTTACTCCATTTTCCGGTTATCTGGATTCCCGGAATTCAAACGGTTTGATCTGACGTACCACATCCATGATCGTGCCGTCTCTCGCCTCGATCACTCCCACAATCCGGTCTCCAAACTGGACTTTCTCCGGCTCACCCGCGATGGAGTAGGCGATATCGCGCAGCTCCTCGATCGTCTTAAATGGCAGATCTACGCCTTTCATCGCCTCGATCAGATCCTGTCTCCGCGGATTGATCACGATCCCATAATCCGTGATCACCACATCGACACTCTCACCCGGAGTCGTCACCGTCGTCACATCCGTGCAGATCGCCGGGATCCTGCCCTGCAGGAGAGGAGCGATGATGATCGAGCATTTCGCGCCCATCGCCGTATCCGGATGACCGCCCTGCGCTCCTGTGATCATACCGCCGGAGTCCACTACAACATTGCAGTTAAAGTGAACGTCCACTTCCAGCGCCGCCAGGATAACAAAGTCCAGTTTATTGACAACCGCGCCCTTATTAAACGGATCCGCGTACTCACCTGCGCTGATACGAAAATGCTTCAGATTCTTGACGGATTGAACTGCGTCCAGGTCAAAGTCCTGCGTATCCAGCAGCGCGTCCACCTGATCATTAATCAGCAGATCACACATCGGCTTGGTCAGGCCGCCGACGCCAAAGCGCATGCGGATCCCTCGTTTCTTCATCTCCTGTGCCAGCGTGATCGTAGACGCGATCGACGCGCCACCGACGCCAGTCTGATAAGAAAATCCATCTTTAAAATACGGCGTATTGATGACAAACTGCGTACAGTAATCCGCCATCATCAGCTTTCTCTGATCCGTCGTCGGCTTAGCCGCACCGGTCGCGATTTTCTTCGGATCACCGATCTCGTCCACCTCTACCACATAATCAACATTGGTCATACTGATATGGGCCGGGAAGTTCGGGAACGGCACCAGGCAGTCCGTGATCGCGACCACCTTATCCGCATACTGAGCATCCGCCATCGCGTAAGAGAGAACGCCGCAGTCACTCTTGCCGCCGATACCGCGGCAGTTGCCATATTCATCGCAGGTCGGAGAACCGATAAAGGCGATATCGATATGAGTCTCTCCCGTCTCCAGCGCCCGCACACGTCCTCCATGAGAACGCATGATCGCCAATCCCTGCAGCTTACCGTTGGAGATCGCCTCGCCGATCTTACCGCGTACTCCCGACGACTGGATATTGGTGATCGTCCCATCCTCGATATATGGCACGATCGGATCATGCGCTTTGCCCAAAGAGCTGGCACAGATGGTGATATCCTTGATCCCCATCTCATGGATCTCTTTCATTACCATATTGACAACATAATCGCCTTCACGAAAATGATGATGAAAGCTGACAGTCATCCCATCCTTAATCTCACATTTTTCCAGCGCCTCACGAAGACTTCCCAGCAGTTTGCTGCCATTGGAGTTCATTACGCACTTTGTCCGCGGGCCGTCTTTTTTATATTCATATCCGTCATAATAATGATTACCGTGAAATACTTCTTTACCTGTCATCTCCAGAATCTCTTCCGGAATCTCTCGTCCTACCGCATTGATCATCTTACAAATCCCCCTTATATACGCCTGAAGCTTTTGCAAGTTCTATCACTCTCTTTGCCCCGTCATAAAACGCGATATCGATCATCTTTCCGTCCACCGTGAAGACGCCGATACCCATGGCTTTCTTCGCGTCGATCTCCTTTACCACCTTCTCCGAAAAAATGATATCCTTTTCAGTCGGTGTAAAGATCTCATGTACAATCGAGATCTGCCGCGGATTGATAATGGATTTCCCGTCAAATCCCATCAGATGAATCGTCTCTACATCCCTGCGGAATCCTTCCATATCGTTCAGGTTTGTATAAACTGTGTCAAAGCACTGCACCTTGGCCGCACGGGCCGCGATCACCAGATTCTGCCGGGCTCCCATCAGTTCCAGACCGGTTCCTGAAATATGGGTATGTAAATCCTTGGTATAATCTCCGCCTGAAAGCGCGATGCCGAAAATTCTCTCTGACGCCTCGCAGATCTCCAGCGCCTTCATAACGCCTCTCGCCGACTCAATCGCTGCCATAATCAGCACGGAACCTTCTTCCAGACCAAATTCTTTCTCCGCATCGGCAACCGCATTCTCCACCAGCTTCACATCATTTGCACACTCTGTCTTCGGAATACGGATCGCATCGCAGCCGCCGGCAACCGAGCAGCGGATATCCTCTCTCCAATAAGGTGTGTCAAGACCATTAATCCGTACAACCCGCTCACAGCCGCGGTAATCAATCTCCTGCAGAGCGTGATACAGGGAGAATCTCGCTGCATCCTTCTGGTTCTCCGCTACCGCGTCCTCCAGATCCAGCATGATCGAATCCAGTTTGTAGATATACGGATCCTTGATCAGGCTCGGTTTCTGCGCGTTTAAAAACATCATGGTTCTTCTCAAACGGTTTTTATCTGCTCTCATGACCGTACCGCACCTCCCCACGGAATCTGTTCTTTCTGATCGACGGACCGGTAAACGGCTCCCTCAACACGCGCCCGGATCGTACAGTCCAAAGCGCCCTTATCGACTACTGAGATCCGCACGTTCTTTACGCCAAGCCGCTCCAGCGTCTCGTACACTACGTTACGAATCTGGTTTCCATACTGGTTAATCACGGAACTCTCCAGGGAAAAATCAATCGCGCCGTCACCGGCTTCCACCGTCACCTGGCAATCGCTGGATTCCAGAGTTCCTGCCATCGCGGGCTTTTTAATCTCCATGCGTTCATCCTCCTGCTTTTCATTAATCGTATTCTTTCTCATGATAGGATGATCCTCTCGTGCTTTCGTTAGTTAGAAAGCATCTGCTTTTCTGAATTGCTGATCATCTCCTCATGTTCTGATCTCATAATAAAAAGGAAACCTTTCAGATATCACTGAAGTTTCCTTAATGTTTGTTAAGATATAATGATAAGAGAGATACCCGGTTTCATCAGCCACGCGCTGAGTATGCAAGGAATTTTAAAAAATAGTATTTCACCAAAAAACCAAGAGGAAGCCGCCACAAAGCAACTTCCTCTTTTCATTCCTGCACTGTTATTTCAACTTATCCGTTAACTCACTTCAGCATCGACAGATATTTCGGATACTGATCTTCCGGCACCTTAAGCGCCGCCAGCGCCTGTTCCGCTGTTAGCGCCATCGTCTCCATCAGAGCCTGCATATTCGCAAACAACATCTCAGTTTTTCCTTCGACTTTGCCTTTCGCTTTTCCCTCGACTATGCCTTCGGCTTTTCCCTCGGCTCGGCCTTCCGCCCTTCCCTGATTTAAAATCCGGGTTGCCTCTGTCATGATTACCTTTCCGCCCATAACATCTCTCACCTCTTCCCTCAGGCGGTCGTATTTCACCGCGAGATTCACCAGCACCTTTACGGACATCTCCTGAGTGACCTTTTTCGAATATTCCTCGATCACCCCCTGCTGTACCAGTTCGTCCAGGCGCTGCCCAATCGTTACATATTCTGCTTTCAATGACGCAAGCATCTTATCATTCGTATTGTATTCCGGAAACTGCTTCTCATACCGAAATAAATAAAACGGCAATAAGATATACAGTTTCTTATCGAAGATTTCATCCAAAGCGTAATCGCTGACCCGTACAACCCGAACATCGATATCAAGCGCCCCTCTCGGCGCTTCAATCCGCATTCGTCTGACATTCACACAGATATTTCTTCTCTTTGTCTGAAATTTTTTCTTTTGTCTTTTCATCCCGGACAATCAGCCGGAACGATCCATCCGTAATTCGCTTCTCCTCTCCGCCGCCCTCATGATTCATGAAGTGAGTCTCTTTTGTGAATACGACGTCATTGTATTCGTCCAGATTCTCCTGAAACACTTCACTCATGAGCGGGATCAACCACTTTCTGCAGTCGTTCTCCATCGTGCGGTGTACGTCATCATAAGGCGTACTGCTCAGAAGTTCCTCTTTTGTTGAAGGGTCTTTTACTCCCATCAACAAATCCTCCTCTGTGTGGTTTTTGAATTACCACTTTCATCATAACCCAAATACAACACACAGGCAAGTGTTTTTCGTGGATATAATAATAAGTCGCTATTACATTTCCATCTTTCGGATCGCGAAAAACACCACTGCTTTCAACGGGCTAAAGTCCATAAATATAAAGGAAACCATTCAGATATCACTGAGGCTTCCTTTATGTTTGTTACGATGAAATTACCTTACTTTAACGATTCCCGTCATCTCCAGTGCCCTGGCAAAGAAATCCGGCTGCCCGAAATTCCCGGATTTTAACACCAGGCGGAGCCCTGGCTGCTCCAGCGGCGTCATCACAGGCACACCAGGCGCCACGTCAGATCCGATATAAAAGGCGCCGAAACCCAGCGCTTTCGTTACCGCTCCCGATGTCTCGCCTCCGGCGATGATAAAACGTGTATAACCCTCTTTCTCTGCCCTTACGGCCAGTTTGGAAAATGTCTTTTCGATCAGCCCCGCTGTCTCTTCCCTGGCTCTCCCCTGGCTTTCCTGCAATTCCTCCGGTTCTGCCGAACTGTATACCAACCCGTTTTCTCCTTCTGTCCGCATCCACTGCCAGATCATATCAACTGTCTGAGTTCCGTCTGCCAGCTGTGCGGGATGAATACGGTACGACGGATATCCCTGCTTCTGGTACTCTGCGATCTGCCGCAGCGTAATCGCGGAACAGCTCCCCGCCAGAAGCACTGTCTTCCCCGGCGAACCGAAATATTCTCTGTGGTGTTTCTTTATGTCAGCCACATTTTCACCACGACTATCCGCTGTCTCGACGCTTCTCTTTACATATCGGCGTCCCAGAGCTCCCGCCAGACCGGAACCGCCAGTCAAAAACCCAATATCTCCGTAACGCTCCGCGATCTGATCTCCGTGAACATCTTCATAGTAATCCGGAATCAGATAATAATGATCCATGCCGGAATGTGCAGCTGTTTCCGGCAGGTTCTTATCCAGATCTTCGATCCGGATCTCAACGCTCTCATATTTTCCCTGAGCAGACATCAGATTTCGGATCCGCGATTCCCGCATCGGCGTCAAAGGATGATCCTTCATGTGACTCTCTGCCAGTGGGACCCCGTTGACATACAAAATCCCCTCCCGCACTGTCCGCCCGTTGACCGGCAGCGACGGACAAAGCACCGTAAAAGAAAATCCGTAACGCTCCATGACAGCGTCAGTTACCGGACCGATATTCCCCTCCGCCGTCGAGTCAAAAGTAGAACAGTATTTCAGATAAAGCTGCTTAGCTCCCATATCCCGCAGCCAGTCAAAAGCCTGCAGGCTTTCCCTTACCGCCTGACCCATCGGCTCTGTCCTGGTCTTTAACGCTACGACGATCGCGGCTGTTTTCGGCGCAATCTCTGTGATATGCTCCGGAACTCCGTTAAATAATACGGTCAGCACTCCCGCCTCCGTCAGAAAGGAGGCCACGTCCGAAGCGCCGGTAAAATCATCTGCCACAACTCCCAGGAATATCTCTCCCATTCTCAGCCTCTCCTTTTCTTATAATATCCGCCCCGCAGAAAGTCCCGGACTGTCTCCGGTTCCACCTCTTCCAGACAGATCCCGCCCATCCGGGCCATTACGTTCATCTTACAGACATTTTCAGTCACATCCAGCGCTGTCCGGCATTCAGCCAAGGTTTTATCATATACCAGAATCCCATGATGCCGCATCAGAATCACATGTGTGCTGTCACAAACCGCTCTCACGGCTTCTGCCAGAGCACGACTGCCCGCATGATAATATGGAATACTTAAAATCTTTTCATCGTAATACATGGATTCGATAAACAGATTGGTCTTAAGCTCCATATCACTGCATGCGCAGAAGGTTCCGTAAAAAGGTGAGGTATGGACAATCGCCTGAACATCGGGGCACTTCCGATACACCTCCAGATGCATTCCCGTCTCCTTGGAGGGCTTTTTATCGCCCTCCAGTATATTACCCTCCAGATCGCAGACAATAATATCCTCCGCTTTCAGATCGCCCATAACTGTGCCGCTCGCCGTCACATACACATGAGTTCCGTCTCTGCCGCTGATATTCCCGGAGGTTCCCCAGGTCAGCTTCTGATCCATAATCCATTTTCCTGTCTCGATAATCTGCTCTCTGATCCGCTCCATATCGTCCTCACTTTAAGCGTTTTTTATCTTTTCGGCAATCGCCTCCGCAAATCCGGAGGTAGATGCCTGACCGCCCAGATCTGGGGTTACAAAGCCTTCCTCCATCGTCTTTAATATATTATCCTGCATCAGCTTCGCGACCAACGCCAGCTTCTCATCCTCATAACGGTCAGCCAGCCAGTCAAACATCATGACCGCCGAGAGCATAATGCCAACCGGGTTCGCGATATTTCTTCCGGCAATATCCGGCGCGGACCCATGTGCCGCCTGAGCCATACACTGATGATCGTTCGTATTAATCGCCGGCCCGAGTCCCAGACTTCCGGTCAGCTCACAGGCCAGATCGGAAAGAATATCTCCAAACAGGTTCGTGGTGATAATGACGTCAAAATCCTTCATCCGCTTTACCAGATGCGCGGTCATCGCATCGATATGATAATCATCGATAGCGACTTCCGGATAATACTTCGCGCCAATTTCCTTAATCGTAGAGCGGAACAACTCACCCGGAAGTTTGATCACGTTAGCCTTATGAACAATCGTCAGTTTTTTGCGGCGTTTCATCGCCTGCTTAAACGCCTCATGTGCCAGGCGCTCCGTCGCCTGCCTGGTGCAGACATTAAGTGAGATTGCCATGTCCGGATTCGGCATAAATTCACCCAGACCTTTATACATATTCCGGTCCGGCAGCGAACCCTCAGAATTCTCACGGAACACAATCACATCACCCTCGCCGACGCGGCTCTTGATTCCCGGATAAGAACGGGCCGGGCGCATATTGGAATACAGGTCAAAATAGTGCCGCATCGTACCGCTCGGATTGGTCTTGCGGAACTGCTCCTCCGGGTATGCCGCAGAATCATGCGGCGCAAACACCCAGCCATGCACCGTCTTCAGTCCCTCTTTCGTCACCTCCGGCACCGGATCGCCGTATTTTTCGATTCCCTCCCATCCCATGGGATAAACCGGGAATTCCACCTCCACTCCGGCTTTTTCCACCGCGGCGCGCATGATAACCTCTGTCGCCTTTGTAATCTCCGGACCGATTCCGTCCCCATAAAGTAATCCGATTCTGTAAGTCATGATTCTTTCTCCTCTCTGCCGGCCTCCTGACCGCTTCTTTTTTATGTCTCTACCTTACCTCCGAAACTTATTTTTGTGAAATGCTTAATTCTTCATTGAATCCATGTCACAAATGACATAATCAAAGTCCGCTATCTGCTTTCTGCTTTTCCAGAACTTCAAATATCAGTTTCTCCGCCACTTCAAATCCCGGTTTTCTCCGCACCGTAAAGCCATGACCACTTCCCTTTACGCATTTCGCCCGTACCTCAACACCAGCGTCGATCAGATTTGCGGCAAAGCGAACCGCGTCTTCCGTCAGAGAATCCTGCTCCGCCAGAATCAGAAGCACCGGTGGAAACGACTCCAGCTCATCTTTTGACGCCATCAGTGGAGATGCTGTGATCTCCCGGATGTATTTTTTATCGATATACCATTCGCTATATCTCCGGCTTCGTTCTGGTGAAATACGGATATACGGAGCATACGCGTATCGACAGTCCTCCGGCCGACGGACAAAATTAACCGGCGGATAATCTAAAATCAACTGCGTCGGCGTAAAATCTCCGTGTTCCAATGCCATAAATTCCAGTCCGCAGACCAGATTTCCTCCCGCACTGTGTCCTGCCAGTACCAGGACTTCCGGATCACCCAGAAATTCCTCTTTGTGTTCAACGACATATTTCACCACGTCATAGCACTCCTCCAGTGCATAAGGGTACTTATATTCCGGCGCTGTGTGATAATCGATATCCACAACCACATAACCCGCATTTTCTACCAGATTACGGCAAAATACGACATCCTGATCCCGGTGTCCCTTTACAAAACCGCCCCCATGAAGATTAATTAAAAGCGGATATGTTTTTTCTTTCCCCTTTGACGGCGCATAGATATACACGTGAGTCTCCCCATGCCGTGTCGGGAGCATCCGCTCTTCCTCCCATCCGGCGTGGAACAGGTTCAATTCATCCTCGCTCAGATTCTTTCCCACTGCACTTTCGCGCACTTGATCCAGTGTAAGCACTTCTTTTTCCATCGATCAAATCCTCCTGGTATAATCTCTCTTTTTCAATTTTCTCTGTTTTAAAATATCGGAGCCATAGTATCCGGCCCCGATATGCATTATTCATTCTATACTCGCACACATTTAGTACAAAATTCCAAAGATAACACTGGCAATTACCAGGACAATCGCTCCTCCGATACGGGAAGAAACCGCCGCATAACTCATCAGTTCCATGCGTTCCGCGGCGCCAAGAACGACCACGTCTCCGCCGCCTCCCCGGTTTGCCATGCAAAGTCCGGCGGTAACAGCCGCATCGACCGGATAGAGTCCCAGCAGCCAGCCGCAAATCCCTGTGCCCAGCACGGCTCCAAGGACTACCGCAAGGCTGATTACCAGCGTGTCGATATTAATGACGCTGACAAACTCTGAAAAATCTGTCAGAGCAATTCCAATGCCTGCAAATACCACTCCAGACCAATGCTTTGTAAAAAGATCCGTGACAGTTTTGATTCCTGCTCTGACATAAAGCGGAATCGCATCTGTCACATTCAGAATCACCAGCAGGACTACAAACCAGGCATACTGATGAATACTTGCGCCTGCCACCTTCGGCGCTATCTTGCTGATGATACACGCCGCGGCAAATACCGAACCAACCCATAAAAACGCGTTTCCACAATCTCCCAGCTTTACCTTTGGCAGTTCCACCTTATCGTCACCAGTCATACTGACGTCCTTACTGCGCATCAGCGTAGCCTTATCCCCAGTAAGAACCGGAAACTGCTTGCCCACACCGTTTAACAGTGCTGCAACAATGATACACAGAACATTGGCAAACGTCAGGATCGCAATCGCCTTCGCATAAAAGGCATCCTTACTGTTGCCGGTTACCTCTTCATAAATCTGACTCATCGGAACCGCACCGGCGCCGTTGCCGCCTCTCATGATGGGGAGAACATAATTGCATACGATATCTGCCGGCGTATATCCCATAATCATACCGCCAATCAGACCGCAGATCATAGCACATACCACACCGGCCAGAATCGTTGGAATATACCGGGTAACGCTCTTAATCAATACTGACCTTTCTATTACCAGCAGACTTCCCGCCATCAGGAAACAGATGAACAGCGTCTGGAAGCTGATTCCGTCATAAAAATTGACAACCGCGTCCACATATTTCTCTGGAATCAGGCCCTGATATACCATCCATGAGGGCACCATCATCGCCAGCATGCTTCCTCCTCCAACCCATTTGTTGAAAATCGGAATATGATTGCCGATCTCAAACAGAAGTCCTCCCAATGCCAGCAACAGCGCAACCGTTGACAGGATATCATCTCCCAGATAACCGGTAACCATCGCACCCATTACCACAACAAACATCACCGCGAACGGCAACAGCGGGATTCCCTGAATCCTCAGGTCCTTTGATCCGTTTTCATTCATCAAAAACCATCCTCCTTTGTTATTTTAGTCATTATTTCTTTATGAATATATTGTAGCAAGACTGATTGGCGGTGTAAAATTAACAAATTTTTGTTCTTATAAATATATTTTATTATTCATTTCTTCTTCCTGTCTGTTTTTCATCAAAAAACCTCCGTAAATTTTTCACAAATGTCCGAGTTTCTTCCTTTCCCCAGGATTTCTTCGTCCACACTACATACGCCGCAATCGGCGGATCTCCTTTAATCTTTTTCCCCACAACACCTTCATACTGCCGGACAATCTCAGTGGAAAAGTACCCCGTCCCCAAATTGTTTCCGATCATCGCCAACGCTGTATTGAGCTGTTCAAATCGTTTTACAATCTTCGGTTTCTGTTCATAACCAGCTGCCTCAAACAGACGCTCCAGCGCCCGTGCTTTGTTTTCATCCTTACAGGTGGACACCATCTTTTCATCTACAATATCCGCAATCTCGAGTTCTTCTTTTTTTGCCAGCGGATGGCTTTCTGACATACAGTACAGCATGTCTGTATTTTTCAGAAACACACATTCCAGATCATCCATCGAGTCCTTCGTCTGGCTGGGCACCAGCGCCACGTCCAGACGGTTTTCCCGAAGATCGGTCAGCAGATCCCCTGATGATCCCGATATCGTCTCGATATTGATTTCCGGATGACGCAAAAACCCATACGCAAAATATTCTGTATAAATATTGGCTCCTACGGATTTCGACAGTCCAAGACGCAGATACTTTCCTCTCTGCCCCAGTTCATACATTTCTTTGTCAAAAACCTCCGTATGCTGCACCAGTTTTTTCGCGTTTTCTAAAAATATTTTTCCGTCCGGAGTAAGCCTCATGTTTTTATCTTTTCTTTCCAGAATCTGCAAATGGTATTCTTTTTCCAGGTGACGGATCGCCGATGTAATCGCTGGCTGGGTAACAAACAGCTTCTCCGCTGCTTTGGTCACGCTTCCACACTCACACGCCGTACAGAAATAAATCAGCTGCTGATAAGTCACAGGGCTTCGCTCCTTTCCTCCGACAGGTAATCCCTGCTCCTATAATACTTCGTATAATTGGCAAAGTTTTCCTGCATCAGACAAATAAATTTCTTCTGAGCTTCCGACAACATTTCTTTCTTCTGATAAACCACTCTGATCTCCCACCAGATCCCCTCCGGTGACAATCCGTATAGCCAGGGGGTATTGACCGCATGAGACAGGATGACCGTTGTCTCCGGTACGATCGCAAGCCCCATATTTACCGTTGACAGACGGTATGCGGTTTCGTTGCTGGTTGTCTCAAAAATCTGTTTCGGGTGAATCCCATGCTCCATAAAAAGGACGTCCACCGCCGTGCGGATCCCATGCCCTCTTTTCAGCAGACTATAAGGATAATCACCCATTTCATCTAACTTCACATAACGTCTGCGTTTTCCTTTCCTTCCCTCCGGCAGAGGCTGTCCCGATACCAGCAAAAGTTCTTCCCGACAGACAACTTTCTGGTCCAGAGAATATTTTTTTGATATTGGAAGAGGCAGTATTCCCAGATCGCAGCGTCCCTTTGCCACATATTCCTCCACAAGGTCCGAGCGCACTTCCACCGTCTGGATATCCACGCCCGGATAAAACTCTTTGAATGCCGGAAGGATGTACGGAAGGAAAAAGGACGCCCTGGCATGAGACATCCCCACTCGGATCAGTCCCTTTTTATTCTGGGCAATATCCGCCACTTCCCGGTGAAGCCGGTCATTCAGCGACAGGATCATCTTTGCCGTCTCCACATACTTCTCTCCCGCCAGCGTAAGGGAGATCGGAGTCGTATTGCGATTAAAAATCTGCATTCCCAGTTCTTCTTCGATTCTCGCAATATAATGGCTCAGAGATGGCTGCGTAATATAAAGGGCATTGGCTGCTTTTGTCAGATTCTGCAATTCCGCAATTTTCAGAACGTATTGATATTGTTTAAAATCCATGCTCTCCACCTCTTCTTTCTCCGAATAATAACGTGAAACCTGGTTTTGTAAAACATATCTCACGAGCCAGTAAATGGTCATGCTTTTTTTTATTTCATGGTCCAAAAATCCCATCAGATACTATAGGAACTACAATATCTGATGGGATTTCATTCTTTTTACTTCCTGATATATAAGGTTCCTTCCATGATCCTCCGTGCCGTTCTCTGAACCGCCACTCCCGGCAGCGTAATCTCTCCATCTTTTTTTTCGATGTCAGGCACCATCGTCATCACGCCGCTCGGATGACCGATCCGTACGGTTTCTCTTCCCTCCTCCGGACTGCCAAGCTCCTCATACAGCAAACTCCCCTCCAGGAAGCAGGCAACCGAGATCGCGCTCGCCGACGTCAGCGGACACGCCTTATGACACTTAAATACCGAAATCACGCGCGCACATACGTCCATGCTCTCCGCCTTTACTTCCGCGCCGGAAATATCGGTAAAGCTGACCGGCTTTGTGAAGAAGCCCACTTTCGGCACCGCGGGAGAATTGTTGGTCGCGTCCTCCAGATCTTTCGCAAATCCCATCATGCAGGCCGCCGTACCTCGGATCTTCTCCAGGATCTCACAGGCGGACGCATTTCCATTGATCTCGTCAGGAAGCTCCGTTCCCTTCATGCCGATATCCTCCGCGCGCACCAGTACCATCGGATTGGAGACATCCAGAATCGTCGCCTCAATCTTGCCGACCCCTGGGATATCCAGAATATCCTTCACATTCCCCGTCGGCAGTAATTTCCCGGTCTTTGCCCCGGCGGGATTTAAAAAATTCACCTTCAGCTCCGCTGCCGTTCCGTCTACACCGGCAATCGCGCAGTCTCCGTCCTGAGCAAAGGTACCTGTATCCGGATCGATCGGCACGGTAACGTCAATGTATTTATTCGTATTGCGGTTGAAAAGATGTACTGTCGTAATCGGCTGCACGATGTCTACCAGCCCTTCTTCTACCGCAAAAGGTCCAACCGCGGCAGTCATATTTCCGCAGTTTGACTTGAAATCAACCTGTTCCTTCCCCACGATGACCTGACCAACCAGATACTCTACATCCACGCCCGGCATATCACTCTTCCAGACGATGACGGTTTTGTTATTAGAAGAAACCGTTCCGCCAAGCCCATCGATCTGTTTCGGGTCCGGGCTTCCCATAGACTGCAGCAGGATGCTGTCCCACTCGCCCGGGTCTGCCGGCAGGTCTTCTTTCAAAAACATGCAGCCCTTGCTTGTACCGCCGCGCATATATACTGCCCTGAATTTTCTCATGCCTTCTCCTTCCTGAATTTCATTATTTTTGTTTTTAAGGCTATCTTTGACCTTATTCATTCAGTCTGCTTTTCAACACTCATTCCTGTTCTGTTTCGTTTTCCTCGCCGGAACCCTGGGAATCACTTTACCAGTACGCCGCATCTCTTCCATAACCGCGTTCTGTCTCTCCCGCTTGTCCAATGCACGCGCCATCACCATTTCTGCTTCCTCCGGGCGAATCACACATACACCATTGACATCGCCCACGATCAGATCGCCGGGATACACAGTAACTCCGCCGCAACTCACCGGCACATTAATAGCGCCGACCCCGCTCTTTTGTGCCGTCCCACAGGTCAGCCCCTTCGCGTAGATCGGAAACCCCGCCTCTTCACATCCTTCCAGATCACGGAAAGCGCCGTCGACTACGACCCCAGCTGCTTTCATCATCACCGCGCAGATACTTCTGTGATCGCCCCAGTAGGAGCAGTCACAATTTCCCTTTCCCGCGATTACCAGGACGCTACCTTCACGCAATTCCAGAATCGCGTCCGCTACGATACTGCCCTCGCCGCTGGGAACATCCACCGTTACCGCTGTACCGACAATTTTGGTTCTGCCGATCCACGGTTTGATTCGGTAGTCCATCGAATGATACAATCCCGCGCCGTCACATAATTCCGGCACTGTAAAATCCGCAAGACGCCGGATTAATTCTTCCTCTGTCCACTTTTCCAAGTTGCTACCTCGTTATTTTTTTAATAACTCTTCTCTGTTTTCCTCTATCCCCGATAATAATTAATCAGGCATCCCGACAGCAGGATATTTTTCTCTTCCTCTGTCAGCTGATCCAGTGTACTGGGAATCGTCCGAACCTCAGCGGCTCCCTCCGCGGCCAGTACCTCCACCTGGATCTCCTGCTCTCCGTTTCTGATCTGATCGGCAATATTTTTTACAAACAGCCAGGTTCCATTTGGCAGACCCAGCTTCTCTGTCGTGCGAAGCGGTAAGACCCCCCAGTTAATGAGATTCGAACGGTAACGTTTCGTCGCGTATTCGTTTGCAAGATTGGCGAAACCTCCCAGCACTTTCTGACAGCTTGCAGCCTGCTCCCTCGAGGAACCGTCCCCAATCTGATCGCTGACCATCACACTTCCAAATGTAATCTCATCCGCGCCGCAGCCCATCTGCTGAGTCAGCACGTCCAGTATACCGTTCAACAGCGGATCATCCGTCCTTCTGTCTCCCATGCCTCTTTGCCGCTCCAGGCTGCGCACGGCTTTCGCGCGCCCCACATACTCCGGATCGCGGCTGATCATCGTATACTCTGAGATTTTCTCAGGGTTGGAGCGGAAGGACGACGCCTCTCCCGACGGGATCAGTTCATCTGTCGTTACGGAGCCATGATAAGAACCGCACACCTTTAACAATAAGTGTTTTTTCAGCGGTGCTATCTCAGGCCAGTCGGCTATGTTAGGTCCCATTACCAGCGTCTCATTTTCATTTCCCCGGCCAAAATTATCATACACCTGATTCCGGTAAATGGCGGGATCGAAGCGATGGCGAAGCTCGCGGTACTCGACGTCCAGTTCCGTCGCCGCGGTCAGGCGACCACCGTTTCGCACAGTTGCCGCGATGGAACGCGCGTCCATCAGACATGCTGCCGCCATCTGCCCCTGTCCAGGCTTGGATCCCTCACGATTCGGATAATTCCGGGTCATATGGCGAATACTGATCTGATTATTCGCCGGGACGTCCGTCACGCCGAAGCATGGGCCGCAGATTGCCGGACGCAGTGTCACTCCGCATACCGCCAGTTCTCCGGCGATCCCCTGTCTCATCAGATCCGCCATGACCGGCAGACTGGCCGGATTGACGCCAAGGTTCAGGCCATTTCCCGGTATCCCATATCCTTTCAGGATGTCCGCCATCGCTACGATATTTTCAAACATTCCGCCGCTGCAGCCGCTTACCAGCGCCTGATCCGCGTAAAACTCTCCGTCCCTGATATGAGACATGATCGAAAAGGCTTCCCCTTTCTCTCCCTTGATCTTCTGTCCCGCTTCCTCGATCTGCGCCACAATCTCCGGCAGCCGTTCTTTAAACTCACGGATCGGCATGGCGTTGCTCGGATGAAACGGGAGCGCGATCATACACTCCACTTTCGACAGGTCGATCTCAATAAGACCGTCATAGTACGCCCCTGTCTCCGGCGTCAGTCTCTGATAATCCTCTGCTCTGCCATGTTCCGCCAGATACTTCTCTGTCTTCTCATCCGTACACCAGATGCTGGAAAGCGCGGCGCTCTCCGTAGTCATCACATCGATACCCATACGGTATTCCATGCTCAGGTTCGCAATCCCCGGACCGACAAACTCCAGGATCTTATTTTTATTAAAATTATTCTGAAAAGTCGCTCCGACCAGCGCCAGTGCCACATCCTGCGGACCGACGCCGGGACGGGGGCTCCCGGTCAGCCGCACGGCAATGACGGGCGGATATGCCAGATCATAAGTTCGTCCCAGCAGCTGTTTAGCGACCTCTCCGCCGCCCTCTCCAATCCCCAGGGTTCCCACCGCGCCGTACCGGGTGTGGCTGTCCGAACCCAGGATCATCTTTCCGCAGCCAGCCATCATCTCCCGCATATACTGATGAAGCACGGCCCGATAAGGCGGTACAAAGATCCCGCCATACTTTTTCGCGTTTCCCAGGCCAAAGACATGGTCATCCTCATTGATCGTGCCTCCCACCGCACACAACGTATGATGACAGTTAGAGAGCACATAGGGAACCGGGAATTTCCGGATTCCGCTCGCGCGGGCCGTCTGCAGGATATTGACATAATTATTATCCGGAGACACCAGCGCGTCAAACTTAAGCTTCAGCTGCCGCATGTCGCCGCTCTGATTATGCGCCTGCAGGATCCGGTATGCCATCGTTCGGCTTCTGCCCCGATTTTCCTGCTCCTCATTTTCACATCGGCTGAAGATACCGTTCTCGCAAAGAATCACCCCATGATCTGTTAATGTAACCATTCCGTCTTCCTCCTTTGATCTCCACTCAGATCCTGTCTCCACTCAAACGATCCGCGAAAGCCTTAACTGTACCTTTGTTATGTTTTCACTTACTGCACAATGACACTGGTTTCCCGGCAGTCGCATCCGTCCCCTACGCCGATTCCTTACAGAGATTCGATCGTATCGATCAGGTAATCGGTAAACTCCGCCGCGCTTGCTCCGTCCTTATCCGTCGTAACCACCAGCTTCCGCTCTGTCACGGTACAGATATCCAGCGCCCGTTCCAGTTTCTCCTTGCGGTCTCCGTATCCGATATGTGCCAGCATCATGCCGACCGCGCGGATCAACGAACACGGATCCGCGTAATCGCCTCTGCCGTGATTGATCAGAAAAGGAGCTGTCCCATGAATGGCCTCAAACATCGCATACTGGTTGCCGATGTTGGAAGAAGACGCGGTTCCCAAACCGCCCTGATGCTCGGCTGCGATATCCGTTACAATATCCCCGTAAAGATTTGGCAGAACGATGACTTCAATTCCCTTATTAAACTCTGGATCCAGCATTTTCGCACTCATCGCATCTACCAGCCGTTCCTGGATCTCAATCTCCGGATACTCTTCTCCGACCTTGCGGACTGCCTTAATAAAGTTTCCGTCAACCAGCTTGACGATATTTGCCTTAGTTACAATCGTCACATTTTTCTTGCCGTTCTTTCTTGCAAATTCAAAAGCCTGACGCGCGATCCGCTCGCTGCCCTGCTTCGTCTGTACCTTAAAATCAACCGCCAGATCCTCATTCACCTGGATGCCTTTGTTGCCCCAGATATACTCGCCCTCGATATTCTCACGGAAAAAGGTCCAGTCGATTCCTTTGTCCGGTATCCGGATCGGACGCACCGCCGCAAACAGTTCCAGACCGCGGCGAAGCAGGCTGTTAGCGCTCAGAAGATTCGGCCACGGTTCCCCGGCGCGAGGCGTTACCATCGGTCCTTTGATGATGACATCGCACTTTTTAACCTCCTCAAATACCTCGTCCGGCAGGGACTGCAGCTTTGCCGCACGGTTTTCAATCGTCATGCCCTCGATCTCGCGAAGCTCGATCTTTCCGGCAGCGATTTCCTCTTTCACCAGAGTGTTCAGCACACGAAGCGCCTGCTTCATGATAATCGGCCCGATGCCATCCCCCGGCAGGATTCCCACCACGATCTTGTCCAGCTTCGAGAAGTCCTTGACTTCCTGATCTGCTTTCATCCGCTCGATCCGCTCATACTCAGACCGGATCAGTTCCGCGAATTTCTCCTGTGCCGCCATAATTTCGTTCATGTCTTTTCCCTCCTACTTGATTGATTTTATAATGTGAGGCTCCCTGATAGTCAGCTGTTCATTTGCCTATGTTGGATACAGGCAAATTCAGCTGACCATCTTAACATTTACGCTCCCCAAACCCCGGCATCTTTCCGGGAGATACCAGGCATCAATAGTGAGCGACAGAATAATTTGTCGTTTACTACATGTATGCGTTGGCGCTTCAAAGCCTCAGAACATTCGTCTTTACTGATTTAACGCTGCCTTATCCAGTTCATGCTTCAGGTAACGCAGCTGTCCGCCGCAAAGCAGTACCTCAAGTTCACTGTCCGATAGTTCCAGTTTCACCCGGAAAGCTGTCCCTTTCGTCCGGTTCTTTACTACAACCTCCCGCGTCTTCATCTGTTCGGTCAGTCCTTCGATTTCCAGTTCATCCATCAGTTCCAGGCCATCGTAATCCGCCGGATCCGCGAAAACCATCGGGATGATTCCGTGATTAACCAGGTTCCCCTTATGGATACGGGCAATACTCTTCGCAATCACCGCCTTGACTCCCAGATACATCGGATTGATCGCGGCATGTTCTCTCGAGGAACCCTGCCCGTAATTTTCTCCTCCGATAATGATACTTTGGCCAAGTTCTTTCGCCCTCTTCGCAAAATCCGGATCATATCGATGATAGCAATACTGCGACATCAACGGAATATTAGACCGCATGCTGGAAAATTCCGCGCTGGCCGGCGTGATGTCGTCCGTCGTGATATTGTCCACCGTCTTCAGGCTGACTTTTGCGCTGAGATATGTTTCCGGAATATCCGGCACCGGAAGCGGCGCGATATTCGGACCTCGAACAATCTCCACCTTTGCCGCTTCCTCCGGCGGCAAAGGCGGGATAATCATCGAATCATCCACCGGATAAAATTCCGGTTCGTGGATATCGTTCAGTTTTTCCAGTTGCTCGCCCAGAATCTCTCCCGCACTGGTAAAGGTACCTGTGATTGCGGTCGCCGCCGCGCTCTCCGGACTTACCAGATAAATCTCCGCGTTCGGATTCCCCGCGCGCCCCTTAAAATTACGATTGGAAGTACGAACCGCGACTCCCTTTGTCGCAGGCGACTGACCGATTGCGCAACAGGGCCCGCAGGCGATTTCCAGCAGACGCACCCCTGCGTCGATCAGGATCTCCAGATAACCATCCCGCATCAGCTGCTTATAGATCGAACGCGAGGTGATTGCACAGGTACAGCTGACGTCCGGATGAACGTGACGACCCTTTAATACCATCGCGACCTTTGCGATATCCGTATAACTGGAATTGGTACAACTCCCGATGAATACCTGCTGAACCTTTCGTTTTTCGACCTTGCGAAGCGGAATTACCTGATCCGGCTGATGCGGGCAGGCGATCAAAGGCTCCAGCTCGCTTAAATTAATCTCGATTTCTCCGTCATACTCGCAGTACTCATCTGGCAGAAGCTCGACGTACTGATCCTCCCTCCCCTGTGCTCTCATAAAGCGCCGGACCTGTTCATCTGCCGGGAAGATGGAAGTCATCGCTCCCATCTCCGCACCCATATTAGCGATCGACGCGCGCGCCGAAACTTCCAGCGTCTTCACTCCTGGCCCGACATATTCAAACACTTTTCCCAGGCCGCCCTTGACAGTCACACGGCGGAGCATCTCAAGGATCACATCCTTTGCGTTACATCCGGCCTTCAGTTCGCCGGTCAACGTCACACGGATCACCTCCGGCATCTTCAGCCGCATTGGCAGCCCGGTCATTGCCGTAGCTACGTCCATACCACCAACGCCGATACACAGCATTCCGATCGCACCGCCATGAGGCGTATGGCTGTCTCCGCCCATCAACAATTTTCCCGGCACTCCAAAGCGTGCCATCTGTACGGCATGGCAGATCCCGTTACCCTGGCGGGATACATGAACCCCAAACCGCTTTGCCGCAGACTGCAGATAGATATGATCGTCCGGCGTCTTATAATCCAGATATAACAGATTGTGATCGAGATAACTCACGCTGGTCTCCACTCCGATCCGATCCAGGCCAATCGCCTCAAACGCCAGATATGTCATAACCGCGTTGATATCATGCGTGAGCGTCTGATCCACCTTCAGATAAATCTCCTCTCCGGCCTTCATCTCCGATGGTCTGGCCAGATGCGCTCTCAGTATTTTTCTGGTTAAATTCTCTTTCATGTTCCGCTTCCTTCTCCCGCTTCTTATTGAATTTTTTAGTTTTCTTTCTTTTCCATCAGTTCTGTAAGAGCCTGATATGCGCTCGCCGGACTGGTATACAACTGCGCGTGTACCGGTTGATACCCCCGGATCGCCCCGGACATTGAAATCTGCGCCAGCGAGATCTGATCATATTTTTCATCCAATTCCTTCACCTTCTGCAGTACAATTTCATTGCATTTCGCCATGTCTCCCCTCTGTGCGGCCGCGTAAGCGTCCGGCACCGTATGTATGTCTACCTTTTTTCCCACTCCGACCCGTTCACAGCAGGATTCATACATATTTCTCGTCGTATCCACAGTCCCCTCAAAAGTGCAGATAATCGCCTTTTTCCCTTCCGACCGCGCCAGAGCTTCTAACATCGCCCCATCCGGACACACAATCGGCACCGACAGAAGTTTCGAAAAATGCTCCACGTAAGGAGAGAAAATGGTGCAGGTAATCACGATTCCGTCCGCCCCGTCCTCACAGGCTTTCACCAGCATCTGGAACATCCGCCCCATTGCCGCGTCTGTCATTCCTTCTTTCCCCACCTTTTCTAACAGATAACTGTCCAGATAATTGACCGTCTTTGCCCCCGGCGCATTGTCCCGCAAATATTCTGTCATCGGATTGACCGCGTTTAGGGTCACACTTGCCAGCGCGATTCGTTTCATCTTAATTTCCCTTCTCCTTTCTGCCGTAACACATATTTCCAGCGGCTCCAATATCTGTTATAGAGAACAAAAAACATATTCTGTTTGCTATAATATCAGGCCCTCCTACAGGTTCTGCTTTTCTTTATTCAATTATATTTCTCATTGACATCATTGTAAAATCGAATTATAGTATCCTTAACCATTCCAAAATCGAATGTTTTAATCATAGGAGAAAACGCCATGAAAACCAGCGACTGGGTCATCCTGCAGACCCTTTATCAGTGCCGGAATATCACACGCGCTGCGGAACAGCTCTATATTACCCAGCCGACCCTGACCAAACGACTGAAACTCATCGAGGAAGAATTTGGCGTCACCATCGCCATCCGCGGCAAGCACGGCGTTGACTTCACACCGGAGGGCGATTACCTTGCCATCAAAGCCGGTCAGATTCTCACCATCATGGATGAGATCCATCAACATCTGAGCGAGTCAAAACAAGCTCCTGTCACCACCTTGCACATCGGCGCCTCGAACTCCTTTGCCCGCTTTATGCTCCCGGATCTCCTGCTGTATTATCAGCAATCGCATCCGCATATCCATTTTGATATTACAACCAGCTTAAGCAGCCCGCTGTGCCGCCAGGTGGAACGGGGAGAACTCGACTTTGCGATCGCTTTCGGCGACGTACCCTTTAACGGTCGACGGTTTCATTTTGAAAGCCAGCAGGTCTACCTGGCCAGCACTACTCCGCTGGATATGTCCCGGCTCTCCACTTATCCCTATATTACCTATCCTCTTGACAGATATGGCCGCCAGATCCTTGAAAACTGGTGGTTTGAACACTATGTCACCCCCTTCCCCAGCGGTCTCACTGTCAAGCACGCGGATATCTGCCGGGAGATGGTCCTAAAAGGACTCGGCTACAGCTTCTTTTTTGTCCGGGATTATATGAAAAATTATCCGGAGTATGTCTATCCGCTTTACTATAAGGATCAGACACCGCTGACCCGCAATACCTGGATTTTCTGCCCCGCCTCCGGTTCTTCTCCGGAAGCGGAAAGTTTCATTAGTTACGCGCTGGAATATGCAGGGAAAATGCAGAAATGATATTTCAGTTGAAATAAAAGGAAGCCGCTACAAGGCAACTCCCTCTTTTCATTCCTGCACTGTTCTGTTATTTCAACTTATCCATTAACTCACTTCAACATCGACAGATATTTTGGGTACTGATCCTCCGGCACTTTAAGCGCCGCCAGCGCCTGCTCCGCGGACCATGTCATCGTCTCCATGAGAGCCTGCATATTCTCAAACAATGTCTCCGTTTTTCCCTCGGCTCTGCCTTCCGCTTTTCCCTCGACTCTGCCTTCTGCCCTTCCCTGATTTAATATCCGGGTTGCCTCTGTCATAATTACCTTTCCGCCCATAACATCTCTCACCTCTTCTCTCAGGCGGTCGTACTTAACCGCAAGATTCACCAGCACCTTTACGGACATCTCCTGCATGACCTTTTTCGAATACTCTTCGATCACACCCTGCCGCACCAGCTCATCCAGACGCTGTCCGATTTTTCAGGGTGAACTGGAATATTCCAATATCCTTCAGTTTTTCAATGCCGTCAATGGAACAACATATACACCATCTTCTCTTTGATAAGCTGCATTGGATAACCCGCAAATGACACAACAGATTTTCGGCGGCTTACCGCCATCCGCTGTGATCTTTGTCTGAATTTTCTTCAGGTTCTCAGCACCCTCGTCAATCTTATTTGCCCCAAGTTTAATCTCAAAAGCACACCAGTCCCCATTTTCAAGCTCAACGACTGCATCAATTTTCCGATTGGCATAATCCTGATAATGATATAACTTTGCGCCAAAGGATTCGGCGTAAATTCGTAAGTCACGTTCACATAAGGCTTCAAAAAGAAATCCCAGCGTATTCAAATCACCAATCAATTTTTCAGGGGTTGCCCTGAGCAGCGCACAAGCGAGAGACGGGTCTGTAAAGTGTCGTTTTTCCGCCTGCTTAACGCGTACAGAGGAACGGATATTGGAAGAAAAAGGTTCCTGGTTCTCTGTCAGAAAAAGCCGTTTAAAAATATCCAGGTACGTAGTAATCGTATTGATGTCAATATCCTCGTCATCTACTCCCTTTACATCATTCTTCAATAACCGGTTGGAGACCGTCGTGGTTTCGTTTCTCGCAAGCGAACGAAGCAAGAGCATTATTTTGTTCTTATCTCGCTGTATCCCATCAATACGATGTACTTCATCCTCTACCACGGCGTTAACATATTCTATTGGCAGCAAAGCTGCATCTTTCAATGGTAAATCCTGATTGCTAGGCCAGCCGCCGCGGATAATGCTGTCGATCAGAATATTCAGATCCACTTCCCCGGTAAGGGCAGGGGTTAAATTTCCAGCGCAAAGATCTTTCAATGGCACCTGTCCGGAGGAATGGCCCGTTTCATATAATGACATCGTATGCATACGAAGTCTTCCGATCCGCCCTGCACCACTATGCAGTACTCCCTTTACTTTCGGTGTGGAAGAACCTGTCAGTATGAATTGTCCCTTCGTTCCTCTCTTATCAACTTCATAACGAATTGCATCCCAGATAGGGGGAACTTCCTGCCATTCATCAATCATGCGAGGCGCATCACCCGGCAAAATCAGCGAGGGAGACATTTCTGCCAGTCGTCTGTTCTGGAAGTTATTATCCGGATTTCCCACCAAATACTCGCTGTTGCAATGATAACGGGAAGTCCATGTTTTTCCGCACCATTTTGGTCCCTCTATACATACCGCTCCAAATGCCGTCAGATAACGTGTAACAGTTTCGTCAATTACTCTATGCCTGTATGCTTCATTCTTCATAGCGCACTCTCCTGCTAAAATATATTTTCCGGATGCGTATATTTTATCCAAAGCAGACAGATTTGTCAATTTCATTCATGTATTTTTGTCGTTTTCATTCAGTCATATTTTAACTTTTCAATCCATCAAATTCGGCTCTGTCGATGATCGAGATTGCAAATCCGGACAAGATTCTCTTTGGAAATATCCACTTTATAATCTCTTTACTTCTCGCCCCGTATTCTGTAAAATTAATACAGACAAAATAGAAAGGTGATTGACAATGACAAAAACAGCAGCTCTGGGAATCACCTGCTTTGAAGATATCGTTCAGAAGAATATATTTTCAGCACTGGCCACTTATGGCCTGTCCGATCAAAAATCCGAAACAAAACGAATAAAATTCTTAGCCAGAGCAGTCACACATCTGCCTTTGGGATACACCATCCAGGTATTGCGTCTGACCGGCTTTCCATCCGCCCCCACAAGCGGCGTCAGACACAATCCATAGGTATTTTCAAAATCATCCGGGAGGAAACAGATCGTATACCCCAGCCCACGATGAATCAGCTGTAACGCCACATCGACAAAGCCAACCGGCATCCCCTTAGGCATCTCAGACCGAAACTTTCCATACCACCAGGTTTTGATCAGCTCAACTGAGCGGTCATTAGTCTTATAAGAGACATACCGCATTTGGAAAAGCTGTGTCAACTCAACCGGCTCACTGGAAACCAGATAAGCTCCCTCCGATCCCAGCAAAGTCTGACAGACCGCGCCCTCATAATTTCCCCAGATAAATCCGATATCGATCTCATGATCCACCACTTTCCGGAATAAAAGGTCGCTCTGGTCCGTTGTGATACGAAACCGGACGTCCGGATGCTGGGCCTGATACCGGAACAACAGATCCGGCAGAGAATGTTTGCTGAATGTATACGATGAACCAATCCGGATCTCCCGGTCTTCCTCATTCTGAAATTCTTTCAGGCGCGACAGAGTCTCATTCTGGAAATTCAGATAAGCCTCTGCCCGCTCCGCCAGATATTCTCCGGCAGGAGTAAATTCCAGTCCCTTCGGAGTCCGGTCGACGATCGCAACCGCAAATTCCTCCTCCATCTGCTTCAGCCGTTTTGTCACAGCCGGCTGTGACACATAAAGCCGGCCGGCGACATGCGTTAAGTTCGGATCCTGGTAAAGTTCATATAAAATCTTCCAGTCGGAATCTCTCATATCCATCTCCATTCTAATCGTCATCCTGCCGTCCACATGCTTTTACTCTGTCAGACACCGCAGCGCACGCAAGATCATCTTCTCAGCGACCTCATATTCCCCATTTCTCCTGACAACAAATCCATGATTGCTGTGGAAAAACCGCTTCGCATAGACGGGTACGCCCAGGCGCAGCAGCCGTCCAGCGTATACTTCCGCTTCATCACAGAACATGTCATTATCGCAATAAATCATCAGAGTCTGCGGCATCTTTCTCATCTGCTCATCCGAGGCAAACGCCGGGCTACAGTAAACCTCCCCGGCATCCTCCGGATCCACATACATCTTATTATAAAAATCAGACTTCCACGGCGGGATCGACGGATTACTGTCCCCATTTCTGCGTTCCAGCGTCGGCGTACACATATCCAGTCCGGCATAATCCAGGATCTGCAGCGTCGGCACAAATCCGCCCCTGTCGATTGCCATCAGGATCAGCGCCGCCGTCAGATTGCCGCCCGCACTGTGACCGCCCACCGCGATCCGCTCCCGGTTGGCGCCGGATTCTTCCGCGTGCGCCGCGAAATACTGTACAACATCATAACACGCGTATACCTGTCCCGGATAACGCATATCCGGCGATGGGACGTAATCGATATCCGCCACGATACAGCCTGACCGGCTGGAAATATTTCTGCAATATACAATGTCCTGATCACGTCTTCCCTTGACAAAACCGCCTCCATGGATATTAATATACAAGGGCAGCAACTCATCCGTCTCAACCGGACAGTACATATGAACCAGCGTTTCCCCCACTGTTGTGTCAATCTGCATGTCCCATTCCTTTGCTACGGAATACCGGGTAAGTTCCTCTTCGCTCAGACTCCTTCCCGCTCCACCCATGCGGATTTCTTCCGCCAGTTTCTTCTCTTCGTCTGTAACCTTAAGGTCTTTCCATATTTGATTCATATCTGTTTCTCCTTACAGAAATCTGCATTTACCACAAATCCATAATTTTTTTCTTTAATCAGCCGCCTGGTGCGTTTTCCCATCACTTCTTCCGTCACTTGCATGGGATAACACAATGGTTACCCATGGATTCACCAGTCTGGCGTCGCCGAATATCCCATCACATGCAGGGAAAGGAACCACAGAAAATTTCAACCACTGCGGTTCCCCAATAAATACCCGTATTTCTCTATCTCGTTTGATTCACGCACACCCACTCACAGGAAAAACGAAAAGAAGAACGACGCGATGATCAATACAACGCCTCCGCCTACTCTGCTCGACAGCTGCGCGTAGCTGATCAGATCCATCCTGTGCGCCGCGCCAAGTACCGCTACGTCTCCCGAACCGCCACGGTTTGCCATACAAAGACCCGCGGTAACCGCCGCATCGATCGGATAAAATCCCACCAGCTTGCCAACCAGCGCACTGCCAACGATCGCTCCGCAGACAATCATAAACGCAATCACAAGATTGGAAGGACTGCAGGCCGATACCAGCTCAGCCAGATCAAAATCCACGCCCATGCCGACCATAATCAGAATCCCTACGACCGAAACCATGAATGCCTGCATATTTTTGGCGGCCATCCGGATATTCGCCGGAACAATTCCGGTAGCTGCGAGAATTACTACAAAAATAATACTATACGCAAAGGTATGTATCTGCGCCCCGAAGAGCTCCGGAAGCAAAATCTTGCTGAACAGACGCCCTACGGCATAAATAGTGCCACACAGAAGCAGTGTTCCCATATAATCATTCAACGTTACTTTTACTTCAATATCTTCTTTGATCAGATGCGTATCTACCGGCATAATGTTCGTCCCGTCGCCGGTCAGCTCCGGACGGATCTCTCCCAGACGGTTCAGCAGCGCGCCAGCCACGATACAGAACAGATTGGCGATCGTCAGGATAATGATGGCAAAGGAATAATAATTGGCGGCAGGTTCTCCGCTGATCTGTTCGTAAATCTGGGACAACGGCACCGCACCGGCTCCATTGCCTCCGCCCATAATCGGCAGGACATATTTGATCACCATATCAATCGGCTGTACGCCAAACACCAGGCCAACAGCCACTCCAAACACAGCAGCTCCCAGCAATCCGCCAAGAATCGTCGGAATATAGCCGCCGAAGCTGCGGAGCAGCACCTTCCGGTCCAGAGACAGGATCGAACCCATAATGAGGGAAATGATGAAGACGGTCAGGATATTGACGTCCCCCTGAGCCATCGTCCCGATCAGATCCACATACTCTTCCGGAATCAGATTCATCTGTTTTAACACCGCCGTGCCGAAAAATACCATCAGCAATCCTCCGCCGATGTAAGTATTCCAGATCGGTAGTACCTTACCGATCTTGTAGAACACAATGGCAAGAGCACTGCACACGGCAATAAATGCCATGATGTCATAGCCCAGCGCCCCTTTCAGCGCCACCCCGATTACCACTGCCGCGCATGCCAGGTACATCCACCATGGCAGACCGCCGAGTTCACTGAGTTCTCCTATGAGACCCTTTTCTTTTTCTGACATAAAAAACGTACCCTCCTATAATGATTTGTTTTGTTACCATCATTATAAAAGGGCACTATAACCAAAGTAAAATTCCTTTTTGCAAATGAGTGTCATAACCATTTTTTATGAGCCGCCATCGCCTCTTTCGCGATCTCAAAAAGCGTCCGCTCGACCTTGCCGATGTAGCAGTTCTCCCGGTAAAGGACGGAAACCGGCCAGGTAACCGGATGCTCCGATAAATGACAGACCTCCGCCGGCATGCTGCCTTCCATCAGTTCCAGCGTAATATCCGGAATGATCGCGACACCCAGCCCCTGCGCGGCCAGACGATACGAGAGCATGTTGCTGTGAGATTCAAAAAATATCTGCGGCTTCCGCCCCGCATTCTGAAACAGCACATCGACCGATTTGCGCAGCGCGTGGCCTTTTTTCAGTGTGATAATCGGCAGTTTTGACACTTCTCTCCAGTTGATGATATGGTTTTCCCGGCTCAGGAAACAGGCATCCGGCAAATATCCCTCCGCCGCAACCAAAACCAGTTCTTCCTCCGCGATATCTTCATTAGCAATATCTTTAATCGGCGTCCAGTTCGGCAGAAACACAAAATCCACATCACCCGCGCGCAGATTTTCAATCAGACGGCTGCCGGAACCATTGACCACTTCCACATCAATACCCGGATAGCATTCTTTAAATGGCGCCAGAATCAGGGGGAGTATATAGATAATCCGCTCGCTTGGAAATCCGATCCGCAGCCGACCTTTCATATGATGCGCGATATCCCTCATTTCCCGATCCATATCCTCAATCTGGCTGAGAATAATCTTAGTCCGCTTCAGATATTCCTCGCCAGCATACGTCAGAACCAGCTGAGAAGCTGAGCGGTCAAAGAGCCGCACTCCCAGTTCCTCCTCCACCTTATTAATGTAATTGCTGAGCGCCGGCTGACTGATAAACAATTTTGCCGCCGCCTTCGTAAAGCTCCCGCAGGACGCCACCATATTTACATAGGTAAACTGTCTCAGTTCCATCGTCTGTCCCTTTATCCTTTCTCAGATTCGTTCTTTGCTATGAAAGTGTTGACAAGTGGCTGCGCGGCAATTCACCTTGTACTGGCGGCGATTGCGGGATCCTGTAAACGCAGATTCCGTCTCTCAAAAATTGTGCGCATCCCCCGGATGTTTTCATTATAAAGAGCGGCAAATAAAAAGTAAAGTTTGACGCCCGTTCTCCTGCCATTCCATTTTTGAATACCCCGATAACTTTACATAATTTTACAACAGACAGAAAAAGAAATATAATCATCTCAAAGAAACCAGGAAAGGCGAGGAGAATATTTTGGGAAAATCATTAACAAGAAAAATCATCGAGTCGCATTATGTGTCCGGCAGCATGGTGCCGGGCGAAGAGGTCTTTATCAAGGTTGACCAGACTCTGACTCACGACATTAACGCTGTCATGACCTATCTGGCGTTTGAGGCCGTCGGTCTGGACCGGGTCCGCACGGAATGCAGCGTCAGCTATCTCGATCACAACCTTCTTTATATCGACCACAAGACGCCGGACGATCACATCTATCTGCGGTCAGCGGCCAAAAAATTCGGCGTCCATGTATCGCAGCCGGGCAACGGCATCTGCCATACCATCCAGATGGCACGCTTTGGAGCTCCCGGCAAGATCAGCATGGGCGGCGACAGCCATACACCCCACGGCGGAGCCATCGGCATGCTGTGTATCGGAGTCGGCGGCATGGACGTCGCTACCGCCATGACCGGCGTACCGATGCGCCTGAAGATGCCCCGCGTCATCCAGGTCAATCTGACCGGCTCTCTGAAACCGGGCGTGAACGCCAAGGAGGTCATCCTGGAAATGCTCCGCATCGTCAGCATCAAGGGCGGCCTCGGAAATGTATACGAGTATACCGGTCCTGGCGCAGCGGCTCTGGAAGTCCCGCAGCGCGCCTCCATCACGAACATGGGAGCGGAGATGGGCGCAACCACCTCCATCTTCCCCGCAGATGAACAGGTAAAGAAATTTCTGACCGCACAGGGCCGTGCGGACGCTTATATCGAGCTTCTGCCGGATGAAGACGCAGAATACGACGGGCGCATCGACATCAATTTAAGCGATCTGGAACCGCTCGTATCCTGCCCTCATCAGCCGGACAATGTGATCCCGTTAAGGGAAGTCGAGCGCAAGCCCGTACAGCAGGTATTTATCGGCAGCTGCACCAATACCAGCTATGCCGACATTGCCAAAGCTGCTCTGGTCTTTAAAGGACACCACGTCAATGAAAATGTCAGCTGCACCTGCGGTATTTCTTCCCGCCAGGCCTATCGGGAGCTGCTGCGTGACGGCTATCTTGACATCCTCGTGGCATCCGGCGTCCGCCTGCTGGAAATTGCCTGCGGCCCCTGCTGTGCGATCGGACAGACTCCTCCCACCGAAGGGATCGCAGTGCGCACCTCCAACCGCAATTTCAAAGGACGCGCCGGCAACCCGAACGCGAAGATCTATCTGGTCAGCCCGGAGACCGCGGCGGCCACCGCTATCCTCGGCACCTTCGCTTCCGCCGAGGAGATTCTCGGAGACGACATCGGTCAGCTGGCCGATATCCATGAACCGGAAACTTATATCGTCGATGACTCCATGATCCTTCCGCCTCTGGAACCAAAAAAAGCCGCTGAAGTCGAAATTGTCCGCGGTCCGAACATCAAGCCTCTGCCGGTCCCGGACGTCCCGGAGGATCACCTGATCGCCCCGGTCAGCTTAAAGGGCGGGGACAATATCTCAACCGATGATATCACCCCGGCCAGCGCAGAATTTTCCAGTATGCGCTCCAACATCCCGCTGATGTCACAATACTGCTATCACCGCTATGCCCCGGACTTTGCGGCACGCGCCAGAGAACTGGGCAAGAGCATCATCGTCGGCGGTGAAAACTACGGACAGGGTTCCTCCCGCGAGCACGCGGCCATCAACCCCATGTTCCTCGGTGTAAAATGCGTCATTGCCAAAAGCATCGCCCGCATCCACAAAGGCAATCTGGTAAACCACGGAATTATCCCCATGCTCTTTGAAGATCCGGCCGATTACGACCGCATCGATCAGATGGACGAACTGGAGATCGAACACTTCCTTACTCAGATTCCGACACGGCACGTCACTGTCACAAACCGTACAAAAGGTTTTTCATTCCCGGTAACGCTGGATTTATCTGACAACGAGATCGAAGTTGCCTTAAGCGGCGGTCAGCTTCGTTATCTCAAAAAACAATTAGCACAACAACAGGAGGGTTAAGCACATGAGCATTTCCAGAAATGATATTCAAACCGCACAGGAAAAATTCGCCGCTCTGATCAAGAGCGAGGACGTACGCATCGAGAAAATGAAACAGTCGCAGCGTCCGATCGATTTCTCGACAACGGATAAAATCATCATCGGTATCCTGCCGGGAGACGGCATCGGCCCGATCATCATGGAACAGGCTCTGCGGGTACTCTGCGAACTGGTCGGCGATGAGATCGCCTCCGGTAAAATCGAGTTAAAGCAGATTGAAGGCATGACGATCGAAAACCGCGCGGCCAAACTGCAGAGTCTGCCGCCGGAGGTTCTGGAAGAAGTGAAAAAATGTGACGTCCTGGTCAAAGGACCCATGGTCACCCCGCGTGCCGGCGACGGTCTGCCGAATCTCGTCAGCGCCAACAGCCTGCTGCGCCGCGAACTGGAGCTTTTTGCCGCCGTCCGTCCAATCAAAATCCCTGAGAAACATATCGACTGGACATTCTTCCGCGAGAACATCGAAGGAGAATACATCTGGGGCAACAAAGGCATCCAGGTCAATGAAGATCTTGCCGTAGATTTCAAGGTTCAGACCAGACAGGGCAGCGAGCGCATCGCCAGAGCCGCGTTTGAATTTGCGCGTAAAAACGGCAAACATAATGTCACTGCCGTCAGCAAGGCAAATATTGTCAAACTGGCCGACGGCAATTTCATCGAGACTGTCCACCGCATCGGTGAAACCGAGTATCCGGAGATCGAAGTCCAGGAACGTCTGGTCGACGCCATGTGCGCCAAGATGCTGGATCCGGAGTTTAGCAAGGGCATCGAAGTCATCGTCCTGCCAAACCTGTATGGCGATATCGTCACCGACGTCGCGGCAGAGCTCTCCGGCGGACTGGGCACAGCCTGTTCCTCCAACATCGGTAACCGTTATGCCCTCTTTGAGGCGATCCACGGCACCGCACCTTATCTGATGAGCCACGGGCGCGGCACCTACGCCAATCCCAGCAGCCTGATTCGCGCCATCGGGCAGATGCTGATCCATATCGGCTATGCGGACCGCAATGCCATCCTTGAGCAGGCGATGGATATCTGCACCGTGACCGAACGCAGGGTCGTCCTCACGACAGAGGTAAAGGATGCCAGCACCGCGCAGTTTACGGATTATCTGATCGAGACGATTCAGAAGATTCGCGGGTGAAATCTGTTTTCCGAATCGGATTTTCTTTCAATCAAAATATACCCCGGCAAAAATACCGGACTACAGCTGCAAATACTATTCTGTAGTCCGGTACTATACCAATTACAAATCAAAAAGAAATTCTAACTTTATATTTATGCCTTAACGACTGTAATTCCCAATCATCATAGGGAACTAACTTATCGTTTTGCAACCTGCCCAAAACAATTCCGGGATCTCGATTAATGGAATCTGCGAACTCTTTTATTGTCATTAAATTCATTTCATCTTTCTTAATAAATTTTTGATATTCATCTGGCTCAATCAAAATATCTTCCGCAAATTTATCTGCAAGTTCTTCCTTCTCTCCGGTCTCTTTTTCAAATGAAATACCGTAGTCGCCATAAATGATATGACCAATCTCGTGGAATAATGTAAACCAAAAGGTATCTGAATTTAATCGTCTGTCATTCACCATAAGCATTACATTTTTTTCAAGTTTCTTTGTGGCTCCGTTAATCTTAGAACCCGACAAATTCGGCAAAATAACAAAAATCACTCCAGCTTCAAAAAACGCCTCTCTAATTAACGGATAAAAATCCTCATGATTCTTTGTCAGGGACAACGCATAATCCACAGCTTGTTTGAATTTCATTTTATTAAACTTAGGCGCATCAATCCTCAAAGCTTTATTAATAGCAATTTGAACCATCACATTCGCCCTGATCGTATTCGCATTGGATATTTCCGCTGAAGCGCTTCTGAAACTTACAGCCATATCTCTTTTCTTAAACACAGACAACGTGGAAACTCCAAGAAATTTTCTCACCTCAATAATCTGGTCCTCCGTCCTTCTTGGCAAATCAGGTAATCCAAAATTATCTCGAAAATATTTATAATCTAAAAGCTTAAATACTTCTCTTTCCTGTTCCAATTCCTCTTCTGATTTAAATTCTGCAATTAAACCATCATAAGCATTCTGCAGATTAAGCCAATACGCCACAGTCGTTCCCATCATACGCGACAGTTTCATTGCAATATCAATAGATAAATTCTGCTCTCCTCTTACAAGAAGGCTAAGATTCTTAGGAGTTGTATCCAGTCTTTTTGCAAAATCCTCCTGAGTCAACCCACTCTCATCTACTATTTCCTTTACATAATAACCCGGGTGAAATGCTATTTTATCTTTATGTTCTATAAAACTACTCATAATGTTTGCTCACCTCCGAGATCTCCACTATTTTAACCTTGCCTGCTATCTGATCAATATTGCAGGAAACATATGGTTCTTCATTTTCATCCAGTGGTTGCAATATAATCCTCCATGGTTCCTTTCTGGATTTAACATCAATTGCAAAATATCCTTCCAGATTTTTCCCTTTTTTATTTTTTAGTTTATGAAAATGAAATGCCGGCTGAACTACAATATCCTTTAATACAATTGCCTGTTCAAGAGCGTTTATTCTGGACAATAAACTAACTGATAATTGTAAATCTCCGTGAAATAATTTTTTGGCAGCTTTCACATTCATACATTGCTGCTTAAGTGTTTCTGACACGTATATCAGCTCCAACTCATTCCTCCCCGCTTGGTTTAAATTACCTTTCAGGTAATTTCATTATAGCACTACATCCTGTACACGTCAATGTTTTCAAGTAACTTAAAAAGGGGCTGTGAAAAAACAGCTCTCGTAAAAGAAGGGATTCCTGTTTCAGCCGA
>JAJQAC010000088.1 GCA_021204025.1 Clostridiales bacterium | reverse complement strand
GCCTGAATCAAGGCTTTGAGAGGATTTGAATTCAATTCAACTGTCGAAGACCCGTCTGAACTGTTATTAATATAACGAAAGGACAGAAAAAAGTCCATATGAATTTGAAAGAAAAAGAATGATTTTTATCCTTTTGTTAAAATAAAAAATCTCCCATACCGGGAGACAACCATCTTCAAGGGGGGCCTGCTAAGGGGTAATCCCTTAGCAGGAATGAGTATGAAAAAGCTTTGTATCGTCAGGCGGAAAACTTGACACAAAGGTCATCGCCTTCCGACGATGCTTCTATAATATATACTAAAAATGTGAACGAATTATGTTCGGAAAGTGAAAAAACAATAAAGAAAGAAGAAATAAAAAGATTGGGAAACCGTGAAAAAAAGCCTTTAAAAATGTGGCGTGATTGTATATAATAAGAAAGAATAGATAATTATGGTCTGAAATAAAGCCCGGCAGCAGGATTTAGGAGCCGGGAATGTATGAAGATTAGTAAGGACACAATTGACAGGAGGAAAGACGGATGTTCGTTTCCAATGATATCGGTATCGATCTGGGTACCGCAAGTATACTTGTATATATTAAAGGGAAGGGTGTCGTTTTAAAAGAACCGTCCGTGGTAGCGTTGGACCGTGACAGCGGTAAGATTATGGCAATCGGTGAAGAAGCGCGTCTGATGATCGGGCGTACTCCTGGAAATATCATCGCTGTGCGTCCGCTCCGCCAGGGCGTGATTTCCGATTATACAGTGACTGAGAAAATGATGAAATATTTCATTAACAAGGCGGTTGGCAAACGTACGCTGCGCAAGCCACGGATCGCGGTTTGTATTCCGAGCGGTGCGACTGAAGTTGAGAAAAAGGCAGTTGAGGACGCGACTTATCAGGCTGGCGCACGGGAAGTCTCGATTATCGAGGAACCGGTAGCTGCTGCGATTGGCGCCGGGATCGATATTTCCAAGGCATGCGGCAATATGATTGTGGATATCGGCGGCGGCACGGCGGATATCGCTGTGATTTCCCTGGGCGGGACGGTGGTCAGCACTTCGATTAAGGTAGCGGGTGATGATTTCGATGAAGCACTGGTCCGTTATATGAGAAAAAAACACAATCTGCTGATCGGTGAACGTACGGCAGAGGAGATTAAGATTAACATTGGTTCTGCGTATCGCAGACCGGAGGTACTTACCATGGAGGTTCGCGGGCGCAATCTGGTGACCGGACTTCCCAAGACGATTGTGGTAACGTCAGATGAGACCCTGGACGCGCTCAGAGAGCCGGCAGTGCAGATCGTGGACGCGGTACACAATGTCCTGGAGCGGACGCCGCCGGAGCTGGCCGCGGATATTTTTGACCGCGGTATCGTGATGACGGGTGGTGGTTCTCTACTAAACGGACTGGATCAGCTGATTGAGGAAAAGACAGGCATCACGACGATGGTGGCGGAGGATCCATTAACCGCGGTAGCAATCGGGACGGGTAAGTTTATTGAATTCCAGCATGGAGATGACCGGAAAAAGGAATTTTGATAGCGATACATTCAGGATAATCAGGCAAAAGGAAGCCTCGCGGCCAGATATTGATTCGCGGGGCTTTTGAGTTTACCGGCAGGTGGAGAATCGGGATGGCGGCAGTAAGCGGATATGTGGAGAAAATTAAATATCGAAATGCTGAAAACGGTTATTCGATTCTCAGTATATCTTCGGATAAGGATGAAATGGTTCTTGTCGGAACCTTTGCGTATATCAGCGAGGGAGATTTCGTGGAAGCATCGGGTGAGCTTGTAGAACATCCGATCTATGGGGAGCAGATACGGGTAAGAGAATATCAGATTCGTGAACCGGAAGATACCGCATCGATGGAGCGGTATCTGGGATCGGGAGCTATTCGTGGAGTCGGTACAGCACTGGCGGCGCGCATCATCCGTCATTTCAAGGCGGATACCTTTCGGGTCATTGAGGAAGAACCGGAACGTCTGGCTGAGGTAAAGGGAATCAGTGAAAAGATGGCGATGTCGGTTGCGGAGCAGATGGAAGAAAAAAAAGAGCTCCGTCAGGCGATGATGTTTTTACAGGGTTATGGGATATCCATGAATCTTGCCCTTAAGATTTATAATGAATACGGTCCCCGTATGTATGGAATCATGAAAGAGAATCCTTATAAAATTGCGGAGGATATCGTAGGAGTCGGTTTTAAGATTGCTGATGAGATTGCCGGAAAAATCGGGATTTTTACAGATTCGGATTATCGGATCCGCAGCGGTCTTCTGTATTGTCTTCAACAGGCGGCCGGAGGTGGCCATACCTGTTTGCCGAAGGACGAGCTGTTTGTATCGGCGGGGCAACTGCTGCAGATTGAGCCGGAACGGATGGAAAAACAGCTGATGGATCTTCAGATTGATAAAAAGGTGGTAGTAAGGGAAGACCGGGTCTACTCGGCGACCTGTTATTATATGGAATTAAATACCGCCTGTATGCTGCGAGACCTGAATCTGCGGGGGACAGAACCAGAAGATCAGATCCGCAGGAAAATTGAGAGGATCTGTCTGGACAGAGGGATGGAATCTGACGAGGGGCAGACGGAAGCAGTAGTGGAAGCGGTGAACAGCGGCCTGCTGATTATTACTGGGGGACCCGGCACCGGCAAGACAACGACGATTAATACGATTATCACTTATTTTAAAGAGGAAGGAATGGAGATTCGTCTGGCAGCGCCGACGGGACGCGCGGCAAAGCGTATGACGGAAGCAACCGGATGGGAAGCGAGTACGATTCACCGGCTGCTCGAGATGAACGGTGCGCCTACAGAGGAGGATGCTTCTTCTGCAGAACTTAGATTTGAAAGAAATGAAGCCAATCCGCTGGAAGCGGACGTTGTGATTATTGATGAAGTTTCTATGGTGGATATTTACCTGATGCATGCGCTTTTGCGCGCAGTAACGCCGGGAACAAGGCTGATTCTGGTAGGCGATGTCAGCCAGCTGCCGAGCGTGGGGCCGGGAAATGTGTTGAGAGATATCATTGATTCCGGAAAATTCCATGTCGTGCGTCTGACACATATTTTCCGTCAGGCTGCTGAGAGTGACATTATCGTTAACGCGCATAAGATCAACGGCGGAGAAAAGATCGCCCTTGGCAGGCGCAGCCGGGATTTCCTCTTTATCCGACAGGAGCAGCCGGATGATATCATCCGCACGATGATTGCGCTGGTGACTGTAAAACTGCCGGGATATGTCCATGCAGAACCATTGGATATTCAGATTATGACGCCTATGCGTAAGGGCGCGCTCGGAGTAGAACGCCTGAATGGAATTCTGCAGGAGACACTGAACCCTCCCGGACCAGATAAAACCGAAAAAGAATCCGGTGGCATCGTGTATCGGGTTGGTGACAAGGTTATGCAGGTTAAAAATAATTATCAGATCGGATGGGAACTTCGTAATGCTTATGGGATTGCGGTGGATTCCGGTACGGGAGTTTTTAACGGAGATATCGGATTGATTCGCGACATCAATCTGTTTGCGGAGGAGCTTACCGTTGAATTTGATGAAGGGCGTATGGTGGATTACAGTTTTAAGCAGCTGGAAGAACTGGAACTCGCGTATGCGGTGACGATCCACAAAGCGCAGGGCAGCGAGTATCCGGCTGTGGTGATACCGGTTTATCCGGGACCGCGGATGCTGATGACGCGTAACCTGATTTATACTGCCGTTACACGCGCAAAATCGTGTGTTTGTCTGGTCGGACATCCGCAGATTTTTCAGGATATGGTTGATAATGAACTGGAACAGCACCGGTATACGGGGCTGAAAGACAGGATTCTGGAAGTATCAGAGCCGGGAATGCTCTGAAGGGGGAGATACGATCAGTCAAAAAATCATCAATTTGTTGTTTCCGAGACGGTGCCCGGTTTGCGGCGGGATTGTGCAGCCGGAAGGACTGTTGATCTGTCCGGAGTGTGTGTCAAAGCTGTCCCTGGTGCAGGAGCCAATCTGTAAGATCTGCGGGAAAGAACTGATTTCCGATCGACAGGAAATGTGTGGAGACTGTGCGCGTCATCGGCGTTCCTTTGAGACAGGCAGAGCACTGCTGAATTATAATCAGGCGGCAAAGGCCTCCATGACGGCTATTAAATATAAGAATAAACGCGAATACCTGGATTTTTACGGGGATCTGATGGCGCGGCGTTTTCAACCGTTTGTGCAGAGAACTCAGCCGGAAGCACTGGTGCCGATACCGGTACACCCGGCACGGCGCAGGATGCGCGGATTTAACCAGGCCGAAGAGCTGGCGAGCCGGCTGAGCGCAGCGTGGAAAATACCGGTTGAGGGGAAATTACTGATCCGGACAAAAAATACTGCGCCGCAGAAGGAGCTGGGAGCTGCCGGTCGTTTGCAGAATCTGCAGAAGGCGTTTGCTGTAGCGGAGACAGCGGGACGCGGGAAACTGCCGCAAAGGGTTATGCTGGTCGATGATATTTATACGACGGGAAGCACGATAGAGGCATGTACGCGTGTACTGAAAGCAGCCGGAGTATCAGAGGTGTATTTCCTTGCAATCTGTACCGGTTACGCACGTTAGATCGATACGTAAGGAAACTGTAACTTTTATAGTATTTTCAGGAAAATCACAGGAAAATGATTGACGGAGTTCTTCCATTGTGTTATAGTGATATGGCGAATGGAAGAACTTAGGTCTTTTTTTTATGCCTAAAAAATGAAAAATCAAGTGGAGGTGGAAGTCGTGCGCACAAGAATTACACTGGCATGCACACAGTGCAAACAACGTAACTACAACATGACGAAGGATAAAAAGACACATCCGGACCGCATGGAAACAAAAAAGTATTGCAGATTCTGTAAGACACACACGATGCACAAAGAAACCAAGTAAGGAGTGTGGGTTATGGCAGAAACTACAAATACTGGTACTGGCAAATCTGCGAAGAAGAATTTTTTCAAGGGCTTGCAGGCTGAGTTCAAGAAAATCATATGGCCTGACCAGGAAACGGTGGCTAAGCATACAGCGTATGTAGTGGTCGTTACAGTGCTGCTCGGTGCTGTGATTGCTGTCCTGGACTTCGTTATCAAATGGGGCCTCAGCTTCATCATTTAGTTAAGGCAAGGGTGATAATATGTCAGAAGCAAAATGGTATGTAGCGCATACCTATTCGGGCTATGAGAACAAAGTGAAAGTCGATCTCGAAAAGACGATCGAAAACCGAGGGCTTCAGGACCAGATCCTGGAGGTGTCGGTTCCGACTCTCGAAGTATCCGAGCTGAAAAACGGCGTTGAGAAACTGGCAGACCGCAAGATGTTTCCCGGATATGTTCTGATTCATATGGTCATGAATGATGACACATGGTATGTAGTCAGGAATACCCGAGGCGTGACAGGATTTGTGGGACCGGGTTCCAAACCGGTGCCGCTGGATGAGGCGGATATGGAGGGACTTGGCTTTGGCAAGAGAGAAGTCGCGGTGGATTTTAAAGTGGGAGATCCGATTGTTGTGATTTCTGGCGCCTGGAAAGATACGGTTGGCGCGGTCAAAGCAGTCAACGAGAGCAAACGCACTTTAACCATCAATGTGGAAATGTTCGGTCGTGAGACACCGGTTGAACTAAGCTTCGCAGAAGTCAAATCAATGTAACAGCGGCATTCCGGACGAAGCCAGGTCTGGGAACGCCGGATCGTGGGAGGGACATCCCCGATAACACCACAATAAGGAGGTCATTTATCATGGCAAAGAAAGTAACTGGTTACATCAAATTACAGATTCCGGCAGGTAAAGCTACTCCTGCTCCGCCGGTAGGTCCGGCTCTGGGCCAGCATGGCGTCAATATCGTACAGTTTACCAAGGAGTTCAACGCGAGAACCGCTGATCAGGGTGATCTGATCATCCCGGTTGTTATTACAGTTTACGCGGACAGAAGTTTCAGCTTCATCACTAAGACTCCGCCGGCAGCCGTTCTGTTAAAGAAAGCCTGCAACATTAAATCCGGTTCAGGAACCCCGAATAAGACGAAAGTGGCTACCATTTCCAAAGAGGAAGTGCGCAAGATCGCTGAGACCAAGATGCCTGACTTGAATGCGGCAAGCATCGAAGCGGCGATGAGCATGGTCGCCGGTACGGCGAGAAGCATGGGCATTACAGTCGTAGACTAACGGCCCCGAAAGCAGCCATTGAACTTAGAACAGACGTGGGAGGGACATCCCCGACAATACCACCAGGAGGTTAATTATTATGAAACATGGAAAAAGATATACAGAAGCGGCAAAAGCGGTTGACCGTTCTGTTTTATATGATGCAGCAGATGCGATCGCGCTGGTAAAAAAGACTGCGGTTGCGAAATTTGATGAGACCATTGAAGTACATCTGAGAACCGGCTGTGACGGACGTCATGCTGACCAGCAGGTTCGTGGTGCGGTAGTACTGCCGCACGGTACCGGTAAAGTGATCCGGATCCTTGTATTCGCGAAGGGTGCTAAGGCTGATGAGGCTCTTGCTGCCGGCGCGAACTATGTAGGAGCTGAGGAACTGGTTGCCAAGATCCAGCATGAAGGCTGGCTGGATTTTGACGTAGTAGTTGCTACCCCGGATATGATGGGCGTTGTCGGACGCCTGGGCCGTATCCTGGGACCGAAAGGCCTGATGCCAAACCCGAAAGCGGGTACCGTTACTATGGATGTAACGAAAGCAGTTAAGGATATCAAAGCCGGTAAGATTGAGTACAGACTTGACAAGAGCAATATCATCCATGCGCCAGTGGGCAAGGCTTCTTTTACAGAGGAGCAGTTAGCGGACAACTTCCAGACGCTTATTGATGCAGTCAATAAGGCAAAACCAGCTACGCTGAAGGGTACCTATATCAAGAGTGCGGTTATCACCTCTACGATGGGACCAGGCGTTAAACTGAATACAGTTAAGCTGATGGCCTAGTATTGGTTGACATTGAAAATAAAATGTGGTACACTGTACCAGTGACTGCCGTAGACAGCAGGTGCCGAAAGGCATAAGAAGCAAACGCCTGCCGAGGAGAACAATTCTTATAAGATTGAATTTGTGAGTCTCCCTGTCCTGACAGGGAGACTTTTTTCCGATCAGCAGTCTTCTAAAAAATAAGGAGGAAGACATTCATGGCAAAAGTTGAGTTAAAACAGCCAATTGTAGACGAGATCTCGGCGCTGATTAACGGGGCTGCCACTGTCGTAGCTGTGGACTATCGCGGTCTTACGGTTGCTCAGGACACTGAGCTTCGTAAAACCCTGCGAGAAGCCGGGGTGAGTTACAAGGTATATAAAAACACTCTGGTAAAGCGCGCTGCGGAGGGCACTGAATTTGCCGCACTGGATCCGGTATTAGAGGGTCCGACCGCAATTGCAGTGCATAAGGACGATGCGACTGCGGCTGCGAGAGTTCTGGCAGAGTTTGGCAAAAAGGCAAATCAGTTGGAGATCAAAGGTGGCGTAGTAGAGGGCACCTTTTATGATGCCGAGGGTATGGCGGCAATCGCGAGCATTCCGTCCAGAGACGTACTTCTGGGCAGACTGTTTGGCAGTATGCAGTCGCCGATCGCGAATCTCGCTCGTGTGCTTAATCAGATCGCCGAAAAGCAGGCGGGCCCGGCTGAACCGGCAGCATAAAGCTGCCTGAGTGGTTCCCTGGCAGGATTAAGAGAAAACGTTTTACTTAAAAATAATAACTGTTTAAAAATTTATATGGAGGAAAACAAAATGGCAAAATTAACTACTGCTGAGTTTATTGAGGCAATCAAAGAGTTATCGGTACTGGAACTGAATGAGCTGGTTAAGGCATGTGAGGAAGAGTTCGGTGTATCTGCAGCTGCAGGTGTTGTTGTTGCAGCGGCTGGTCCGGCAGCAGAGGCTGTAGAGGAGAAGACTGAGTTTGATGTAGAGCTGACTGAGATTGGCCCGAACAAGGTAAAGGTCATCAAGGTAGTTCGTGAGCTGACCGGCCTTGGCCTGAAGGAAGCAAAGGAAGTCGTTGATAACGCTCCGAAGATTGTCAAAGAGGGTGTTTCTAAAGAAGAAGCTGAGGCTGCGAAGGAAAAGATCGAGGCTGAGGGCGCTAAAGTTACGATTAAGTAATGACTGCTATGTTCGGACAGGGGAGGCTTTCTCTCCTGTCCTTTTTGTCCCATAGGGAAGTACGTCCTATGGAATAAAAAGTCCTCCGGGTGTAGATCGCACTGCGGCGGAGTGGAAATATGTCGCTAAAGCGTCTACGCCCCGCCTGCGGCGGTTGTGCATATTATATAAAATTTATATCATAAAACCGCTTGACAAATGAGCTTTTGGAGAGTAAGATGTAATTGTATTTTGATATGAACCTTGATTCACATATTTTTGTAAGTCATGGAGTTGCATTTCACGATTTACAAAAATATGTGATTTTTATGTTTCAGAAGAAATACAAATAAATTTTTCAGGAGGTACCATTGTGAATAACGGTACAGTAAAATGGTTTAACGCAACAAAAGGATATGGTTTCATTACAAATGACGCAACTGGCGAGGAAGTATTTGTACATTTCTCTGGCATCATCGCTGATGGCTACAAAACTCTGGAAGATGGTCAGAAGGTTACTTTTGATACAACTCAGGGCAATCGCGGTATGCAGGCTGTAAACGTAAAGGTTGTTGCTTAATCAAAGAAAATGAAAAGAGGGTTGCTTTGGCAACCCTCTTTTTTGTCTTACAGGAAAGTTCGTCCTGTAAGATAAAAAGCCCTCCGGGCGGGATGCGCACTCGCGCGTAGGGAATTATGTCGCTTATGCGACCGCGCTCGGCGCGAGAATCCTGCTTCGCAGGATTCTTTTTTACCTTATCAGGAGGGTATGTCCTGTAAGACAAAAATCCTTCGGGAAAGCGCATAAGGAAAGCGAACCCATTGAAAAAGAGAGACTTTTGTGGTAAGGTGAATGAGAAAATAATAGGTATTAGGAGACGATTTTACAGGGAATGACGACAACTGTACCTGGTAAAACAGGAAGAACCATGAAGGTATTTCAGAAAGACCTGACAGGTATGTCCTCGGTAAAGAATGATATGGAGAAAAGAAAGAAAGCGTTGCTGGTGACGACCGTCAGTGGTTTTGTACCACAGTTTGAAATGGATAATGTTCGGATTCTGCAGGAGATGGGATTTGAAGTGCACTACGCGTCGAATTACAGGAATCCGTCTTATGGAAATGATAATCACCGTCTGGATGGAACAGGGATTATCCGGCATCAGATTGATTTTGTCAGAAGTCCATTTGATCCGGCAAATGGTAAAGTGTATCGGCAGTTGTGTGCATTAATGTATCAGCAGCAATTTGATCTGATTCACTGTCATACCCCAATGGGAGGTGTGATGGCGCGGCTTGCGGCACGCATGACCGGAACGGGTCCGGTCATTTATACGGCGCATGGGTTCCATTTTTTTAAAGGTGCTTCGGCGGTCAACTGGCTGTGTTATTATCCGATCGAAAAGTTCCTTTCGTGGTTTACAGAGCAACAGATATGTATTAACCGGGAAGACTATCAAAGAGCAAAACGAAAATTTCATGCCCGGTATGTAAACTATATTCCGGGAGCAGGATTGGATAACGACAGGATCAGCAGGATGACAAAGCAGGAAGCGGAACAAAAGAAAGCGCAGCTGGGTCTTCTGACGGATCGGCGAATCTTATTGTCATCGGGGGAATTGATTAAACGGAAGAATCATGAGAGCATGATTCGGGCGATTGCAGAGTACAAAAAAGCCTGTATTTGCGGTGGCTACGGAGCTGAGGCAGCGATGAATTTCGTTTATATCATCTGTGGGCACGGAGCCCTGGAACAGAAATTAAGGAGTCTGGCGGAATCTTTGAAAGTCGCGGATGTGGTGAAATTTTTGGGGTACCGGGAAGATATTATGGATATTTACCGCATAGCAGACGTTTATATATTTCCTTCGTATCAGGAGGGACTTCCCATGGCGCTCCTGGAAGCGATGGCGAGCGGTCTTCCGGTGCTGTGTTCCGATATTCGCGGGAGCAGGGACCTGATGGGGAAACCAATATCTCAGACCAGCTGCCTGGAGTATTGCCGCGGAGGAATTATGGTAAAAAGGGCAGATGATATCAAGGCTTATCAGAAAGCGCTGAAAGAACTTCTTTCTGCCGATGCAGAGAAACTGACCCGGATGGGAGAAGCTAATGTGACAAAAAGCAGAAAATTTGACCGGACGGCGGTTCATGAGAGGATGGAAAAGATTTACCGTCGTCTTGCGCGGGAAGAGGGCGGGGCATGAAAGAAAGATATCAGGAAATCGTGCGTTATCTGATTGTGGGTGTTCTGACAACTATAGTGAGTCTTTCTGTTTATTATGGCTGTGTGCTGACGATTTTAGATCCGGAGCAGGCATTTCAACTGCAGGTGGCGAACGTTGTTTCGTGGATTGCCGCTGTCACTTTTGCGTATATTGCGAACCGGATTTTTGTTTTTCGGAGTAAGAGCCGGGACTGGTTTCGGGAGGCGCGGGCGTTTGTGTGCGCGAGGGTTGCGACGTTGTTGATGGATATGGCGATTATGTTTGCGCTGGTAACGATTTGCCATTATAATGATAAAATTGCCAAGCTGGTGGTTCAGGTTGTTGTAACAGCTGCGAATTACATACTGAGCAGAGTCCTGGTTTTTCGGAATCGCTGATTACAGTGTCCGGATAGAAAATGAGGTACTATGGGGTACCGGGCCAGAAAATTTTGCATGCGATGGAAGAAAGGTGAAAATGAAATGTTTGATTATCTGATAGTAGGAGCAGGATTATATGGCGCTGTTTTTGCGCATGAAGCGAAGAAAGCGGGAAGATCGGTACTGGTAATTGACAGACGGCCTAATATTGCCGGAAACGTGTACACAGAGGATATAGAAGGCATTCATGTACACAAATACGGTGCTCATATATTTCATACCAATAATCGAAGAGTTTGGGATTATGTAAGTCAGTTTGCGGAATTTAACCGTTTTACCAATTCGCCGGTGGCAAATTACCATGGGGAGTTGTACTCTCTTCCGTTCAATATGTACACATTTAACCGGATGTGGGGCGTGGTGACACCTCAGGAAGCGGCTGCGAAGATTGCGGAACAGAGAGAAAATGCCGGTATCACCACACCGGCTAACCTGGAGGAGCAGGCAATCTCATTGGTAGGAACGGACATTTATGAAAAGTTGGTAAAGGGTTATACAGAAAAGCAATGGGGTCGTCCCTGCACAGAACTTCCGGCCTTTATCATTCGCCGGCTTCCGGTTCGGCTGACCTTTGATAATAATTATTTTAACGCGCTGTATCAGGGAATACCGGTGGGCGGATATACAAAAATGGTCGCTCGTATGCTTGATGGGATTGAAGTACGTCTGGGTGAAGATTATCTCGTGGAGAAGACAGCCTGGGATCAGATGGCGAGAAAAGTGATCTATACTGGTGCAATTGATGCTTATTTTGAATATTCGCTGGGAGCACTGGAGTATCGTTCCGTCCGCTTTGAAACAGAAGTGCTCGATCAACCAAATTTCCAGGGAAATGCGGCGGTTAATTATACAGACCGGGAGACGCCATGGACGCGGATCATTGAACATAAATGGTTTGAGTTTGGCAAAGATGCTGAAGGCAATGATTTGCCGAAGACGGTGATCAGCCGTGAATACAGTTCCGAGTGGAAGCTGGGTGATGAGCCGTATTATCCGGTAAATGATGAGAAAAACAGCAGCCGGTACGCAGAGTATCGCCAACTGGCTGATGCTGAGAAAAATGTAATTTTTGGCGGGCGGCTCGGAGAGTATAAATATTATGATATGGATGCGGTGATCGCCTCTGCGTTAGAGCTGTGTGGAAGGGAACTGTAACGTCAGCAAAATATAAAAATGAAAAGAGGATGGCAATCAGATGGAAAACGGACAACTGGAATTACTGATCACTCGTTACCCGGCTTTGTCGGTCTGCGGCATGGATATCTATGCGGCGTTTGAGATAATGAAGAGTTCTTTTCAGCATGGTGGTAAACTTCTGATTTGCGGTAACGGAGGCTCATGCTCGGATTCTGAGCATATCGTAGGGGAACTGATGAAAGGATTCTGTAAAAAACGTCCTCTTCCATGTGAATTACGGGAACGGCTGAAAGAAATCAATCCGGGAGAAGGAGAAATGATCGCAACGGCGTTGGAGTGCGGACTTCCGGCAATTGCGCTGTCCGCTCATACGGCACTTAATACGGCATTTGCCAATGATAAAAATCCGGATCTGATCTATGCCCAGGAGGTAATCGGTTATGGAAATCCAGACGATGTTTTTTGGGGAATCAGTACTTCCGGAAATTCAAAGAATGTAGTATATGCGATGCAGGTGGCAAAGGCAAAGGGATTAAAGACGATTGCTCTTACGGGCAGAAACGGGGGAAAGGTTGCCAAAATTGCAGACGTGTCGATTATTGTGCCATTTCAGGAGACATACCAGATACAGGAATACCACCTGCCTGTTTACCATACGCTTTGCCTGATGCTGGAGGATGCGTTTTTTGAAAATTAGAGAAAACTTTCAGAGGGAGGTGAAACATCATGCAGGCAGTGATTTTAGCGGGAGGATTGGGAACCCGACTGAGAAGCGTTGTGAATGACCGTCCGAAACCGATGGCGGATGTTAATGGAGAACCGTTTCTTGCATATCTGCTGAGGGATCTGAAAGCCGCCGGAATACGGGATATGATATTTGCGGTGGGGTATATGGGAGAAAAGATCGAGGAGTATTTTGGGGATGGGAGTCGATGGGGACTGACCATTCATTATGCATACGAAAAAGAACTTCTGGGAACCGCTGGAGCGATCAAAAACACCCGATCTTATATCCATGAAGCTGAAGTAGTCGTGATGAACGGAGATACTTATTACAAGATGGATTATGTGAAGATGTTCGAACTGGCAAAAAACGGACAAAATGATATGATGATTGTTCTGCGGACAGTATCGGATATTTCACGTTATGGAAAAGTGACTCTGGAAGACGGTCAGATCACAAAATTTAATGAAAAGGAAGCGGACAGTCAGAAGACGCCGGGATTGATTAATGGCGGAGTATACTGGATGAAAACAGAGTTGATCGAAGATATACCGGAGGGCAGAGTATCTTTGGAAAATATCATGATACCGCAATGGATCAAAGCGGGAAGAAAGATTGGCGGTTGTGTACACGATGGATACTTTATCGATATTGGGGTTCCGGAAGACTATTATCGATTTGTAAAGGACAGCAGGGAGCTAAAAGAAGCAAAATAAAAAAAGTTAAAAATATATGAAAAATGTTGTTGACTTTTTGAAAAAGGTTTGGTATCATAAAAAACGCGCTGATGAGGCGCAAGAAAATGAACCTTGACAATGTAAGATTGAACAGTGTTGAAAACCCTGAAAATTCCGATA
>JAJQAC010000081.1 GCA_021204025.1 Clostridiales bacterium | reverse complement strand
TTAAAAAGTTATAACTATGACTCAAAGCACATTTTCTACACCCTGTTTTTTCTAATAAATCTACAATTCTTCTATTTTCCGTTCCATCCTTTTTGACAGTATCACTATAAAACTTTTTATGAAACAAAATTGAAAATGCAGTCCCGTGAAATGAATTAGTAAAAATACATTCCGAATAATATATCCAGGAAAGAAAATCCTCCGGTGCAGAATGTCTTAAAAACAGGAAATTATTCTTGTTTGTAACTAACGTCAGATTGTTTTCTTTCGCATACTTTTTACCACATTCCAATAACTTTTCCGACTCCCAGATCATGAAAACAAAGACATATTTCCCTTTAATAATTCTCTTTCGCATAAAAGAAATGTATGATTCCGCTCCCAAGAGTAATGTAGGATCACAGCACAATGATGCTTCTATTCTTTCGCTTCTAAGAATGGATTGTAGTTTCTCTTCTCTCACCGAAACTTTTCCAATATTCTGAATGAATTTCACGGCTTTTTTACTCAGCGCAATATTATCTCCTGCCGATGCCGCATAAGCAATCCTATTGCCTTTGTAGTCTGGGAAATCCAAGAAATAGACGCTATCACCACCTGTAATTGCCTCACACCAAACTTGATCACTTCCTGTAATCAGGCAATCATACTGTTTAACTATGTCCTTGACCTGTTCTGCATTCAAATTCTTATAATTCGAGATTGGTAACTTCTTTGAAATAAAATAATCAAATTTGATTTTTTTTACATATCGAAACCCAAATTGCAGTATGGATTTTATTATGCATGCGTTATGATTCCATAGCTTTAGTCCATCTTCAATTGTGACGCAACAATAATCAATCACCTCTACCTGATGACCCAATTCTGTTAAAAAAGTGGCAAGGCCATAGCACTGAAGTACCGCTCCATAGTTTCTGCTTCTGTGAAACGTCAAAATACCTATTTTCATAAAATACTCCCATTGTTCTAATTCAATTGTACATATAAATACGTTTTCTAACGACACATTCTACAATAGAATAGTTTCTGCCTGTCTATGTTTTTCTGGTATTAAGTCCCATTATTCACTTCATTTTTCGTAATTGTAGCAGATCGGAGGCCCTTTTCCGGTTTGCCATAAGATATAACATATACGCAATAGCATACACTACGAACATTATATAGGAATTAAATAGCATACAGCCAGAAACAAATAGTATAACCAGTAGAATCTCCTGTAGCAGTTCCCAACGAATATCAGCCTCCATATACTTGGCAAGTATCAATTCAGAAATAATACTTCTTAAAGCAACCACAACAAGTATACCTATCGAAACAAAGTATATATTTTTAACAAACAGGGCGCCAAACAATGCTGTAACAATACTAAGCACCAATGTGGCCACATTTATCATAAGTAGCATACCCTCTTTGCGCATGGACTTAAAAAATGAACTACACATCATTTGCATCTTACCATCAAAGGTACAGATTGGAAGAAAGATTGGCAAATACTCCAGACTGGGCCTATATTGTGGTAGGAATATGTTTACTAATATCACGATTGGCAAATAACCCAACATAACTGCTGGTAGTATAAGTCCCAATGCGCTGCGCAACAAATAATACACACTTTTCTGGTTTTTTTCTGATACTTTCCTCAGTGCCGGAAAAACAACAATACTAGTCTGGTTAACAAATTGTAGGAAAACATTTGCTAAAGTAAGAGAAAAAGATAAATATCCGAAAATTTCTACACCCCACGCAGCATCAACGATTATCCTGGCACTTGCTATTATAAAAGAACCCGCATATGTTGCAATCATCAGTTTTATTCCGCAACTGATGTTCTCCTTAATGTCCTGAAAAACCAGTGTACGATTAGTCCTCTTATGACGCACTATTTCTTTGGCGTGAAAAGCAAGGTATACACCCCCACAAACATGACCAGCCATATAACATATCACAATAACTTTAAAACTATATATCTTAAAAATCGCAATTATAATGACTGCAACAAACCATGGCAAATTCTGTAAAACTACTGATACAGAATATATTCTGGTTAAGTTCACAGCCTGCAAAATATATATTATAAAACCGTTAGCATTGACAATGATAATACATGCGCAACAAGCGAGCAAAACAAAACGCCTGTTGGGATCCATGTCTATGCAGCATACTACAATAGCCAATGTTATTGCAATTACACACTGGATCCCGATAAAAACCTGTCTTTCATGAGAAAGTAATGAATAATCTAAATTTGCATAATCCTTTCCACCCAAGCGCAAATATAATCCATCATTAACACCAAAGCGCGAAATATTAACATATGTTACATAAGTCAAGAATAATTGCCAATACGCAAATTCCTTAACCCCCAAAAGTCCTGAAGCTATAAATGTAATCGCCAAACTTGCCGATAAAGATACAACATGAGCGCCAAAAGCATAGAAAAAATTTTTAACAACTGCTCTGTTCATTCTAGTATCACCTCACCACTATGCATATTTAAAATATGGTCTCGACAGGATGCCGCACAGTATAGCCAAAACCAGTAAGTACATAAATCAATATCTGGGCAAGCTATCAATTGACAAACCATAGCAGTAATAACAGCATAGATCAATCCAGCAAAATAATCAGTAGCATTCACATTATCAAATTTATAATGATTGCCTTTGAGCATAGATAATACTTCAATGTTAAGGAGAACATATAAAATCAATCCAAATAGACCAAGCTGGCCTAATAAAGAATAAAATATACTACTTCCTCGACAATTTTTATATCCTACACCGTACATCGGCGAAGTCATAAAGAGTTCAAAAGATTCTTTATTCCATCTCTGCCTTGTCAAACCAGAACCAGTGCTAAGTTTAGAAAAGATAACACTATCTAATAACCCATAAAAGCCAAAATATAATACAAATGCAGCAAAAATCCCCAGCATAATAAATCCTATCTTTGTTTGGAGATTTACTTCCTTTGATACACAAATAAATACAAGCCCTGTTATGCAAAAAGCAGCGTAAGCCGTAGACGATTGAGTAAGTATTATTTCAATAATCAAAGCCAAGAAAATATATTTGTTTCTTCTCCACTCACCTTTAATTGATAATAAATAATAAAACGCCCCTACAGCAAAACCAGAAAAATATGATGGTTCCATAAAGGTTGACATAACTCTTGTATAATGCGTTTTATGAAATACGACATCAGTACTTGCATCATTATAAAATAATATGTTTAACAGTTGTCTTATCGGCAAAATATCGCTAGATGTTAAAATCTGAACGAAGCCAAAAATACAGTGAAATATTATAATATTTCTTATAATACTATATAAATCTTTTTTTCCTATTTCATCCGAAAAAGAAAGCATAAAAAGAAAGCATAAAACATAGCAAACAAACTGAAGTACATACATAACATTCGCTTTTAAGATACCATTTATGTATGAAGAGTATAATATTAGTAATATCAAACTTATCAATGAGATTATAGTTAACGGATTCTCTCGATATACGGGGATAACAAACTTATTTCTAATTAAGCAAAAAGCTATAAACGCTATAGATGTTAATATTCCAGGCCCAATTCCTTTTCCGCCAAATATGATAACATTATCACTTTGAAAGGTCATAAAAAGTAGAGTTATCAATAGCATATATTTTAAATTACCCCTTGTAAAACACCACAAGATAATTGCAATCCATACGACTCCAAATACTGTCATCTTCTCAGCCCCCGTACCACTGTTTTATATCGTATTTATTCATAACAAGTTTCCAATATCTTTATGTTCTCTTCAATATCAAACCTTTTTACCTTATCCGGATCACAATGCCCAGTTCTATCAGGTTTATCTTCATCAAGGAAGGCGAGAATAGCTTGCGCCCAACGAGAGATGTCTTGCTCGCCAATTGGCAAAAAAACAACCTGGTCGCTTATTACAACATCTTTCGGAACGGCTGTGGAGGCAACACAAGGAAGTCCAGAAGCTTGTGCCTCTGTCATTACCATCCCAAACCCCTCAAATTTCGATGGAAATGCAAATACATCAAATACAGAGTACAGTTTTTCAGGTGTCTGTGTTTCACCGTAGAATATAACTTTATCCTTGAAATCGCTTTTTGAAACCTGCTCCTGAAACTGATTATAATCCGGTCCAATTCCTACAAGAAGTAACCTAACATCATCCCTGTATTTGCAAATTTCTTTTAATACTTTTACAAGATATTCTTGGTTTTTCTGGCTATTGATTCTTCCCACATGACCAATAATTTTTTCATCAGTGAGTCTCAGCTGATTGCGAATCTTATTGCGTTCAAAATCATCATATCTGAAACGATTCGCGTCAAATGAATTTAAAACAACCTTATATGGTCTGCTTCCAAACAGCCATTTGCCAGCTTTCTGACTGCATGCCACACCGCTTGTATATAGATGATTAAATATGGGGAGCAACAGCTTGTGAACCGTTACATTTGTACATTCACTATTGTGACAATGCGCAATCCTAATTTTAATCCCCTTAACAGTGGCTATGAGTAAATCAATTGATATAATTGAACTATTTCCGTGTACGTGTACTATATTAAATTTCCTCTTATTCAACAGTTTGAACATTCTCATATAGTATTGAAACATTGTCGGCTTTCTTGCTGGTAATTGAATGATATTGACGTTTAGCCTCTTACAATCTTCTATATATTTATCATTTACAGGCTGTCCCGCAAATATAGTTACTTTATAACCATCACGAACGAGACATCTGCTATATGTCATTATTACTTCACTTATCCCATTAATTGATAAGCTACTTGCTATCATCGCTATAGATATGTCATTATTTTTTTTGTTCATAAAATTACCTCGTTATTTTTTAATCTAGGTTTTGGAAGCTAAAGCGATGGTAACTATGTAATATACTCAAACAAAATCAAGAGCTTATAATATCATTCTTATTTAGACGACACGTGATAACGTTTCTTTCTTAACTGCATTGCAAACGGAATCATTTGTGGGCAAATACACATAATAACAGCCCTTATTTTATTTTGCCTTGATGTTGGGACCTTAAACGCAATCAAAATCTGCTCTTTTGTCACCTTCACACATCTCTGATAAAGCTCTGGGTATGTTTTCTCAGCATGAGTCAAGACACACATATCATAAAAATCGGAATGTGTTCGCCAATTGGCATTTCTCACTGCATAAGAATCACAGATTGCTCCTGATTCATCCTTGGAACCGTCATCAACCAAAATTATTTCCAAGTTTCTATAATTCTGCTCACATACACTTCCAATACAATTCTCAAAGAATGGATCGACATTATATATGGGAATGATAAATGAAACCTTATCACTTATCCCCCCATTTCTGTTTTATGAACCTAACAGTGTTTGCCGGCAATGCGGACTTGAATCTTTCTTTCATTTGCAAGCCAATCTCCAACTTATCAACAAAATCATCTTCCAAAATACTATCGTAGAACGCATCTCTGGTCTTCGGTCTTACTGTTGGATGTACCAGATTTCCTTGTTTCTCCAGCACTTCATTCAAGGTAATAGGCACAAGTTCAGCATAAGGTTGCATCATTTCGAGCAATTTCTTTCCCTTTTCACAATTTACAATAACTGACGAAACACCCAATGGTGAACTCAACTCCGGATGCGTCTTATCGACTCCCCAAAAATCTCCTATCGTCAAATCGCCTGGTCTTTTATGTACGTCAGCATACTGACACTGATAACAGCACTCTCTGTAACAATCACCAGACATAAAGTGTTTACCATACTTATCAAGAGAAAGGATCTTGGTCTTGGTCTTGGTCTTGGTCTTGGTCTTGGTCTTGGTCTTGGTCTTGGTCTTGGCAAGGTACTATGTACCCCATCCTCTTTTTTCTTTTGAGCGGAAATCATATTCAATTAACTTTCCACCCATTTCTCTCCCCATATATTCCACATACTTCTTAAAAAATAATGGAGAAGGAACACCGTGACAGATAATGTCTATCGTATATAAATTTTCATAATCTCTTCCCAGGTAATGGCATAGACCATCAATTTGACAAGGCGTGCCCGTAAATAAAACATTCTGTCCTGTCTCCAAGCATTTTTGGGTCTGAGAATAACAATTACCTGTGTCCGACTGTACATATTTTGAAGATTGCAGTCTTGGTCTGTCAGAATCTTCAGAAATACCTATATGCTTTACCTCCAAGTCATCTGTATAGACAGAGCCAAACACAACTCCAGCATTTCTAAGAATAACCTTTGCCGCAACATCAGAGACACCGCCGGATGCCGAACGAAACAATTCATCTTTATCTTTACCAACAAAGGCATAAAATTCTATCGGGGCTGTTTTTGATTCTACTTCTTCGCTCTGCGCACATTTCTTAAGGCACAATCCACAGTGAACGCACATATCCCTATCTACCGATGGATATAGAAATCCTTCATCATTTGATTGCATCATTATGCAATTCTTTGGGCATACCTGCTCACACGCACGACACCCCGTACAAAATTTACCGATTTGTTCAACATTATCATTCATGGCATTTCCTATATCATCCCGTCTGTTCAGAAACCTGTGTCTATCCCAATTGCTCTCGCAAATACATTTCCGTGTGGCTACGTTCCTCATGTATTATTTTATCTGTTGCAGCATAATCAATAGATTCCGTAAGCTGGAATTCCAAATTATCCAAGCTATCGAGAATCTTCTGTGTTAAACCTAACCGTCTAAGAAGGTCAGTCAGTTTTTCGGAATTTCCATACCCTGCACTTCTTACCACAGCGGTAAACTGTGCATGCGTTATCACAGAAAGGATTGTACCGTGGAATGTATCCGTTACAACATAAGCGGCATGTTGAAAATAAGCTATTACCTCGAACGGATTACAGTCGAGGAATCTGTCACAGCAATTTTGAACCCCACCAATGCAGAAAACCCTTAGATGTTTTTTGTCCGCGAACTCCCTGATTTTTTTACATTCTGCCGCTGTAAAGCGTCCGGAATATCCATAAAGGATCATATAATCAGTTTCTGTTACGTTTTTAGGAATTGCGTTGCATTCCTCAATAAATTCATACATCAGTACAGGATCTAAATTCAGTTCAGGCTTTTTTCCAATCAACTGCTCAACTATTACTGAACTGTTTTCGTCCCTCACTGAAATGGCATTGAAATCTCCAAGCCATCCACTAACCTTATCTGCAACACGGTATTTCTGTAATTTTTCAATCGTGGTATTTCCAAATGAGGCTGCATAGCTTATGATCTTTTTTGCTTTTGTCCCCTGCCCAAATAATTCCGGACAAAATCCCACATTTGTGTTATTCTGAACACAGTTGAAAACCTCGTCACTACCGATAATAAGCGTGTCAATATCCGGTGTATAATTCATCTCGTCTGTAATTCCGAGATACGGATAATAATTAGCAGCGTAGTTCTTCTTATATTTGATGAATTTCAGCTTTTCCGCCATAGGAGCATCGTAACTGAATGCTTCAATTCCCTTTGAAATTTTCCTTTTCAATCCCGTACCATCACTAGAAGGTATCAAAGTTTCCCCCGGATGGTAGTCAACGAACTGTACATCATATCCTAAATCAGAAATAATTTGCTTAAGTCCATATGCCTGGAGAAAAGAGCCATAATTTAAGATACGCTACATAGATAAAATTCCAATTTTCTTCATGCGATTTTTTCTCACCTAGAACATCCCTTGCACTATCTTCTCAAGTTCTTCACAGAACTTCGCATTGTTACTCTTCATCTCAGCTGGCATTGCAGCGACAATATCGTCATACCTTTCTATTGTCTCACCCAGCTTTTCTATATCCTCTACAACCAGAATGTTTCCTTGCCTTTTAGCCACAGCCTTGGAGAAATTCAGTTGATGGTCATTAACATGCTCATCAAATTCCTTCTTGCGTGGAACAACGATGGGGATCTTCCCAATCTGAAGTGGCATTATGAAGCTGGACGGTCCACCATGTGTAATCACAATCCGTGCTTTCTCTACCAAAGACACCATCTCTTTATATGGGAAAAAATCGCTGCATTCACAGGCTTTGGGCTTGTACGTTGAATATCCCTTTTGGATGATAACATCCTCTTTAATATCATTTTTCATCTTAAGTTCGTCTACACACTTAGCAAGCCGATTGAATTGCTGCTCATGTGTTCCGACAGTCACAAATATCATTTCCGTACCCCGCTCATCAGAAAATACCGCCCAGGTTAATTGCCTTGGGATATACTTTTTTCATTTCTTCCCACTCGACAATAAACTTATCTGTTACCGGGTAGCATAGTTTTCCTGCTATAGTCGATGCATCAATGCGGTCGAATACCTCTATGTATATTGTTTTTGCCCCGAAGAGTTTTCCCACATAAAAAAAGGGGATGGCCGGCGCTGCGCCAGATGAAATAATCAGATCCGGTCGTTCCCTCGGAATAATTTTAAACGCTCTTACTGTATTAATGATAAGAGCCTTGATGCTCCTGTTGCTCGGATAATAGCAGGGATACATTTTTTCTCCTTCGAGCAGACTACGTGCATCTTCTTTGTCAAACGTGACCCAGAATCGCTCCTTGTCCTCCCAGAATGGTTTAAGCATATATAAATGTGTTAAATGACCTCCACTAGAACCTACAAGACATACCTTCACAACCGACACTCCTCGCATCAAATATCGTATTTTCAACGCACTGCAACAACCACAAATGAGTAATTCTAAACAGGGTAATTTTTAATCCATTTTTGGATTATACGCTTTTTACGAGTAAATGGCAAGCAAATTTCGTCATGTTTCACTCGATATTTGCATATTACTCAAAAATTATGTCTCTTCCGGATCAGATTAATAGTTTTTCAAGCAAAAAAATCCTGCGACAAAATCCTCTCCCGGATCTCCCGCAGGTTTTTTCTCAAACCAAATATTTTTTCAGTGACTCAGCATATCCTCAATCAGTATCCCGTACCCGCGGGAAGCATCCTGGACAAAGACATGGGTAACCGCGCCGATTAACTTTCCATCCTGGATAATCGGACTTCCGCTCATCCCCTGGATGATCCCTCCGGTCAGTTCGAGAAGCTCAGGGTCTGTAATGTGAAGTACCAAGCATTTATTTTTCTGCGGGGGATTTTGCTCCACCCGCTGGATCTCGATCTCGTAGTCCCGGATTTCTCCCGAAACACTGCTTCTTAAAGTTGCACTCCCCTTATGGACATCCTGGCGATAGCCCACCTCCACGGCCTCTCCGCCTGCAAGCTCTCGCAGTTTTTCATCCGCCGTGCCAAATACGCCGTTTTCCGTATTTTCCATGATTTTCCCCAGTATCGTTCCCGGTCCGTAATAAATAACACCTGCCATAACACCCGGATGTCCGGCGCTTCCTTTCTCTACGCCCAGGATCTCCGTCTCATACAGCATACCTTCTCCACTCTCAAACACCTGACCGGTATCGCTGTCACTGATCCCGTGCCCCAGAGCGCCAAAGCTCCCGTCTTCTTTTATATAAGTCAGCGTCCCAATCCCCTGAGTATCATCCCTGACCCACGCCCCCAGCTTATAGTTGCCGTCCTGCGCCTCAACCGGCGTCATATGGATCTCCATTTCTTCTCCGTCCCTGCGGATTTTCAGAAGCACCTCTCTGCCTTCGGAGCGGTTGAGCATGGTAATCAGCGCCTCCTTATCCCGCAAAGGGCTTCCGTTAATCGCCTGAATATAATCTCCGGATTCCAGAGTACCGTATGCCGGCTCCACCTGATCACCGTCCGCATCGGTGATCTGTCCGGTTCCGATCACCATAATCCCGTCGGATTTCAGATAAAGCCCCACCGGCACGCCGCAGGGAACCGCATACTGAGTCTCCACCACATCTACCTGGATCTCCCGGAAGGTAAGTTTCCCGAATAATTTCAGACCCAGCCGGTAATTTCCCAGTTTATTGGCGCATACACAGAAAGGTCCGTCCGTCTTTAAGCGGATCTCATCCGCGGCTATATCGGATTCATTTCCCAGCATCACTGCTTTACTTTCACTGAACAGCGTCGTATAAAACGGAAGTCCAAAATCAAGCTCTTCTTCCTGCTCGATTACCAGACTCAGATGCCTGGGAATTTTTGTTTCCAGGTAATACAGGATATAAACGGCACATACGACCAGGCTCGCCAGGAAAAGTACTGCCATGGTCTTCTTATACCGCGGTCGAACCGGTGTCTCTTTTGTCATCTCACATACCTCCTCACGTCAGCTGCAAAATTTCCATATCCGCCCGTGTGCATAAAAAAAGAAGGGAACCTCAATCAGGGTTTCCCTCCTAGTATGTGAGAATTATAAAATTCCACTCTGTCAGTTTTTCCTTCTTACCTCAGCTTTTGTCTTGTCTGCCAGCTGTTTCATCTCCCTCGCGTTTTGCAGAACCGAATCGGTGATCTGCACACCACCAAGCAGACGGGCTAACTCTGTCGTTATCTCATCCTCGTCCAGCAGTCGGATACGCGTCGTTGTCTTCCCGCTGTCCGCGGACTTTGCGATCTCATAATGGCAGTCCGCCATCGCTGCGATCTGCGGCAGATGCGTAATGCAGATAACCTGCCGGCTCCCGGAAATAATCGCAAGTTTTTCCGATACCTTCTGAGCGGTCCGTCCGCTGATCCCGGTATCAATTTCATCAAAAATCAGCGTATCCACCGCATCACTGTCAGCCAGCACGGTCTTGATCGCAAGCATGATCCGCGACAGCTCACCGCCGGACGCCACCGCGCCGAGCGGTTTTTCCGGCTCTCCGGGATTCGTCGAAATCAAAAACTCCGCCTCGTCATATCCGTTTGCCGTATAATGATCCAGACGGCGAACCTCCATGCGGAAGGATACTTCCAGAAAATTCAGGTCTTTCAGGCTGTTTTCAATCTGCTCTGCCAAAAGGACAGCCGCTTTTCTTCGCTCCGCTGACAGGCGGCCGCAAAGCTCATCCAGATGTTTTTCTGATTTTTGATAGTTTTCCTCACATTGCTTTCGATATTCATCAAAATGTTCTAATTGCTCCAGCCTCTGTCTTTTTTCTGACAAAGCCTCTCTGACCTTTTCCACTGTCGTTCCGTATTTGGACTGAATCCGACGGATCTCGTCCAATCGCTTTTCCGTGCGCATCAGGTCTTCTTCATCAAATACCATCTCATCAAGATAGGCCCCAATCGCGTGATGGATATCGTTTAAGATTGCCTCAGCATCACAGAGCTGGTCACGGATATCCCCTACCTGCGGATCATAAGAGGCTGCTTCTCCCACCTCCCGCAGCGCACGTCCGACTGTTTCTGTTTCCACAGCCTCGTACGCAATCGACAGGCTTTCCCGTATCTTCTGTCCATGTGTGTATTTCCGGTAAAGATCAGAAAGTTCTTCTTCTTCTCCTTCCTTTAAATCCGCGGACTCGATTTCCTCGATCTCAAAGCCAAGAAAATCTGCCTCTCTGCGGCGGCTTTCCTGATCGCCTCCGCTCTCATCGAGCTCTGCCTTGAACGTACGGTACTTCTGATATTCTTCCGATACTTTTTTTTTCAACTCAGCTACTGTGGACTTTGTATAGAGATCTAGAATTTCCAGATGCCGGGAGACATGCAGAAGCGACTGATGCTCATGCTGACCATGAATATCAATCAAACGGGCAGTCACCGCTTTCAGCTTCGCCGCGGTCGCCGTCTCATCATTAATCCTGCTGACGCTGCGGGCGGGCATAATCTTGCGGGTGATAATCAGGGTTCCCTCTTCGTCCGGAAAGATATCCAGTTCCGCCAGTGCCTTCTGCTGTCTCTCGTCCACGGAAAAGACAAGTTCTATGTAAGCATACTCTGCTCCGCTGCGGATCATCTCCCTGGAAGCTTTCTGGCCCAGTGCCAGATTGACCGAGCCGATGATAATCGATTTACCTGCTCCGGTTTCTCCGGTCATAATATTCAGCCCTTCGCCAAAATAAACGTCCGCCTTCTCGATCAGCGCCAGGTTGCGCACATGTAATTCCTGCAGCATAGTTCTCCCTCCCCTGTTTTGCGAATGGGTCACACACTTCTGACCCCTGCATCATCTGACAAAATCTTACGTATTTTATCCATTACCAGGATCGTATCGTCTGTGCTGCGCACCGCGCACATGATCGTATCATCCCCGGCGATACAGCCCACGATCTCGTGAAAATGCATGGCATCCAACGCCGCTCCGACTGCCATCGCCATACCGGCCACCGTACGGATCACCAGAATATTCTGTGCCATATCCATCGACAGGAATCCGTCCTTCAACACACGGATATACTTATCCCCATAACTCTCCTGCGATTCTACCACCTGATAAACCTGCCTGCCGCTTCTTCCCTGTGCCTTGGTCAGCTTCAGCTCCCGGATATCACGGGAAACCGTCGCCTGCGTCACCGTAAAGCCGGCCTCATTTAAAAGTTTCGCAAGCTCTTCCTGTGTCTCAATCTCATATTTTCCGATCAGTTCAACGATCTTGCTGTGACGTTCCAGTTTCATGAATTCTCCATTTCTCGGTTTAAATCTTTGACATCTTTTCCCGCAGGTTGTCGAGGAAAGAAATATCCTTCATCCGGATCAATGCCGTCTGATGAGGGGATCTGCGGATCAACAGGCGCTTCGAGCTGTCAAGATCAATCGTCCTCCCCCCGTCAAAAACCGCCATTCTGCTCGTCTCCATCGGCGAATCCAGCAGGCGGATCTCTACGCTGTCCTCTCCCGTGAGTACAATGCTTCTGGTATTCAGCGAATGAGGACAGATCGGAGTCAGAAGCATCAGCTCCGCTTGCGGCGTCACAATGGGGCCTCCTGCCGACAGACTATAGCCAGTCGAACCGGTCGGAGTCGCTACAATCATTCCATCCGCTGTATACTCATTTAACGGACGTCCGTTCACAATCAGTTCAAAATGTATGGTCTGCATTCCGCCGTTGCGGGTAAGCACGATGTCATTCAGCGCGGTCTCACGTTCTGCTCCCGCGAAATCTGCGCCCTCTTCATCAGATGCCTGGCTGATCACGCCTTCTAACATCATGCGAAATTCGAGCTGATACTGATCCTGCAAAAGCGCGTCCAGAATCGGAAATAACGCCTCCCGCGGCGTTACCTGTGTCAGGTACCCCAGCGTTCCCATGTTGATTCCCAGCAGGGGGATCTTTCTGCCAAGGGTCAGCCTGGCCGCCCGGATCAGGGTTCCATCCCCGCCCAGCGTAATCACACACTCGGCATCCTCCGGCGGTGCGAGGGAACGCGGCATCCGGCGGACTCCCTTTTCCGGCTTCTGCGGCCTCCAGGAACAATCTGCGCCCTGCTCACGCAGATACGCGGTAATTCTCTCCGCCATCTCTCCGGTTCCCTCTTTTAACGGATTTGCAATCAAATAAAAATGTCTCATCGGTCAAGCTCCTGATGCGCGTCATCGACAACCTGACGTGGGTTCACTCCAGTCTGCCCGGCTCCGGCATCTCCAACGCGGTTTCGCAAATCAATCAGATATTCGATATTGCCCTCCGGTCCCTTGACCGGCGAATAATCCAGTCCGCATACCGTAAACCCTCTCTCAATGGCAACAGCAATCACCGCTTCTATCACCTCAAGATGAGTGCTTTTCTCCCGGACGACGCCTTTTTTCCCGACCTTTTCCCGTCCGGCCTCAAACTGCGGTTTGATTAACGCCGCAACCCGGGCGTCATCCGTCAGAAGCGCTTTCAGAGGGCCTAAGACTTTAGACAAAGAGATAAAAGAAACGTCGATCGACGCAAACTCGATCCTGTCTGCAATATCCTCAGGCGTCACATAACGGATATTTGTTTTCTCCATACAGACCACACGGGGATCGTTGCGCAGCTTCCAGTCCAACTGCCCATGTCCCACATCAACCGCATAAACCTTTCTGGCGCCGTTTTGCAGCATACAATCCGTAAATCCGCCGGTGGAAGCTCCCACATCCATGCAGATTTTGTCCGTCAGCCTGATGTCAAACCGGGCAACGGCCTTTTCTAACTTCAGGCCTCCCCTGCTGACATATTTTAACGTCGCTCCCCGTACCTCGACCGGGCTTGACTCATCAAAGAGAGAACCCGCCTTGTCTTCCTTCTGTCCATTTACATATACAATGCCCGACATAATGAGAGCTTTCGCCTTTTCTCTCGAAGGAGCGAGATTTTTATTTACGAGCAATAGATCCAAGCGTTGTTTCATTCTGTTATCCCCAGGCATTTTCTGATTTTCTCTGTGATACTTTTGCTGTCGATACCCAGATTTTCACGCAGAAGAGTCACATTTCCGTGTTCCACATAGGCGTCCGGCAGCGCGATATTCAATACCTTTGTATCCGGACAGCACTCATGGATACAGGCAGTGGCCGCCAGGCCAAAACCACCCTGCAGAACATTTTCTTCCATCGTAACCACCAGTTCATGTCCGGCGGCAAGATCTTTCAGCAACATCGTATCAATCGGCTTGATAAAACGGCCATTGACAAGAGTGCAGGATATTCCGTACGTTTTCAAACTCTCATACACATGAAGCGCCGTACTGACCATGCTTCCCACCGCGACAAGCGCGACCCTCTCGCCCTTTGCCAGTATTTCGCCCCTGCCATATTCCACCGGCGCCTGATGATCCTTCAGACCGCGATACGCCTCTCCCCTGGGGTAACGAATCGCAATCGGTCCCTCATACTCATTGACTGCAAAGCGCAGAAAGCTCCGCAGTTCCCACAGATTTTTCGGTGCGAGCACCGTCATGCCGGGAATCGAAGTCAGATAAGAGAGATCAAAGATCCCCTGATGCGTCTCGCCGTCGCTTCCCACCAGGCCGGCCCGATCCACGGCAAATACCACTGGCAGATTCTGAATACAGACATCATGAAGGATCTGATCATATCCCCGCTGCAGAAAGGACGAATACACCGCGACCACCGGCTTGCACCCGGCAGCAGCCATCCCGGCCGCTGAAGTGACCGCGTGCTGTTCTGCGATGCCCACATCAAAGAAACGATCCGGGTACTCCCGGGCAAACGCCTTTAGCCCCGTCCCTTCCGGCATCGCCGCCGTCACAGCAACCACGCGCGGATTGTCCTTCGCGAGGCTCACCAGCTCTTTGGAAAACACATCCGTATAAGACGGAAATCTCTTTTTCGTTTTTGGTTTACCGGTCTCAAGATCAAACGGCTCCACACTGTGGAAACGCTCCGGGCTCCGCTCCGCCGGCGGATATCCCTTTCCCTTTTTTGTCCGCATATGGATCAGTACCGCATGATCCATCTTTCTTGCTTCCTTAAAGATCCTGACCATACCGCGGATATCATGACCATCCAGAGGCCCGATATAAGTCACTCCCATATTTTCAAAGAGCATGCCCGGAATCATCAGCTGCTTAATGCCGTTTTTGGTCCTGCTGATCTTATCGACAATGTCCCCTCCGATCACGGGAATCCGTGAGAGGGTATCGGAAACGTTTTTCTTTAAATCATTATAACCTTCGCCGGAACGCAGATCATTCAGATAGCGCGACATACCGCCGACATTTTTGGATATCGACATGTTGTTATCATTCAGAATAATGATAAAATTTTTCTTCATTGTCGCCGCATTATTTAACGCCTCGTATGCCATACCGCCGGTCAGGGCGCCGTCCCCGATCACAGAAACGACCGCGTAATCCTCTCCCAGCAGATCCCGGCCCTGAGCCATCCCGACTCCCGCCGAGATGGACGTGGAACTGTGTCCGGTATCAAACACATCATACGGACTCTCTTTTCTCTTTGGGAATCCGCTGATCCCGCCATACTGACGCAGTTCATCAAAAAGATCCTTTCGTCCGCTGAGGATCTTATGAGTATAAGACTGGTGTCCCACATCCCAGATCACCTTGTCTTTCGGCAGATCAAAAGCGCAGAAAAGCGCGAGAGTCAGTTCTACCACACCCAGATTAGACGCCAGATGCCCCCCGGTCTGACTGACCTTTTCCAACAGGAACTGCCGGATCTCTGCCGCCAGCTGCTCCAGCTCTTTATTATTCAGTTCTTTTACATCCCAGGGTCCTTCTATATGATCCAGTATCATTCTCAATCGTCCTTTATTTTCATACTCATCTGCCCGGATTCCCATACAGGAGTTTTATCGGTCTCTTGTAATTAACATCCGGATTAAATCTTCCAGAAACTGATTTTTCCCCGGAAGCCCATGTAAAATCTCAATCGCGCGCTCTGAGATCTTCGCCACATCGGCACGGGCTTTCTCGATTCCCTCCAGAGTCACATAAGTCGTCTTATGATTCTTCTCGTCACTGAGCGTCGGCTTTCCCAGCTGCTCAGCCGTGCTCGTCACATCCAGTATGTCATCCTGAATCTGAAACGCCAGTCCCACTGCTCCGGCCATCTCTTCTACCTGCCCAAGTTCCTCATCCGAAGCTCCCGCAAGCATCGCGCCGATCATCATCGACGCTTCCAGCAGCGCTCCGGTCTTCAGCCGGTAGATAAAGTCCAGCTTTTGCGCCGGGATGTCCTGCCCCGTCAGCTGTACATCCACCACCTGGCCGCCAACCATCCCGTAAATGCCTGTTTTGGCCGCAAGAAGACCGATCGCGCGCGCCACACGCGCGCCTTCCTGCGCGGTCCCGGTAAAGGATAATGCCTTTACCGCGGTCTCGACCGCATAGATCAGAAGCGCGTCGCCCGCCAGCACCGCCATATCATAGCCGTATTTCACCCATGTCGTCGGAACTCCCCGCCGCAGCTCATCATTATCCATGCAGGGAAGATCATCATGGATCAGAGACGAGGTATGAATCATCTCAATCGCCGCCATAAACGGCTCAATCTCCTGTCCCTTCCCGCCAAAGAGCTGGTAGGTCTCCCGCATCAGAATCGGGCGCAGACGCTTGCCGCCCGCCCGCACACTGTAATTCATCGCTTCAAAGATGATCTTCTGATGTCCGCTCTCCGCGGGGAGATACTGTTCGATGACCGCTTCGGCTTCGTTTGTCTTCTGTTTTAAAAGCTCAGTCTGTAACATCCCCTTCGTTGCCTCCCTGTAATACGATGATCTTTTTTTCTACTTTGTCAATTTTTTCCCCACACGCTTTCACCAGCTTCATCCCCGCCTCATACTGTGCAAAAGACTCCTCCAGCGGTGTATCCGGGGATTCCAGTTTTTCCAGGATCTCATCCAGCTCCCCGAATATCTGTTCAATTGTTTTATCCTTGTCCGCCATGATCTCTCCTCTTCCTGCGCTCATTTTCCATCGGATACTCCTCAACCGCGGTTACCTCTGCCGATATCCTGCCATCCGCCATCCGGATCCGGATCCCGGATCCGGCTCTCGCGTCCCGCGCATGCAGGATCCGCTTTTCCTCATCATCGGTCACAAAACCATAACCATTGCTGATCCTTTTTAACGGCGAGCTTCCATCCAGGCGGCCTGAAACAAGCGCCAGGCGATGCTTCGCCTCTACCAGCTTTCTCTCCAGCAAATCTCTCATATCGTCCTCGATATCCGCCAGCCGCTGACGCTGTTCCTGGATCTGATGCGCCGGATCATGGAGTTTCATCTGCAGACGATAATTTTCGACATCATGACGTTTCCATTCTACCATACGGCGGATCCGGCTGTTGAGTTCCGTCTCATAACCGCGCCGCTGTTCCTCAAACTGGCGATAATCAAAGACAGCCAGCTCTGCGGCAGCGGAAGGCGTCGGCGCGCGCAGATCTGCCACATAATCAGCGATCGTCACATCCGTCTCATGACCGACCGCGGAGATCACCGGCGTCGAACAGTCAAATATCGCTCTCGCAACACTTTCTTCATTAAACGCCCACAGATCCTCGATCGAACCTCCGCCCCTGCCGACAATCAATACGTCCAGTCCCATCTGATCCAGGATGCGGATTCCCCGGACGATACTGGCCGCCGCGCCCTCTCCCTGCACCAGCGCCGGACATAAGATCAGCTGCACGTAAGGATTCCTCCTTGCCGTAATATTCATAATATCACGGATCGCGGCTCCTGTGCTGGCCGTCACTACGCCGATCTTCCCGGCATAGCGCGGGATCGGCTGCTTATACTCCGGGGCAAACATCCCCATCTCTTCTAATTCACGGCGAAGGGCCTGAAACCGTTCATACAGATTACCCATACCGTCCAGAGAAATCGTGCGGGCATAAAGCTGATACTTCCCATCCCGTTCATACACATCGACAGAACCGGTTACGACAACCTGCTGTCCCTCCTGCAGTTGAAAAGAAAGACCCCGCCGCTGGCTGGCAAACATCACCGCGGATAAGGTCCCACTTTTATCCTTTAAAGTAAAATAAATATGTCCCGATGTATGATATTTACAGTTTGAGATCTCTCCGCGGATGGAAATCCGCGACAGCGCGAAATCCTGAGCAAACATATTTTTAATATATGCGTTTACCTGTGAAACTGTATAGATGCCTGCCATATCACTCCGCCGTCACAAGTTTCGCCAGTACGCCGTTAATAAACGCCGGCGAATCCTTGCCTCCGTATTTTTTTGCCAGATCGACTGCTTCATTGATCGCCACCTTCTCCGGGACTTCCTGATCATGACGCATCTCAAAAAGAGCCTGACGCAGAATCGCCAGTTCCACCTTTCCCATCCTCCGGGTCTTCCAGCCTTGCGCGACACTGTTGATCTCTTCATCCAGCGCCGGAACCAGAGACACCATAGTCTCTACACGATCAATCAGGAACTCTCTGTCCTTCTCCGGGATCTCCACCTCATGGATAATCTCTGTCTCTCCGTCTTCGGATGTTTCCTCCTCCGCGGGAGATGAAAAATACTGTCTTGCCTGCTCTTTTGTCTCTTCCCTGGGATAAAAATCTGTGCTGAACAGCATTTTAAAACAATGCTCCCGCATCTGTCTCCTGGTCATTCGCCTTTCCTCCTGGTCTCTCGTTGCTTATCCGTATCATAACACACTTTTATCTGTTTCACAAGATTTGAAATGTCTCCCTGTTCAACTGACAAAAACTTTACTCTATCATGTCTCCCGGGAATCTTCCTCTGATCCATTTCTGTTATTCCGGATCCTGGATCCTTTTCCCGACCCTATTCTGTTTTTCATGATTCATCTTATAATAATAAATCAGACACAGCATAATTCCGAACACCGTTGAGGTCGGAGCCGCAAGTCCGACCCATGTCAATGATACATCCGACCGGATGCTCATCAGATAAGACATCGGCAATCGTATCAGCAGAGACTGAGCCAGTCCCTGTACCATTACGAAAAAAGACCGGGAATGTCCATTAAAATAGCCGTAAAAACTAAACAGGATACTCGTAACAACCGCCTCCGGCGCAAATCCCCGCAAGAACTCCGCGGCTCTCAGAATGACCGCTTCATTGTCTGTGAACAGGGAGGAAATCGCGCCTCCCTCAAAGAAGATCAGGCAAAAGACGAAGACTCCCACACCGGCGCCGATCCCAATGCCGCATTTCATTGCCCGCCTTGCGCGGTCTTCCTTACCTGCTCCCACATTCTGCGCTACAAAAGAGGACATCGACTGCATGATCGATGACGGGATCAGCATGACAAAAGACTGCACCTTCTGGCCAATTCCATACCCGGAAGACGCCTCCAGGCCGATCCGGTTAATAAACGCGCATAATGCCAGAAAAGAAAGGTTCGTCAGAAGCTCCTGAAACGCCAGCGGAGCCCCCAGTACCAGGAATTTTTTCACCTCGCCGGAAAACCCGATATCCCGCATCGTCAGGGTAAACGGAAGCTCCTGCCTCCGGATAATCACGAGCGACAGGACAACGCTTACAGCCTGCGCAGCAATCGTCGCAATCGCCGCCCCCGCTACATTCATATGAAGTCCCGCCACCAGAACCAGATCTCCGATGATATTCACGACGCAGGCAATCGCGACAAAGAGAAGGGGCAGCCGCGAGTTGCCGATCCCACGGAAAATGCTGCTGATTACATTATATGCAATCACAAAGACAATCCCGCCCCCGCAGATACGGATATAAAGCACAGTCAGATCCAGCGCCTGTGCCGGCGCCTGCATCAACACCGCGACCGGCCGGGCAAATACCAGCAGGACAACCATCATCACAGCCGCCAGCATCAAAAAGAAACTGATCACGCCGCCTATCACCCGTCCTACCCTTTCACCTCTTCCCTCACCAAGATACCGGCCAATCAGTACGGTTACTCCCATAGCCAGTCCGCTGATCGTAAATGTTACCATATTGATGATGTTGCTGCCGGTCGAGACGCCTGAGATACCTGCGGTCGTCCCAAACTGCCCCACGATCAGCAGATCCACTGCTCCGTACATCGCCTGCAGAATCAACGCTCCCAGAATCGGCACCATAAACCGGATCATTTTTATCAGTATGTTCCCTCTTGTAAAATCCCGTTTGTTATCCACGATTATTCCTCCCTGATCTCATCATTCGCTCTCATTTTGCCGGAGTCCGAAGTATCCGGCTGCTCCCGGCAGCTTCCTGGGAAGCCAGAAAGCTCAGACAGTTTTCCGCAAACCTGCGATGACCTTCCTCCGAGAAATGCACCCCGTCAAAACTCATCGGAATATCCCATTCCCCGGTATCCAGAAACGCCGTCGAAAGCCGTCCTGCCACTTCCCTGTACTGCGCGCCCAGCCGGCGCGACTCTGTCAGAAGACGTTCCTCCTCCACCCAGGCACCCGGCCGCATCGCCGGCGGTGCGATCAGACACAGACGAATCCGGTCCGAGCGGACCGCCGGATGCTCCTTTAAACATCTCAGGAACTTTTCCATCCGCGAGGCAACATTTTCCGCCGTAAACCAGCCATGCTGCAGGAGATCATTGGTCCCCAGCATCACCCAGAACCACACAGGACCGGTCTCCGGCGCACCTCTGTCGAGCATATTCATCACCCGTCCAGCCACCGGACCACTGCCCGGGATTGACCGTCCGTTCATCCCATAATTGCGCACGGTCCAGCCGCTCTCCTTCGCCAGAATGCCGGTCCAGCGCACCTCCTCCGGATAGCGGTCTCCGGTATAAGAACGCGGGTCAAAGCCCACGGTATTCGAATCTCCGTAACACAGGATCGTTCCCTTCATGTTCTGATCACTCCTTTTCCTCACTTCGCTCATTATAGCACAGGAAATCTATTTGTGTCATTTTTCTGAAATCTCCTCACTTTTTGATTGAGGAAACAAAATCCGTATGCTATAATCTTAACCGAAATTAAGCGGTTCGGAGGATACCATCCCGTCTTCCCACAACCGATATCTTATCGTGAATGACAAAAATAATCTGCTCTTCACGATAAAATACATATCAGTAAAAGGAGTTATCGCAACTATGAAATTAGGTATCGTAGGGCTGCCGAATGTCGGCAAAAGCACCCTTTTTAATTCTCTGACCAAAGCCGGCGCCGAAGCCGCCAATTATCCTTTCTGCACCATCGACCCCAATGTCGGCGTCGTCGCTGTCCCGGACAAACGTCTGAAACTGCTGGGCGATTTTTATCATTCCAAAAAAGTCACTCCGGCTGTCATCGAATTTGTCGATATCGCGGGTCTGGTGAAAGGTGCCTCCAAAGGCGAGGGACTCGGCAACCAGTTTCTCGCCAATATCCGCGAGGTAGACGCAATCGTCCATGTTGTGCGCTGTTTTGAAGATTCCAATGTCATCCATGTGGACGGCAGTGTCGACGCTCTCCGTGATATCGAGACCATCAATCTGGAGCTGATCTTCTCCGACATCGAGATTCTCGAGCGCCGGATCGCCAAAACCTCCAAATCCGCGTTTAATAACAAATCCCTGCAAAAAGAGGTTGAAGTTTTAAAAGAAATCAAAGAAATGCTGGAGGATGGCAAGCTGGCCTCCGGCTATACCAATCCGGATGAAGATATCATGACCTTTGTCAACTCTCTGAATCTGCTGACTGCCAAACCGGTCATCTTTGCCGCCAACGTCGCGGAAGACGACCTCCCGGATGACGGCGCAACCAACGCCAACGTCGCGGCTATCCGCAGATTTGCCAGCGAAACCGGCTCTGAAGTCTTTGTCATCAGCGCTCAGATCGAGGAAGAGATCGCCGAACTCGACGATGATGAAAAGCAGGAATATCTGGAAGCCCTCGGACTGCAGGAGTCCGGCCTGGATAAACTGATTACTGCCAGCTATCGTCTGCTGGGTCTCCTGAGCTTCTTAACTTCCGGTGAGGACGAGACCCGCGCCTGGACGATCAAGGTCGGTACCAAGGCGCCTCAGGCCGCCGGGAAAATCCACTCTGACTTTGAGCGCGGCTTCATCCGTGCCGAAGTGGTTAACTATCAGGACCTGCTGGACTGCGGTTCCTACGCCAAAGCAAAAGAAAAGGGACTGGTAGGACTGGAAGGAAAAGAATATGTCGTAAAAGACGGCGACGTGATTCTGTTCCGGTTTAATGTCTGAGTCTTATGCGGCCCTGTGCATAAAAAGAGCTGACGCTTTCCCACGCCAGCTCTTTTTCCTTGCTTTCTTTCTATCTCATTTTTTATATTTCACAGATACTTTTTCATAAATTCACACTCATCCAGCGTTGCAAAGTAATCCTTCTCTGTCTCTGCACGCCGGATCTTCTGCACGGTTCCGTCTTCTTTGAGCAGAAGCTCGGCGGAACGCAGCTTTCCATTATAGTTGTATCCCATGGAAAAGCCATGCGCGCCAGCGTCGTGGATCACCAGAAGATCTCCCATCTCAATCTCCGGCAGCATCCGGTCAATCGCAAATTTATCATTATTCTCGCACAGAGACCCGATCACGTCATACTTATGATCACAGGGCACATTCTCCTTGCCCATTACCGTGATATGATGGTACGCGCCGTACATCGCCGGACGCATCAGGTTTGCCGCGCAGGCATCCACGCCGATATATTCCTTGTAGGTATGTTTCTCATGGATCGCTTTTGTTACCAGACAGCCATACGGTCCCAGCATATAACGTCCCATCTCGGTATAGATCGCCACATCGCCCATACCGGCCGGAATCAGGATCTCCTCATAAGCCTTATGCACGCCGTCCGCAATGACAAAGATATCGTTCGGCTCCTGTTCCGGACGATAGGGAATCCCGACTCCGCCGGACAGATTGATAAAGGCGATATGCACACCGGTCTCTTCTTTCAACCGGACTGCCAGGTGAAATAACTCTCCGGCAAGTTTCGGATAATATTCATTCGTCACGGTATTGCTTGCGAGGAACGCATGAATCCCAAATTTTTCCGCGCCTTTCCCCTTGAGGATCCGATACGCCTCAAACATCTGCTCCGTCGTCATGCCGTACTTTGCGTCGCCGGGGTTATCCATAATGCCGTTACTCATCTCAAACACACCGCCCGGATTATACCGGCAGCTGATCGTCTTTGGGATAAAGCCAAGCGCCTCCTCGACAAACCCGATATGCGTGATATCGTCCAGATTGATGATGCCTCCCAGATCATTACACAGCTTAAATTCCTCTGTCGGCGTATCATTGGAAGAAAACATAATGTCATGACTGGAAAATCCACAGGCGTCCGACATCATAAGCTCTGTAGCCGAAGAACAGTCCGTACCGCATCCATACTCCTGTAGAATCTTTAAAATATAAGGATTGGGAGTCGCTTTTACTGCAAAATACTCCCGGAATCCCGGATTCCAGGAAAATGCCTTTTTCAGATTCTCGGCATTCTCACGGATACCCTTTTCATCGTACAGATGAAAAGGCGTCGGATACTCCTTTACAATTTCCTCCAACTGTGCTTTGGTTACAAATGGCTTCTTCTCCATTCCCTTTTATCTCCTCTCAGGTTACTTTTCCCCTGGTGCCGCGTGCCGAAAATCCCCGTGCAGATATTCCGGATCATTTTCACAGGGACTTCGGATACGCCGCACTAGTCTTCTACTTCGATTACCCTCATAATATTGGTATGAGTCGCCGGTTTATGGCGGTTTGCCCTCGTCACGACGCCGGCAGTCACAATCACGATATCCCCATTATCGATCATGCCCTTCTCTTTTAAAAGATCCATAGAAGCTTCGATCAGTTCATCTGTCGAATCAGACCGTCTGGCAAAGAACGGACGCACTCCCCAGTAGATCTGCATCTGGCGGACAGCCATCGCGTTCGGCGACAGGCCGATGATCTGAGCGCTCGGTTTCCACTTGGAAAGCTGTCTCGTCGTGAAGCCGCTGATACTCGGCGCAATGATACATTTTGCCTTCAGGCTGAACGCCGTCGATACAGACGAATAGCACACCGCATTGGTGATATCCAGAGTATTTGCCCGGTCAACAATCCTCTTGCGGAAAGCGGTATCATCCAGATGCTTCTCACTCTCCTCGCAGATATGCACCATCATCTCCAGCGCCTGAACCGGATATTTGCCCATCGCAGTCTCGCCGGAGAGCATCACCGCGTCGGTACCGTCATACACCGCGTTTGCCACATCCGTCACCTCTGCTCTCGTCGGGCGCGGATTGCGGATCATCGAATCCAGCATCTGTGTCGCCGTGATTACCGGCTTGCAGGCGCGGTTACACTTGCGGATGATCTTCTTCTGCAGATACGGCACCTCCGGCGCCGGGATCTCAACACCCATATCTCCGCGGGCAACCATGATCCCGTCGCTCGCCTCGATGATCTCATCCAGATTTTCAATTCCCTCAGCGTTCTCAATCTTCGCGATGATCTGGATCGATGAATTTTCCTCATTCAGAATCGCACGGATCTGCTTGATGCAGTCGGCGTTGCGTACAAAGGACGCCGCGATAAAATCAAATCCCTGCTGGATCCCGAAGCGGATATCCTCGACATCCTTATCCGTAATCGCCGGAAGTTTCACCTTTACATTTGGCACATTGACGCCCTTGCGTTCTCCCAGCTCCCCGCCGTTGATCACCCGGCATACGATGTCCGTGTCCGTGACCTCCTCAACTCTCAGCTCAATCAGGCCATCATCGATCAGAATCGTATTGCCGGCCGTTACATCTTCATTCAATCCGCTGTAATTAATAAAACCAACCTGGTCATCCCCCATAACCTCGCGGGTTGTCAGCGTATATGTCTGACCCTCCTTTAATGTTACCTTTTTGCCGTCCTTTAACACCCCGGTACGGATCTCAGGTCCCTTGGTATCCAGCAGCGCAGCAACCGGCAGATCCAGTTCCTCACGGATGCTTTTCAGCTGGTCCAGACGGGCCTTCTGCTCTTCATGTGTCCCATGGGAAAAGTTGAAACGGGCAATATCCATGCCACTGATCATCAGCTGCTTCATGACCTCGCGGTCATCGCTCCCCGGACCCATCGTGCAGATAATCTTTGTCTTCTTCATAAACTCAATTCTCCTTCTCTCGTGAACCACCGCTCACCACATGCTGATGTGTATAGAGGTGGTCCTGGCAATACTCATAGTTACCCTCGCATTTAGAACAATAGCGGAACTCCAGTTCTGCCCCATCCTCTTCCGTGCGTCCGCAAACCGCGCATTTATGCCGGGTTCTCTGCTGAGGTACGATTTTGACCTCCCGGCGAAACTCCTGCCTGCGCCTGACCTCCCTGGGTGAAAACCGGGAGAATCTGCGCGTCAGCACAAAGAAAAGGATCACATTTGCCAGCGATATCACGATCTGACAGCGAATCGCCGCTCCCCCCATAATAAAGGAATATGCATATAAGCATACATCCGCTATTGCCAGCCATTTCGCTTTCACCGGAATGATCAGAAACATCATAAACCGGGTATCCGGAAAGCACATACAAAAAGCCAGAAAAATGGACAGATTAATATATCCGGTCGCCATAATCCAGATCTGATGAAAGACCAGATACCCGACCAGACTGGCGATCACCTGACCGATCACGCCCATAAAAAAGAACACATTAAACCGGAAAGCACCCCACACATACTCCAGAGTCCGCCCCAGACTGTAATACATAAACAGCGCAATCACACCGAAGAAAACCGTCGCGAACTCAAAATTACCGAATGCCGGCGGATAAATGAGGAACGTGACAATCCGCCAGATCTGCCCGCGCAGCAGCGCGTCCCCGCGCAGCGCCAGATACTGATAGTACATACTGATATAGCCACTCGAATTAAAAACGCACAGAACCAGCCCGATCCCATACAGGATTACGATATAATACATCAGGTTGCGGATCGCGTATTTACTGAATTTCCGTTCCAGCTTTTGAAAAAAATCCATGCCATATCCTTCCTTAAATTTAATATCGCTGAATCATGATTTCTGTTAATCACGAATTCATTATAAATATCGCTATTCCTTTTGTCAAACAGAATGGTTCGATTCTCTCCAAAATTTCCCTGAATTTTATAAAACGTTTGTAATTCCTTTACTCTTTTTTAACGGCTTTGCAAATTGTTTTTTTTTTCGTCTTATGCTAGACTAATCGATGTTGTTATGATGCACATAATCGCGCAGGGAATGGCTGCCTGCACAACCCGCGATCGCGCATTCTTTGTTTTCAGGAGGAGGGTGGGGAAATTATCCCACAGTTATGAATTTAAATAAAACATTAGGTATTGATATCGGTTCTACCACAGTCAAAATCGCGATTCTTGACGAAGAGAACCGGAGAATTTTTTCAGATTATGAAAGGCATTTCGCCAATATTCAGGAAACTCTTGCCGGACTTTTAATCAAAGCGAAGAACGAACTCGGAGAGCTGATGCTTCACCCAAGCATCACCGGCTCCGGCGGCCTGACGCTTGCCCGTCATCTGGAGATTCCTTTTACCCAGGAGGTCGTCGCCGTTGCGACCGCACTCCAGGATTATGCTCCGCAGACTGACGTCGCCATCGAACTCGGCGGCGAAGACGCTAAAATTATTTATTTTACCGGCGGCATCGACCAGAGAATGAACGGCATCTGCGCCGGCGGTACCGGCTCATTTATCGACCAGATGGCTTCGCTTCTGCAGACGGACGCTTCCGGGCTCAACGAATACGCAAGAAACTATCAGATGATTTACCCGATCGCGGCCCGCTGCGGCGTCTTTGCCAAGACGGATATTCAGCCGCTCATCAATGAAGGAGCCACCAGAGAAGATCTCGCTGCGTCCATCTTTCAGGCGGTCGTCAATCAGACCATCAGCGGTCTGGCCTGCGGCAAACCGATCCGCGGCACCGTCGCTTTTCTCGGCGGTCCACTCCACTTTTTACCGGAACTGCGCAACGCCTTTATCCGCACATTGCATCTGGATCAGGAACATGTGGTAGCTCCTGACCACTCGCATCTGTTCGCCGCCATTGGCGCTGCCATGAATGCCGGCGAAGAAGTTACCGTATCCTTAACCAGTTTGATTGGCCGGCTGCAGAACGGGATTCAGATGGATACCGAAATCAAACGCATGGAACCGCTCTTTGCCTCACAGGAGGACTATGACGCCTTCTGCGAACGTCACGGACAACACCATGTGAAAAAAGCTCCGCTCGCAGAATATCACGGCAACTGCTATCTGGGCGTTGATGCCGGCTCTACCACAACCAAAGTCGCTCTCGTCGGTGAAGACGGGAGCCTCCTGTACCATTTTTATTCCAATAATAACGGCAGCCCTCTGGCTACCGCAATCCGTTCCATCCGCGAGATCCGCGCGCTGCTGCCGGAGGACGTCACGATCGCCTGGTCCTGCTCTACCGGATATGGCGAGGCGCTGTTAAAGTCTGCTCTGATGCTGGACGAAGGGGAGGTGGAAACCATCTCCCACTACTACGCCGCGGCCTTTTTTGAGCCGGAAGTGGACTGTATCCTCGATATCGGCGGTCAGGACATGAAATGCATCAAGATCAAAGACAATACAGTAGACAGCGTCCAGTTAAACGAGGCCTGCTCCTCCGGCTGCGGTTCTTTCATTGAGACTTTCGCCAGGTCGCTGAACTATGAAGTCGTTGATTTTGCAAAGGAAGCGCTCTTCGCCAAAAATCCGACCGACCTCGGCACCCGCTGCACGGTCTTTATGAATTCCAACGTCAAGCAGGCGCAGAAAGAGGGCGCGACTGTCGCGGATATTTCCGCCGGTCTGGCGTATTCGGTGATTAAAAACGCGTTATTTAAGGTCATCAAGATTACCAATCCCTCGGATCTCGGCCAGCATGTCGTCGTTCAGGGCGGTACGTTTTACAATGACGCCGTTTTAAGGAGCTTTGAAAAGATCTCCGGCTGTGAAGCGGTCCGACCGGATATCGCCGGCATCATGGGCGCCTTTGGAGCAGCTCTGATCGCCCGCGAACGCTACAATGCGTCCAGACAGACCTCCATGCTCCCGCTGGATAAGATCATCAACCTCAAATATGACACCTCGATGGCACGCTGCAAAGGCTGCAACAATCACTGTGTGCTGACGGTCAACCGTTTCGGCGGCGGACGGCAGTTCATCAGCGGCAACCGCTGCGAGCGCGGACTGGGACTTGCCAAAGCGAAAAAGGAGATTCCCAATCTCTTTGATTACAAATATCACCGGATGTTTGACTACGAACCTCTGACCGCCGATCTCGCCGTCAGAGGCACGATCGGCATCCCGCGTGTCCTTAACATGTATGAAAACTACCCCTTCTGGGCGGTATTCTTTAAGGAACTGGGTTTCCGGACTGTCCTGTCCCCCCAGTCCACCAAAAACATTTACGAGCTTGGGATCGAATCCATCCCCAGCGAGTCCGAATGTTATCCGGCCAAGCTGGTACACGGACACATCGCCTGGCTGATCAAACAGGGCATCCGGGATATCTTTTATCCCTGCATCCCTTATGAGAGAAATGAGACAACCGACGCGGGAAACCATTACAACTGTCCGATGGTCACCTCCTACGCTGAGAACATCAAAAATAATGTTGAGGAGCTGTCCGAATATCAGGTTCACTTTATGAACCCCTTTATGGCATTTACGAATGAGGAAATCCTGACCAGCCAGCTTGTTTTCTGCATCGGACGAGAATATGGTATCCCCTCCGGCGAGATCAAAAAAGCTGCTCATGCCGGCTGGCAGGAGCTCCTTGCCTCCCGCCGCGACATGGAGCAAAAAGGGGAGGAAACTCTGCGCTGGCTCAAAGATCACAACCGCCACGGCATTGTCCTGGCCGGCCGGCCCTACCACGTTGATCCGGAGATCAACCATGGCATCCCGGAACTGATTACCTCATACGGACTGGCGGTCCTTACGGAAGATTCCATCTCTCATCTGGCCAAAGCAGAACGGCCCCTCATTGTGACCGACCAGTGGATGTACCACACAAGACTGTATCGTGCAGCCACCTATGTGAAGACCTGCGATCAGCTCGACCTGATCCAGCTCAATTCCTTTGGCTGCGGGCTGGATGCTGTCACCACGGATCAGGTTCATGATATTTTGTCCTCTTCCGGAAAGATTTATACCGTATTAAAGATCGATGAAGTCAATAACCTGGGCGCCGCGCGTATCCGCGTCCGTTCGCTGATTGCCGCTCTGCGCGTGCGTGATCAGAAACATTACGAACGCAAGGTCGTGTCCAGTTCTTATCACCGGGTATATTTTACGAAGGAAATGAAAAAAGACTATACGATCCTCTGCCCGCAGATGTCACCCATTCATTTCGATCTGCTGGAACCCGCATTCCACGCATTTGGCTATCATGTCGAGGTTCTGCAGAATACCAACCGCAACGCGATCGACGTCGGCCTGCAGTATGTCAATAACGACGCCTGTTACCCGTCGCTGATCGTCATCGGCCAGATCATGGATGCCCTGCTCTCGGGGAAATATGACCTTGACCATGTTGCCGTCTTTATGAGCCAGACGGGCGGCGGCTGCCGTGCTTCCAACTATATCGGATTTATCCGCCGCGCGCTGGAAAAAGCCGGCATGTCTCAGGTACCGGTCATCTCTGTCAACGCAAACGGCATGGAGACCAACCCCGGATTTACGATCACGCCCGGTCTGCTTACCAAGGTGGTGCAGGCTGTCGTCTATGGAGACGTTTTTATGCGTGTTCTCTATGCCACCCGGCCCTATGAGGCGACGGAAGGCTCCGCCAATGCCCTGCATGAGAAATGGAAGGCGCGCTGCTTTCAGGCTCTTTCCAAAAAATCCGCTGACATGATGGAATTTGGCCGCAATGTCTGCGGAATCATCCGGGACTTTGACGCGCTCCCCCGCACAGACGTCAGGAAACCAAAGGTTGGCATCGTCGGCGAAATCCTCGTGAAATTCTCGCCGTTAGCCAATAACCACATTGTCGACCTCCTGGAAAGCGAGGGCGCGGAAGCCGTTATGCCGGATCTGCTGGATTTTATGCTTTACAGCTTTTATAACTCTAACTTCCGTTCCCAGAACCTGGGGCTTAAAAAATCGACTGCCCATCTGTGCAACCTCGGCATCTCACTGCTGGAATACTTCCGGAGTGTTGCCCGCAAGGAACTGGAAAAGAGTACGCACTTTACGCCGCCCTCCCGTATCTCCGAGCTGGCAAAATACGCCCAGGACTATGTCTCCCTCGGCAACCAGACCGGCGAGGGCTGGTTCCTCACCGGAGAGATGCTGGAGCTCATTCACAGCGGCGTGAAAAATATCGTATGTACACAGCCCTTCGGCTGCCTGCCTAACCACATCGTCGGCAAAGGCGTGATCAAAGAGCTGCGTCGCAAGAACCCGGGCGCCAATATCATCGCCGTGGACTACGATCCCGGAGCCAGCGAAGTCAACCAGTTAAACCGTATCAAGCTGATGCTCGCAACCGCTCAGAAAAATCTGCAGGCGGAAATCCAACCGTCCTGAACGATAACCTCAAATCGAGCAGGAGGCAGCTTTTTTGCCTCATGTTCGCTGCGCGGGGCGCATCCAGCCCAGGCTGGAATATTTCCTTACGCGCCCCTGCGCATAAAAGCAATGCCGGTGTCCCTGTCTGACGGACACCGGCGTTGTTCTCTTACCTCTAAACTTTCTTCTGAAAAATGAAAAAAATTGTTGACAGACTCCCTCTTATCATGTATAATATATTTCGTTGCAAAACATTGGGCTATCGCCAAACGGTAAGGCAACGGACTCTGACTCCGTCATTTTCCTGGTTCGAATCCAGGTAGCCCAGCTGGAAGATCTCAGTACAGGCTTGTTACTGAGATCTTTTTTGCTTAAAAGCAAGGAATTTTGGATACGATACTTACTTAACGTTATTTTTCTGTCATCCTGCAAGTACGACACCCTCCTTTTCCACATTGTCATAATAGGGCAATGCACCCACCCAGTAATAAAATTGGTCTATATTTTTAATATTAACCCGAATCACCACACCATCTGACATCTCATAATCAAACGCAAGGTCATAAATCTGATTCTCGATACGCCTACTGTTGCTCTTACTGAACTCCCGGTTACCTCGATCATTAATTTTTTAATGCTTTTGTATATTTTTCCCTATCTTCCGCTGAAAATTTCAGTGCATCCATTGCTTGTGTTATCGTCCATCCCGTAGTGTCTATAAGGGATTTTAATGAAGCAAGTTTTCCCTGCTCAATTCCCTGTTCGATCCCTTTTTCTATATTTTCCCGATCACGCATCATTAACGTCATATACTCTCTCCTCCATTCGCGGTTTTGTTTTGCCATTTTTACTTCTTCGTCCAGTTTCTTCACAAAATCATTATCGGATTTTCTTCCTCCGATGTAATCCAGGAATGCTTTTAAATCGCCGCTGATATCATCCATGATTCCCTCTGTATTCAGAAAGATTTTGGTCGTCCCATCCCCAAGGGATAAGTCATGATTCTCTCTACAGAGATTCTCGAACGTATAGCGGTGTCTGCCCTCGTGGAACGCATCAAACGTGCAGATGAAGATCACATAACTCTGCTTGAGATTTTTATAATACTCTCCCTTATTCAGCTCCTGGATGTCCAGCATACTCTGGTAGTAACGGCCTTTCTTTGGAAGCGCTTTCTTACCAACCGTTTGAATCTCAACATTATAAACGGTTCCTTTGCCGTCGCGCACGTATATATCAAGTCTTACGCTTCTGGCGTCCTTTTCCTCAATGATACTCTTCTGAGCTTCCGGATATTCAATCCTCTCAATCTCAATATCAAGAATCGTCTCCAGCATTTGTTTACATAACTCCGGCTTGCTCATGATTTTCCCAAACAGGAAATCATTGGATAACCCCAGTTCTTCCCAGTCTTTCGCTGGTTCTAATTTTATATCCATTACCTGCTGCCATCTCCCGATTCCATCATCAGAAGCCCGTCTTCTATCCTTATTATATCGGATGGGAATCCAAATTACAATGACGAGCTTCACTTTTGATCTTCTATGATTGATACGGACCATTTTTTAACAGAAGAAGCTGCGCACATTTTCGTGCAGCGGCCTCTCCCTTTGTATGAATATGCTATGTAGTTGTCAGTTTCTCTGGTTCATTTCCCACGGCGTCCTTACCATCCCAGACGCCTGTCTCCGTTACGTAATATCCATCCGGCGTATACCGGTTCCGGTACAGGATACCCTTTGTGCCGTCCGATACCGGATTCAAGTAACACCATAATCCGTTGATCCGCTGCCATCCAGAGCTTTCCACCAAGCGTCTGCTGCCTCTACCCGGAACGTATGAGACTCATTCAGATCCAGACTGGAAATCAGGTAACTGGTATCCTCTGTTGTGTAGTTGTCATTTACATGGTTGAAATAATCTCCCTCCCGGCGATAGACAGGCTGTCCGTCTGCATAGACCCGGTATCCGTAAATCCCGGATTCATCCCATGCTTCATCCCAGCTCAGCAGGATATCCTCCCCCTGCTGCACAGCGGTCAGGTCTCCATCCCATTCCGGCGCCCGGAAGTCATAATTTTCGGTCGTAGTTACCTTTTCGATGTTATATTCCACTGTCTTCCCGTCGTCCGCAAAGGCCACCAGCTTCACTTCGTTTTCCGTTTCCAGCATACGCCCAATCGTCAGAGACAGGGTGTCTGCCGTCTTAGCGCTCGACAGCTCATAGTTATAAGCTGTCTTTACCAGGGAACCATTGACATAGGCCTGATAACCCCGGATCCGCGGATCACAGTACTCGTTCCCGTCACCGGTTCTGTAATATCGACCGGCTCGCTTTCACCATCAACGTAAGTTTCAATGATATATCTGCTTGCATCTTCCGCCTCATCCCACGAGAGTTTCGCGGCACAGAACGGAGTCGCTCTCTCAGCGTCAGACGAGGTTGCCAGCAGATCTGCTTCATCTGGCCAGACCGGAGGAGTCATGGCCAGAGTCGCGTTATCCGAAGTTGTGGTATCGCCGGCAAAAATCAGGTCGTCAGAGGCATTGATCGATTTCCACGCAGAAGACAACTCATCCTCATCATTGATCCTTACATTATAAAAAATCGTATTTTCAATCCCGGTCAGCACCTCTGTCCCCGTCTTTGCGTTCGTAAAGGTGATATCCTAGAAATACAGGTCATGATGATTGTGCCATGGTTTATACAGAGCCGTGTACGAAACGTCTGCCACCAGGCTGAACGTATTTTTGGTCGTCACATCTACTGTGATGTTATAAAAGTCCATGTCATAAAATTCTGCCGGAGTATCTGCCGGTTCTACCGTCACAGCCTGATTTGCGTCGCTGTAGCTGGTACTCATGACAAATGCCTGCTGAGCGTCGCCCACCGCGCAGTCACGAACGAAGATATTATAGATACCGCCTCCGTTGACCGGCGCAGATTTAAAGCGGAAAGGCATATCGCTGTGATTCAGCACATTATCCTCCACCAGCATATCACAGATTCCCGCGCCGGTATGGCTGCCGGCCGCGATGGCGCCGCCGTGTCCTTCCCGCAGGAAATTGTTGAATGTCCAGATATTCTGAGACGGTTTCTGTCCCGAATCCTGTACGCCCTTGCCCAGTCCGGTAGCAAAGTTGATGCTGTCGTCGCCGGTATCAAAGAAGTTATTAAAGACAATCGCATTCTGCGTATTGCCCAGTTCGATGCCGTCCGCGTTATTCGAATCATAGGTCGTGTATTTCACATTGGCCGAGGTCACGTTCTCGCTGTCCAGCACAGCGATCGTGTGGAACGCCGGATTACGGACCGTGATGCCGCCGATATAAATATTTTCTGTCCCACGGATAACAATCAGATTGGGCCGGTTGTTATAGGCAACGGTTGCGCTCTTTCCGTCTGCCTTGGCTTTCAGCGTGGCGTCCGCCGCCAGTATACCGAGGGAGCTTTCCAGGTCAGAATTATATAGCTTACTGCTGCTGCCGGCCACCCATCTGCGCAGACGATACTCCTTTAAGGAGTTAAAATCCGGGTCTCCGCTCTGGCTGCTCTGATAATAAGCGCTGGTGCCGTCTCCATCGATCGTCCCGCCGCTGCCATATTTCCAGCCGTTACCGTCGATCACGCCTTCTCCGGTAATACGGATATTCTCCAGCCTGCCGTCATCCGACGGATCTTCCTTACCATTTTCCCCTTGTTCATAATCGTTTTTTCTTTGAAATCCCCTTTCCCAGTATTCAAACGATTTGACGATGCAAACGTTTACAAGTTAAAATTATACTCTTTGGCTTGATTATTTCTACAGAAAAAACGACATAATTTTTCATTATTTTTAGTAAATATTACTAATATTTTAGATATTATCCAGTTTGGGGGAAAAAATGAGTAAGAAGTTACTTTTCAGTTCCTCATTATTTGATAATCATGTTTTTACTAACGAATACATTTGCGAAGCAAATCTTCCATTTCTTTGTATTCGCATAAAAACGATTTTTGGCTTGCAATAAGCATTTCGTTATCTCCTGCTTTTTTAAAGTCGACCAGATAACCATTTTCTAATGCCAGTGAGCGAATAAATTCTCTCTGAGCTCTACCGTTTCCTTCACGGAATGGGTGCAGGGCATTAATTTCTGATAAATAATATGCCAACCTGACGGCTATTTCTTCTTTATTGCAACCAGCCAGGTACCATTCTTTCCTCAACTGGTCAAAAATAACCTCAGCTTGACTTTCAATAAATCGCACATTGCAAAACATATTACCTTTCGCAATATCAACGATTCGGATTTTTCCAGCCCATTCATATACATCTTGAAAAAGATATTTATGGATCTTTTGCAAGTGCTTTAAGTCAAAATGACCCGATATGGGGTGGTCAAATAATTCCTTAATCCTTAATGTTGTAAATTCGCGTTCAAATTGATGTAATATTTCCTGATTTCTTATATTCAATTTGTTGATGAGGATGTCTGTTCCCGGGTAACAGTATTTTTCATCTGCCATTCAGCTACCTCACGATATATATCTTGTCTTGCCTGGTCTGTGGTCATTTTACCGCTCACAATTAACTTCAACCGTTCAACCTCATTTTGCGGCAGAGGCATTCCTTCCATTTTCATAGTGGCTTCGATTTCCTGTACAATATCTTCTGCGCTATAAACAGGGCGCTCTAATTTTACCGTAAATGGAATACCACCCTGGATGATTAACTGATTAAGCGCCATATTGATGTAAGTTGACATATTCAGGCCAAGTTTGTCAAGAATATCCATTGCATTCGTTTTCACGTTTTTCGGCGTTCTCACTTGCACAAGATCCATAACTTCCATATCACATACCTCCTTAGTCAAAGATATTATATGACACTATACTTACATTGTCAATATTCTTTACTCTTAATTTCCTCTGCGGCTTTCAAGCCATCCATTACAATCAACATAGTCCTCTGGATTCTACCAGTCGGAAGCGGTAAATTTTTACCACTACCACATCAGATTGTTGTGACGAGCAGCAAAATGCTACTCGTATCATTATAAAGGGCGTGAATCGATTACATAAACCACCCAAAATTTAGGCGCTTACAAAACTTCCAAACATCTGGGGTTTGCCACATAAGGATATCTCCTGCCCCGACATTTCCATATTTTAATTTTTCGTGTGATAATACCTGACATTTTTGAACAAACCGATATTAAGAATATTCCCGCAGACAGAACCTGCCGGAGATATGCTGCCGGGGCATCGCCCCGACAACTCAGACATTTTGAACTTCACGGATATGATCTGTAATATGATACCGGGCAAACATCTCCTCACGGAAAGCCCTATCCATAGCCAGACGAGAAATCTCCGTATCTCGTCCATCCGCGGTCATTGCGCCGATCAGCGCCAATAACATATTCTGACCTTCCATACGCCCCTCAGAACGTCCCTCGATACGCTCTTCATCCAACAATTCTCCAAACGTCATATATCGTCCCCTATCTGGCTCTGATAGCAGCGGCTACGCTTCGGCAAGTTGTGTTGATCGCTCACCTGCATCTCTATCGTAAAAGCCGTGCCATCCGCATCATCCGCTCTGGCGTCCAGCCGGACTCCGCGATAATCCGGGTTTACGGTAAATGCATGCTCTGTATCGACGGTGATCTCCCGGATCGAAAAGCCCAGGATTCTCTCCAGCGTCAGGCGGCAGATCTCCGGATCCATCATCACCGTTGCAAACATAAAAGCGTCTCTCAGTTCCAGTTCCATAAATGGCTTCCGTTTCAAATAACAGCTCCTTCCCGGCAGGGCAGGAATCGCTTATATGGCAACCCTTAACTTAAAGTATAAATGATGACCGACAGGATTTCAATAAAAATATAGTCATATTACATTCGTATTGGTGACTAACCTCCCATGTGATACTATATTCTCAAATCAATCCGTAAAAAAAGACCTGCTCCAAATCGGAACAGGTCTTTCCAATGCTTAGGATGCGTAAATCCTCCGCCGTTTTAAAATGTCATAAATCAGGTAAGCCGATACGCTCATCAGAAGCAAGCCCGCGATTCTAAACGGGGTGGTACCGGGGCCGCCGGACTCCGGAAGGATGACGCCGGCAGTGTTCTCCACGGTCAACGATACCGTATTGGCATTACGCTTGACTTCCTGGGAAGTCCAGCTCAGATTGTAGCCGTCCGGCGCTTTGACCTCGACCAGATAATAGGTTTCTTCGGTCAGATCCGTCCACTCGATGATACCACTTATATTTGTGGTCTGCACATCGTACAGGTACCAGATAACGGTATCATTTCCTGTAACAACTTCCACAGTTGGATCTGGTTTATCTGTCAGTGTCAGGTTACCATACTTATCTTGCGTCATTGCTTTAGCAGCGACCTTAGTATACAGAGCAAACACAGCGCCTTCCAGCAATCTGCTATAGGTCTTGCTATCCGCATCATAGCTGTCTGCGTCTACCTTGGTCAGATTCAGTTTCCACAACTGGTAGGTATTATCACAGACGAGATAAAGTGTCTTTTCGCGATGATAAGTAAAGGTATAGGAACTGCCATTTGCCGCATCTCCGGCACTGTTGTTCGTCGCACTCCACTCTCTGAAAGCATAACTCCCATCCGGCAGGAACTCAACGATGGTATAGGTTGCCCCATCTTTCCATGTCCAGCCGTTCCAGTTCGTTTCGCTTAAAGATAAATAACCCGAAGAAGACTCGCCACTGCTTACCTTCATGGTCACCGACTTGCAAGCTCTATCATTACCGTCATCCGTATCATCATTTAATTCCTTCAATGCGTTTTCTAATTCATCTTGTGTTGTATAGCTATTTCCATCCGAATCCTTAAGTTCCTCCCCCTCGTAGACCACAAATGTAAACGTAGTATCTTTATCAACCGTATAAGCATAGCCATCCAGATCAACCAGTTTCTTCTCCAGCTCCGGAGCCGACGGCACCTGCACGCCAACCGCCAGAGGCATTGCTGTCAATCCGTCCGTCACATCACCACCTTTATGCAGTGTATAATGGTAACCAAAATTGTTCCATGCAACAGAACCTGCTTCAAAGCTGCTTCCATCCGCACAATAAGCTACCGCATCAAAGGTAACGGTAACGGTTGCACCAGCCGGTATCAATCCTTCATCACTATTATCCTTTATAATTATGCGAATCGCACGTACACTATCTGCACTAACGTCTTCATCCCACGTCGCCCAGCCATCAGCAGTTTCTTCACTGTAATCACTGGTTTCAAAAGTACCATCGCTACTGTATTGAATTTCATACTTGCTGCTATCAATCTTAGTAACGTTCCCAGATGTTGAATCTGTCACATATACGGCAAAATTGGGGTCATCAGCCAGTTTCACAGTAAACTTGCTGTTACGGTTAGAATTTCCAACCGCATAAGTGTCTCCTACTTCCGGCAGATTATCAAACAAGATCAGCTTAGCCATATTATAGGAAGTAAGATTCTTCACCGAAAGTGTATACCGGAAAATACTACCGGTGCCCGACAATACAATACTATTATCAGAAACATCCGAACTTGCTGAGTTAGTAGTTTCTGTTAAAGTACTATCGCCGGTATCTGCATCCACTGTACTCACCAATTCTGTTACACTCTTGGATGAACTGGTCGCGTAGGCGCCGGCTACGATCACAGATGCAACAGCACTTACGGCGTCATTTGCCCCATCATCATCCTTCTCAAGTGTTCCCTCGCCTTTCAATTCAAAGGAACTGTCCGGATCAAAGGTTATTTTATTTATATAGGTTGCATAAGGAGCGCTTCCTCCCGGGCTGACCGAGGAATATGTCAATTCAACCTTACCATTTTCAGGGACTGCAAAATACGTTCCCTTCAGTTCTACTGTCAGCACTTCATTTCCGCTGGTATCCGTTTTTAGCGACACAGTAATCGTTCCTGAAGATTCAAGATTTGGAAAATGCGTTGTAATTGGATTTCCATCAATTGTTAATGTATATTGATATGTACCCCCGCTGATTAAGTATGTTACTGTTACCTCTTTATCATCCGCAGAACGATCTCCAATCGTAAAGAGTGTTCTATCCTCCAATGATTTCGACCCTGAAGCTGAATAAATTGTCATATTTACTTCGCCTGTGAAAACATAAGGATCCGGCATGGTATCTGTTATCGTATAATCCGAAATCTCTCTCTTTCCGTCATTCGTCAATGTCGCTTTCCAGTGCAGAGTTTCCGTGCTGTATCCATTCAGGGAAGTGATATCCTCCGTATTCGTGTGCAGGGCACCACTGCTATCCGTATATCCCGTAAATGCTTTCGAGACACCTGGTATGATTTCCCCAAGTTTCTGCGTTACCGTGGACGACAAAGTCAGCGCTCCATCTCTGTCTGTCTCGGTATCCCGGCTGCCGTCATTGTCTGTCCAGTTATAATAGATATCATTACCATAACTCACATCCGCACCGGTCACATTGTAACTGGAATCACTTTCCGGTATCTGCGAAACTCCTACTCCCAGATAGTCATAGTACTCCATACTGATTGTATTCGTCGCTGTCTCACCCGTGTCACTGTAGGAACCCACTCTACATACGTACCCAAAGACCACTGCATCGCCTTTTCCAAGATAATACATTCCTTTTTCTGTATCATAAAGCAGGTCATAATCGCCGGAATACCCGCCGACTGTAAAGGTCACTGTATTTCCATTGGAATCTGCGCCTGACCTGGTAATCGTCGCAGAGCGATAAACGGTGCCATCTGGCAACCCGGTTACCAGACTGTTTGAAGTTCCTCCCTGCACAATTACCGATTCACTGGTTCCTGTATCAGATGCACTCCCCACAAGACTCACATAAGTAAAACCATCCGGTAAGTGATCCGTCAGTTCGCTCAGATACAACCTTGTATTCCCAGCGTTATAAAGCGTCACATAATAAACAACATAGCGATAAAAACTGTCTTGGTTATTAAAATATTTTAAATCTACATCTACTGGTTTGAATGAGTAAGAATTTTTAGAATCCGCCACTTCGCTCCAGACACCTTTCTGCAGAATCACACTTGCCTCTTCCACCAGGTCGTGAGTGACCGTTGACGTAAAGTTGCGCACGTACAAGGTGTTTTCCAGCTTTGTCCCCCCAACTTTACTCACGTAATTGCTCCACGTCCCGTCACTATCACTCTCAGGGAATTTCAGCGTCACAGTAATAATCAGCTGACCTTCACCCGCAAAGGTAATTGTCATATCGGCCGGCCAATAGATCCAGCTGCCTTTATTGCCGCCGCGGTTGTTTGTAATACCCCACGCATCCAGATCCGTCTGATCTTCAGTTAAGGAAAGGTCATTTCGACTGATTGTAATATTATCACCCTTCTCATATTTCATGGTCACATTGTCATCTTTTACCCAATTGAACACATCATACGTCGCAGGCAGAAGATCCCACAGATCACTGCCGTACAGGGTATAATAACTGTTTGCGTTTCCCGACAAAACCAGATCGTAGGTAACGAACTCTCCTGCATGAACCGTACTGTAATCATCGTCATCATAGCCATCCGTTCCCAGTTCGCCCGTCTCATTGATATATTCATCCAGCTTGGAGTTATTCGTATCACTTTCATTCACAACAATATGCTTTTCAAAATCGATCAGGGAACCGTCTCCCCAGATCGTGTCATAAATACGGGAACCGGTCCGATCATTCATCCAAACGATATTGCCCAGGGAATAGGTCAGGGAATTTTCATCATACGTTACAAGTGTCTGATATTTAATCGTACTGCTATAATTACCGCCATCCAGATGATCATAGTACCACTTAATCTGTGTATGCCAGCCGGTGTCCGTGCTGCCGAGCACCGTGCTTTTCCCATCTATCACAGCGTTTGCTTCTGCCTCACTTGTTATCTTCTCTACCGTAACAGACGCCGCAACCAGATAATTTCCGTCTTCATCCATGCCGACAGTAACATCCATATAGATACCTTCGCCGAGACAATAATACTCCGGATTACCATCCCCATCATACTTCACAGTGACTTTATTATCAGCAGACAGAATACTTGGATTGCTGCTGTTTTCCGCGTACGGCACCAGCAAAAGCTGGCTCCCATACAGATCATCTACCATAGGAAGGTCGTCATACTCGCCGCTTCCCGTATGGCGGAAGGTAAGCCAGTACTCGAGGACATCTCCCTCCTCCGCAGACAGATCCGAAGTCAGCCGCGTCCCATCCGCTGCGTACAGGGATTTGGCAATATACGCTTCCCGCTTCACTCCCAGAGGATTTTTTAGGCTTGCACTCTCTACATTTCCAGTCTGCGACGAATTGATATATGCACTGTTAGTTATCTTATAAGTTGATGCCAGATCATACAGGTTCTGACGGTCATCATCCTTAAGCATCTGGAAGGTATTCTTTGTGGTAGCAAAGATCATAAATGTCAGGGTTGTCCCAGCGTTCATCTGGAAAGAAGATACCGTTTCTTCTCCACCAGTTACTGTTTCTCCGCCTCCCAATGTCCAGGTACAGGTATACTGTGAACTATTCGTCACGCCATAACCCAGATTCTGCAGCAGAGCCGCCAGATCACTTCCTTCCACTTCTTTATTTTCGCTATTGTCATCCTTATAAGAAACCTTGTAAGTATAAGAACCTTCTGATTCCTCGCAAGTAATCGTCAGGTCCACCGTCGACTCGCTGTCCGAAGAGGTGTTCCCTGCATTCAGGCTGACTGTCGTACTTCCATCGACGCCTGTTTTGGTATCAATGACTCCCAGCACTGCATTTTTAATTGTAATTGTTAGCGGATACCCCTCTATGCAGGCGCTTTCAAACATAGACTCCATATTTTCCGCACTGATATAGGTATATTGACTCAGGGTATCCACAACCGTATAGACTCCGGCATCATCTGCTGTGTAATCCTGTGCCGTGTTATTGGCGATCGTCAAAGTATAAGTCACATCCTCGCCGAAATAACTCACCGAAGTTGCCGACTTGCTGAACGTAAGTGCGCCTTTATCCTGTGACACTGTCTTCGTGGCTGTACTACTCTTGGACTGATCTCCACTATAGGTGTAATGATAAACCGCGTTCACTTCATTGTTAATGGTCGGAGTCGCTGTTGTATCCGTCAATTGGGAAACATCAGTAATGATGGTCGCTTCCGGATCAATACTGAGAGTTACCGTATGGGTACTCAGAGTTGAATCGGTCGACTTATTTCGTACAGACCAGTACAAAACGACAAAGCCTGCATCATTTATTTTGATACCAGCGCCGGTCAGCAGCACATCCGTAGCTGAAACGGAAAGTTTGGCAACCTCCACCCTGTTGCCGTCAGCATCATATACATAGAGAACTCCAGAGGCATAATAAACTCTTCCTTCCTCAATCTCTGTGTACACATAAGAATCCCACTTAACTCCATCTGGCAGCGTCAGGACATCTTCATAATACACGCTGGTCGCCAGGTCACGCCCATACGTATTCGTAACATCAGGCAATGCGCTCTCAATCTCATAAATCAGCGAACTTGCGAAACGGATCTCACCGTTCTCCGCATAAAGTTTCACCTCTTCCTGGTTTCCGTTTGTTTTTGTCAACCCATAGGTGTCCGGCTCCGTTTCCCACCAGGCCTGAATGGTTTGACCGCCATCCGCAGGCTTTTCTGATGATGCTTCCTTTACCTCCCCCTCATCAGTGGAACTAAGCACTTCTCCCCAGACGGTCAGGCCGCCGCCGTCCGAGGTTACATTTGGATAGTAAGTCGTCAGGGTAAAACTAACCGTATCACTTGTTGTTACCGTAAAATCCACATAAATCGTATTAGGGTCATCCGTGGTTCCCCAGGTCGCATTATACCCTGCTAAATTATAATCCAGGATATAGTCACTATCCGTATACGAAAGATAAACACGATAGACATAGGAATTATCGGCACTCGGAGCCTGTGCAGTTACCGTAACAGTTAATGCTTCTCCCGTCATCAGAGAATATCCGCCCGCATCCTCATTGTCAACATAACTCCACTCCCCACCACTCATCACGATATCCATATATACATGATCGTTATTATCATCCGCATAAACTCTCAGCGATTTTGTTCCATCCATATCGTCAGCGGATCCGCTGACGGTAGCGCCCTTCAACGCAGTATTATAGAAAGGCCCATAACATTCATTAATATTGGAATTTGTAAAAAGCCCGATAGCATCATCCACGGTATACGCAACCGTACCCGAACTCTCATCTGTCACGCTGGCCAGTTTCGTGGCATTTGCCATGGCGTAATCTGCAATTTCAGTGATTGAGGAAGCGTCTTCAAATGCCAGGTCAGTCAGATTTGCCGCATTGCGGAAAGCGTCTGTGGCTACTGCAATTACCTGATACTCTGTATCCTCCCCATTTTCCGTGTCAATAATAGAAGATAAAACCGTATACGACGTCAGATCCTGCGTATTACCATCCGCATCCAGATATGTATCCGGGACGTAAACCAGTGTAGCCGTTTTATCATCCGTATTGATCTGATAGATCGCACCGTATGCATCTACATAAATATAACCGGAAAGGTCGCTCAGCACAGAATCCGACGCGTCCGCAAACGCACCATCGGTCACGGTGATAAAATTCGGTCCCTCGAAGATAATACTGTCGGCATACTGAACAAAATAATTAAAATTCTTAGGAAGCGTATCCACATCCGCGCCAATGGTCAGCGAATAAGGCGGGGAACTCTTGAACACATAAGTTCCTGTGATGGACGCATTTGCCGCGTCATAGTAAACCTCCTGCAGGGAAGACAGGCTTCCATCCGTCAGGTTCCGGATCGTCGTCACATTCTCCGGGATGGAAATGCTGGTCAGGCTTTCACAATTCCAGAAATACTGTGTTCCCATGACGGTCCCTTCGGTATTTGGTATCGTGACCGAAATCAATCCGGAACAGTTAAAGAACATATTATTTGTACAGTTCGCGTTCGCCCCATCCTCAAAGACCACCGACTCCAGGCCGGAAGAAAAGCTAAACATACTGGACGATGGCACCGTTGTTACAGAAGAAGGCACAATGATTTCCTTCGTTTGCAGAAGATACGATAACGCACTGCTCTTAATAGTCGTTACTCCATCCAGAATCTGGTAACTCTCATCCTCACGCATGCCCGGATAATCCACCAGAGTCTTCAGATCAGCACTGTACAGTACCCCGTCCACGATGGTAAACGTTCCATTTGTCTCATATCCATTTTCATCTGTTGTCACGCTGCTATCATCCTGCCAGTCGTAGCCAGTCGCGTTCTTAAACGCGTTTCCGCCGATGCTTGTGACAGAAGCAGGAAGGTAAATCGTGCCGAAAGAAGATCCACCGGAAGTACAGAAAGCGCTTTCCCCGATTGTCTTAATACCCGATCCTAAGGTAATGGAGGTAATGCCTCCATTGACATTAAACGCATTGGATCCTATGGTTGTTACACTATCCGGGATCACCAGCGTATCCGGCAGGTATGCCTGGAAAAACGCATAGCTGGAAATCGATTCCACCGTATCACCAATATCCAGGCTCGATATATGAACAGCCGTTCCCGTAAACGTATAGCTTCCAATCCCAGTTACTCCGTCTTCAATTACTACATTGATTGTTGAGCTTGTTATATAATAACGCCATGGGACACTATCCGCTGATGTATAATCCGGGATGGCTCCTCCATTATCGGAAGAGATTACCAGCGTACGCTCCCCATCCAGGCCCTCGTACACTACCCAGGTAACTGATGTCCCATCACTGTTTTCAATCGTCCCACTCGCAATTGTACTGTCACCGGATGTCACGACATATATGGAGAAATGCTCCGCCTCAAAGACGACACTGCCTTCCTTCGTCTCAGTGACGTCCTGAAGTTCCGGTTCACCTTCCTCCGGGACATAATAGACATTAAAATCCTCATCATCTTCTACAGCGCTGGTAATCTCCGGAGATTCAATCATCACCGATATTGTCCCATCCGCCGGTTCAAACACTTCCCCGTTATCATCATAGATCGAGATATCCAGCGCCAGCAGGACTACCTTATCCGCGATCTCCACATCCACCGGCTCTGCCGTGATGGTCGCGCCCTGCGGCAGCCAGCCGCTCACCGTAACCAGATACTCCTGATCGCCGCTCTCGGACTCACAGGTCATCTCCTGCTCTTCCAGTACGATCACATCAAACCGGCAGTCCGCTCCGGTTGTAACAAAGGCAACCGCGCCTTTCTTATCCAGACGCACCGCCTCATACAGCGTACCATCAAGCATGCGGTCGGCGTCAGACGCCGTCGCGTCGGACGGGCTTGCCGTATCATTATCTGTACCTGTCGTATTCGCTGCTGCATTTGTGTTTGTTGTTGTATTTGCGGCCGCATTTGTATTTGCCGTCGCATTTTTATCTGCATCTGAAGCGCTGGCAACCGAAGCGCTCAGCAAAGCTGTGCGATGGAGCGAGATGGACGCCACCTCATTGCCGTCGCTGCTACCCGATGTATCATCAGAGCTGTCGCCGTCATTGCTGCTGTCGTCAGCATCATCGTTGTCATTAGTATCGGAATTGTCTGCCGCATCGTTATCATCATTGGTATCGGAACTGTCGCTGCTGTCATCGGCGTCTGCTTCCCCTCTGTCACTCTTATCGTCGTTATCGGCATCGGCAGTGTCGCTGTCAGCGTCATCGGTATCCGGATTGCTGTCATCCTCAGCTCTGTCCGCATCGTTCTGATCGTCCGCGGCCTCTTCTTTTCCCGCGGCCTCTGCGGAATTTTTATCTTCTGTACCATCTGCGGCGTCGAAGGAGTCCTTATCCTCGCCTGCATCTTCGATCCCGTCTCCGCGATGACCGCTATCTTCTGCTTCTTCCTGATTGTCTTTTTTATCATCATCGATGGTCATATCGCTGTCACCGGCGATCCGATCATCTGTAATGTCGTTTTCTTTCGAGTCTGCATCGTTACCCAGTATGCTTACTTCCGAGTCCTGCGTGATCCCGGTACCAGACGTTTCCTCATCTACGGTACCCTCGATCGTGATGATGTCCGCGACTCCGGACGCAGAGCCACTTCCGGATGCAGAACCGGAACCGGTCACAGAACCACTTCCGGACACAGAGCCACTTCCGGACGCAGAGCCGCTTCCGCGGGCTCCGCTCACCACCCCATCAGACGGTCCCTGATCCACCGCAATCGAATCTGCAGGCAGCACCGTGATGGTCTCTGTCTGCATCTCATCGATATAGATCGTAGCTGTCTGGATCTGATCCGTCTTATTGGTCAGCAAAAAGACGATCTCCTCCGAGCCGTCAAAGACATAAGTCTCTTCAATCGGAATCGAGCCCTGTACGCGCGCAAAGATGCGCAGATCCAGAGCCTTGTCCCGATCCGTATCTTTTTCCACTCCCTCCGGAAACAATTCGTAAAGCGTTCCGTCCGGCTTCAGCAGTTCGTCGTATTCTTCCGCGTACTGACCCTCAAATGACAGCTCCTTTTCGAGAGTCTCGCCATCGTCAAGTGCCGTCCTCAATGCCTCTTTTAACGACATCCGGTCAAATTCATAATCATAATCTCCGCTCTCTACCTCCGCAAATGCGGAAAACGGAGACACGGAACAGTTCCCTGCGACGAGGCTCGCGCATAAAAAGACAGAACAAAGCCTCCGCCCCTCCCTGCGGAATCTCTGTGCGTATCGGTTCAGGCCATCTCTCCATTTGCCGGTTCTGGCTATTCGTTTCATTTTCTGATTCCCCCTCGCTTAAAACAAATTTCTGATGATAGAATTGTTTCTTTTAAAAAATGGTTTCTTTTATTTGAAATATGTTGAAATATGGATGTTTCTTCTATATCAACTTCTTACTCCGGTTTCCACGATCAACCAATGATGTAATCGTTAGCATGGATTGCCATCGATTCTCACTGATAAATGCATCGCACGGTCACCCGCGTCTGTCCGCCATAGGTACAGGTAAAGAGAGATAACGGATACCCGCTCCCCGTCATTTCCCCGATCGCGGTCGGTTCCAGGATCTCCGTCTCCGCTACAAGATAAGCGGTACTGTTTCCCTCCATGTCGGTAAAGACGACTTCTTCTCCGCCCGCCAGGTTCTTTAACCTCCCGAAATGCCGACTGTAGTTGTGGGCCGCGATCGTCAGGTCGTCCGTCTCAATCGATCCGGTATAACGGCACGGCGCGATCTTAAGCCTCGTATAATCCCAGTCTGCCATCACCGGGAGCTCCAGACCCAGCGCCGGGATGGTCAGGATCCCGATATAATCATACCCGTCAACCATCACGGTCTCTTCCTCGGACTCCGCTGCTTCTGCCTCTTCCTCTTCTTCCAGGCCCGGCAGGGTCATGTACCAATCTTCCTCCGCTTCAGACTCACGAGCTGCTATCTCCTGTCGGAGAATCGGCAGCAGTCCGTCCACGCTCTCACCGGCCTCCCGGTCCTCCGCCCGGTTATGTAACAGCAGGCCGACCGCCGAGGTCATCAGCAGGACGCCCGCCGCCATCAAGGCAAGACCTGCCTTATGCTTCCTGTTCAATGCGTTTTTTTCCTCCAAAGACCAGCTTCCAGCCCAGCGCGAACATCGCAAACCCGCACAGGGTCAGCACCGGAATCGGCCAGTTTAACTGTCCGGTCTGCGGGAGCTTGAAGAGCTCCGGACTGCCGGAATCGATGGGGCTCAGTTCTCCGGACGATCCGGAATCCCCATCCCCGGACGACACCCCCGGTCCGCTGCTCGAAGACGATCCGCCGCCGGAACTGGATCCACCGGAACTGCCGCCGGACGATCCGCCACTGTGGTGGCTGGAACCGCCGCCCGATGATTTCTTACTCAACGGCTCTGTCTTGGGAGCCGCGTCTACATCATATACATACTCCTCACCGTCCGCCATCGGCACCATCACAAGGAACGGACTCACCGCATAGTAACCCGACGCATTGGTATGCTGCACCATCAGATACAACCCCAGCGTCAGGTCAGGAAAAGCCGCAATCCCATCACTGCCAATCGTAATGGTTGTCCCCTCCAGGCTGTTGTCCGATACATACGCGGACAACGTCGAAGCCATCACGGACAGATCCTGCGTATCCAGACCGGTAAGAGAAACCCCGCTCCCCGCGAAGTCTTCCGTCAGGACGTAGCTGTAATTGCCGTCGTCCTCATAGACTGCGCCGACCTGATAAGCGGTAAGCGTGCCGCCTGATACGGCAGCTCCGGTTGATTCGCTCAGCATCGTCACCGTGATGGATCCTGTCCTGTCCGTATCCGGTACTGAGGCAAAAGCTGTCATCCCCAGTATGGATACTGCCAGAAGGGTCCCGCTCATCCATCCTGCGATTTTCCTCATCAATCTGTAATTCTTCATAGCATCCCCCTACTTCTTATTTGCTGTCTGCAGGTTAATATCGATAGCGCCTGATCCTACCATCTCTCAGGGCTTATCTGGTCTTATTTATGCTCCGTTTGTACCGTATGCTCCGTTTGCATCCTGTACTCGTTTGCATCCTATGCTCCGTTCGTGTCATACTCTCAGTTCGTATCCTATACTTAGTTCATGTCATATCCTCAGTCCGTGTCTATTCTCAGTTTGCATCCTTATCCGGTTCGCTCCGGTCCTTCCTGCGCTTGCGTCTGTGCCGGATGATACGAACCAAAATATCAGAAATCAGATAGATCAATAGCAAAACACCGATCCCCAGCGCTGCCCATTTTGCCCAGGCGGGCAATGCCTGCCGTTCCTGCTCTGCCTCTCCTGTCACTGGCGCTGTCTCCCCGACATCACCGTCGTCGTCTCTGGGGTAGATCCTGCTTCCCCGCACCAGCAGCCGGTGGCTGTTGACGCCGTATGGCGTACAGGTCATAAGCGTACAGTAGTCACATTCATCCTCGATATAGAGGTTTTCAATCTCCGTCGGCAGCACAACCAGGATCTGATCGACCTGATAGGTAAAGACCTCTTTTAAGATCGTAACTGTAAAGATATCTCCCTCGGTCAGCCGGTCTAAATGAGTAAAGAGCAGTGCGCTCGGCAAACCCGTATGCGCGGAAATGACACTGTGCGTACTCTCCCCGCCGATCGGAAGACTGGTCCCCTCCATGTGGCCCGCGCCAACCTGCAGGACAGCAGCATCCGTCCCATGGTAGATAGGAAGCTGTACGTCGATCTTATCAATCGTAACATAACCCATCACCCCGGTACCGGCGATATCCAGCAGATCCCAGTAATCCTCGCCTGCCAGCTCTGGGGAAGCGATCGCCTCCGCCGAACCGATCTCGTATAACCGGTTATTGTAGGCTCTGGCCGCTTCAAAATATTCAGAATAATCCTTTTCGCTCAGAGCGTCAGCCAATGCGTTGTAGGTGGCTACCGCCCGGGTCTGAACTCTGGCATTCCACCATTCACTGACTGTCGGGTACAGGAGCACACCCACACCAATCAGAAATATCAATGCCAAGATAGCCGTCGCCAGGATATCTTTCAAAGATCTGCGTCTTTTAGCTGTTTCCTTCATATAAACCCATATTTCTCCCAATCTATTGCCTGTTGACTCTTAACTGCCAGCCAGCGAATCTCTCGTTGGCTGACAGTGAACAACCAGCAGGTTCCCGTCCGCAGATTCCCTCCCGGCCCAGAGGCCGGGAGAAAAGCCGCCATATAAAATCTTTTTTGATGATTCTTTCATCATCCATCCTGCAGATCCGGATTACTCCATCTTGCCGAGGCGCTTCTTCGTGATCAGAAGAACAGCCGCGCCAGCTACCAGGATACCGCCGATCACGTAGAAGATCGTGGTACCGATGCCACCGGTGCTGGGAAGGGTAGAACCCGCCGTATTTGTAACAGTTACAGAGATTTTGCCAGTGTCTTTATCAGCACTCAAGTCTTTAACAGTTCCAGTACCTACCTGAGCAGTCGCTGTCAAATTAGTAAGGCTGTTATCATTTCCATCACTATCCGTATCTTCATAAGTTGGAGTGATTACAATAGTAATAACATCATCTGAAAGGTTATATCCATCCGGAGCTTTTGTCTCCTTCATGTAATAAGTTCCAGCATCCAGTCCGCTAATAACAAAATTTCCGCTCGAATCAGAAGTCAATGCAGAAGCATAAACACGATCGGTTGGATCACCATCCTGTTTTGTTAAATACTCTGTCCAACCAGTTACCTTGTCTAAACTATTGATAGTAACATATTGTTTCGTATTATTACTGTCAATATAATACAGGGCAAATTCTGCACCTTCCAAAGTTTTTGTTGTATCAGTCCCATCTACCTTTGTTACATCTAATTCGAAGGTCCATGTCAACACATCATCCGTTGTAGTTTTTCCTGTTCCGCTGCCATTCGGGTTATTTGAATATTCAACATAAACTTCATTCTTATTCCCGTCGCCACCAACAACTGCATTACTATTCAAGCTCGCTGTATAGGTCACAACAATAGTTGTTCCCTTTCCTACTGAAATCGGATCCGTGGCATCTTTAGCATAAAGTTTATTTACATCCGCGATGGTAACTTGAATACTTGTCCCGTTCGTTGCATCGTAGGACCCAACGGTCAATGTATATCCGTTTGCTACCTCAGTTCCTGTCGTTGCATCTTTATCATAAACCGTAACCGTTACGTCATACACAGGATTAGTATCTGTTCCAGTATTGGTAATGGTCAGCCCCTTTGAAAGGGTATCATGGAAATCATACTGGTATGTAGAATAATCGCTGATATCCGGCAATGTCCCAGTCAGTGTATAAGATACCGTACCTGTAATATAAGTATCACTTATATCTACATCCTTTTCGACTGTTGTATATTCCGCTTTTGCTGTCACGTTTACATCGCTTACCACTTCAAGGATGATATCTGTGTAAGCATCACCTTCGGCAGTAACAGTATTATCTTTATCTTTCACTAAATAATATCCCGCATCCAGACCAGCAATTGTATAAGGCGAAGTTGATTCTGTACTGGTTCCTGCGACCGTTGATGTCAGATTCTCGCTTGCCAGCTGTGCAAATGCCTTTGCAACATCAGAATCATCTTTGTAAGCGGAAAGCGCCACCGCTACATCCTTTGCCGTAGAACAATTTGCAAAAATAGTTCCCAGCGTAGTATCTGCCTGAAGGGCCCCTAACAAAGCTGTCCCATCCACGCCACTTCCCCACGCAATGTCAGACAAAACAAGGTCAGCGTCGTTATAAATGTAGTATGTCTCACCACTCGTCGAATCATAAGTTGCTTCCACATATGTTGCCGAACTAGTATCATAAATGTAGAGTTTTCCTGTCTCATTCTCAGGGTCTGATGTTGCTACATAGCCACTAGCATCATATAATGTCCCACTGAATATCTGGTACGCTTCATATGTATGACCAGACTTTTCACTATTAATCGTAATAGTGTAACTGTCTGCGGCAAAAGTAGTAACGCTAAGCCCCATCGTCATCACCACCGCCATCAACAGGCTAAGTAGTCGTCTAAATCTTTTTCCCATAGTTACCTCCATTTTTTAAATTTTTGTTGTTCTCCTCCCAGGATCCGTATCTGCACCCTCCGGAGGATTTTGCCTTTAGTTCCCCATATTCAGTTTTCCTTTGTTGAACCTGCCGCCTGAGACGGCTTTATGGACGGTTTTTTCTCTCAGTGTCCCCTCACCTCCTTCACCGTCTCAGTGTTATTGATATCTGATAAGCCGTACAGCAACGTTTGCGCTGACCGGCTATTCGATATTCCTCTGCTCATCCGCATTGCGGATTCCCGGAGCCGCTTACTCCGCCATATAATGTTTGAGATCCACCAGCACTCCCAGGAGCCCGTCCATCCCGCCGTCGTTTACTTTCCGGCGCAGTTCCATGATCTCCCTTGCCGGATCCATATTTTCCATCGGGATCGGCAGTCTCTCCGGGCGCGCTCCGTCTGTACCGGTCTCCCGGTGTGCGAGGATGTAATCGGTCGATACCCCGAAGTAATCTGCCAGCGAGAGCAGGTTGTCGATCTCGATCCGGTTGCGGTCCCGTTCCATCCGGCTGATGATCTGCTGGGAAACGCCGATGATCTCCCCTAATTCTGCCTGCGACAGCTTCCGGTCTTTCCTAAGTTTTCTGATATTACTTTTCATTCAGCGCCATCTCCTGTCTTTTCTTTGTTGTCTGCTTCCTGTTTCTATGGGAAATGTCGTCACTCCTTTTTACAACATAATGCGTGTTATGAGGTAAAAAAAAGCGCGGAATCATCACGATTTCGCACATCCATAATCCCAAATCCGGGCACGCTTAACATTGCCGGGCAGAAAAATTCTGCCGGGTTTTTTCGCGTGAGTAAAAAAATAAAAAAGTCCGGTTTTTACATTCAAAGGGATTGTAATTTTATCAGTTTTAGGGTATACTATCCTTAATCTGAGTAGAGGATTTTGGGCTACCGTCAAATTTTTACCACATAACACGCATTATGTGGTTTTTCTTTTTCCTCCGGCGACTATGCCACGACCAGTTCCATTTCATCCAGGATCTGCACCTGCTTTTTCCATCCGCTCCGCACATAGATACGGGTCGTGTTCAGATTGGAGTGCCCTAAGACGTCCGCCAGATTTGCCAGATTCTTTTCCTGCTCATAATAGACGCAGGCGAACAGGTGACGGAAATTATGCGGGAAGCCTTTACTGCGCGCCACCCCCGCCATCTTACATAATCTCTGAATCTCATGGTATAAGTTGCTCCGGTCAACCGGCTTCCCTCCGCGCGTGATAAAGACGCTCCCCTTTAAGATCCCCTTTTCCCCGATATAAGTTTTCAACAATCTGATCAGCTTTTGCGGAAAGATAATCCTCCGGCTCTTTCCTTTCAGATTGACATCCGCGTATCCTGCCCTGACCGCTTCCACCGTAATAAACCGCAGCTCGCTCACCCGGATGCCGGTGGAGCAGATCGTCTGCAGGATGTGCCAGAGGCGCGTCTTCCCTGCGGCCTTTGCCGCGGCAAGCAGTTTGCCATATTCTTCCCGTCCAAGCTCCCTGTCCTCTTTTCGGAATAGTCCTTTCTGGGATTTGATCGTCTTTACCACACAGTCGTACCAACCGAAGTATTTCAGGAAACCGTTGACGCCGGCAAGCATGCTGTTGATGCTCGTTACCAGATAATTTTTCAGTAAAAATTCCTTATACCGGATCATCAGCTCCTTATCGACCGGCTCCCCTCCCGTGAAGCTCACAAATACTCTTAAATCATGCATATATTTCTGCACGGTTGACGCACTCTTTTCTTCATCAATTAAAGACTGTCTGTACTCCATCATCATCTGTCCTGTTATGATTCGTTTCATCTCATGCCCTCCTCCGGATATTTCAAAGAACTTATGATTCTGAGAAACCATCATAACCGACCCATCGGTTTACGTAAAGATAAATGATTTTTAATAATGCGTGACTTATCATGGAAAATAAAGTATACTGTTAGAAGTTTGCCTGGCTCACCATCACCAGGATACAGCCAATACTTACAGGAAAAGTATTTTAGAAAGAAATTTTGGAAGGTTATTCAGATGAAAGACAATTTAAGAAAGCTGCTTCAATATTACCGCCCGTATCTCGGCGTCTTCTGGGCGGATATGTTCTTTGCGTTTCTGCAGTCCGCCGCGGCTCTGGCGCTGCCGCTGGTGATCCGCCACATCACCGGGACTGTGATTACCATGCCGCAGCAGGAAGCTCTGAATCAGATTCTGCTCCTGGGCGCACTCATGCTGGCGCTGGTGCTTTTGTCTGCCTACTGCAGCTATTATGTATCCTACTACGGACATGTAATGGGCGCGAAGATCGAATATGATATGCGCGCGCAGATCTTTTATCATTATCAGAAGCTGTCCTTTTCTTTTTATGACGATGAAAAGGTCGGACAGCTGATGAGCCGGATCACTTCGGATCTGTTTGATATCACCGAGCTTTTACACCACGGTCCGGAGAACCTCCTGATCTCACTGATCAAAATCGTCGGCGCGCTGGTCATCCTCGCCAGGATCAGTCCTCAGCTTGCGCTGGCGGCTTTTGTCATGGTTCCGGTCATGGCTGTCTACGCCTGGGTCGTCAATCGATATATGCTCGCCTCCGCGCGCAAAAACCGGGCGCGTCTGGCAGAAATCAACGCGCAGATCGAAGACAACCTCTCCGGTATCCGGGTCGTAAAATCCTTTGCCAACGAGGACATCGAATGCCGGAAATTTGCCAGAGGCAACGACGACTTCCTGGATTCTAAGAAGGAACGCTATTTCTTCATGGGGGTTTATAACGGCGGCATGGGAAGTTTCGCCACGCTGATTCAGGTCCTGGTGGTCGTAACCGGCGCGTACCTGATCGTCAGGGGTGACCTGTCTGTAACGGATCTGCTGACTTTCCTGTTATATATCAGCGTTTTTACCGAACCGATCCGCACTCTGATCAATTTCACCGAACAGTTTCAGAACGGCTACAGCGGTTATGAACGATTTCTGGAGATCCTTGCCATCGAACCGGATATCCAGGACGCGCCGGACGCCGTAGAGGCAGAGCCTTTCGCCGGTGATATCGCCTTTGAGCAGGTTTCCTTTGCCTACAATGACCATACGCCAAAGGTGCTCAATCATGTCTCCCTGCAGATCCCGGCGGGCAGCTATGTCGCCCTGGTCGGTTCCTCCGGAGCCGGCAAGACTACCCTTTGCTCGCTGATCCCCCGTTTTTATGATATCGCGGACGGCTGTATCCGCATCGACGGCACCGACATCCGCAAGCTCACACTTACCAGCCTGCGCAGACAGATCGGCATCGTCCAGCAGGACGTCTATTTATTTGCCGGCACGGTCTATGAAAATATTCTTTACGGTAAACCGGACGCCTCCCGGGAAGAAGTCATCGCCGCCGCCATCAGCGCCAACGCCCATGAGTTTATCACCAGTCTCCCACAGGGCTATGAGACCGACATCGGACAGCGCGGCATCAAGCTCTCCGGCGGTCAGAAGCAGCGCATCTCCATCGCCAGGGTTTTCTTAAAAAACCCGCCGATCCTGATCTTTGACGAAGCCACCTCGTCCCTGGATAACGAAAGCGAGCGCATCGTGCAGGAATCTCTGGAAAAGCTGGCCCAGAACCGGACAACCCTGGTGATCGCCCACCGGCTTTCCACCATCCGCAACGCCCAGCGAATCCTTGTGTTAAATGAAGATGGCATCGCGGAGGAAGGCACGCACGCGGAGCTGCTGGCTAAGGGCGGTATCTATGAAAAGCTGTATCATATGCGGTAGGCCGCGGGCGGTTTTTGTCTGAAAAGATCCGGCTGGTTTTGTCAAAACGTAGGAAAGGACTTTTACTAACCTGCTTTTTGCCAGGTAGTAAAAGTCCCTGTTTTTTATTTATTTCCACTATAGCCTTGATATGGCACCAAGAAATGATATTGATATCACATGCAGATCGGTTGTCTGCGCAAACATATCGACGTATCACTTAACGGATTTTATAAGACAAACTCGGTTCCTTGCAGGAGCTTAGTAGCCTCAATAAGATACCCATAGGAAACCGGATCCACGATGCGCATATAAAAGAATCTCTTTGGTTTTTCTATTCCAAGTTTCTGTCCAGCATATTCTCCGGGATCATTAATTTTAATCAGAGTTTCCTGCCCGGTCAACATCGCTGCCGCAAGATACATCACTTTTCCAGCATATGCCCCAGAAACATCTCCGCCAAACCGGCTTCCAATAATGTGGTTCCTGATTCTGGAGATACCATCCTTGAAATATGTATAATCTTCCCCATTAGGAATTCCTCTGCTTGCGATACAGAGACACCCGTTAATGGTATCCTTCAACACATCCTCTGCTGAAATGGAAAGCCCTCTGTATGCAATCTCCGAATAGACAATCCGATGGTAGGATTCGCAAACTTCACTAAAATCTGTCATTGCATCAAACAAAGAAGCGCAATCATAAAGCTGCTTGATTACCTCCAATTCCTTATCCACTCCAAACGGAATTCCCGTTGTATATGGCGCAAACGCCGTCATCTTATCTCCAAGGATGCCATTGACATTTAGAATGCTGACAGAAAGATCTTCTCCCTCTGTCAAAAGCAGCTCATTTTTTATCGGCTTTAAAATACACATTTTGTACTGTATCTTTTCAAATAAAACATCCAGCAAAATGGTGACATCCCGTTCGCTCCTTGGTGAACGATACTTAAATTTGAAATGTCTCTTCTCAATATCATTCTTGCCAACGCGAACATGTTCCTCTACTTCCAGAAAAGGAAATATTTCTCCCGCCCTGCGGATATAATCGTCGATATCCGTTCCCGGCTCCACGATAATGTCGATATCAGTACTCAATCTCCTTGGACGGTCAAGCAACAAAATGAGAGCGGTTCCACCCTTAAAGCAAAACGGAAGTCCGACCCGCTTAATCGCTTCCAAAAGACCAAATGCATAAACCACTCTTTCAAGTAGGGTGGGGTCATTCCCTGTTTTCTTATACAGGTCGTTGATATACTCTGATGTGTACATAGTTCTTGATAGCATCTTACGTTCTTCCTCCCGCATATTTCTTTACCAACCCTGTTTTCCCTCTGCGTCCTGCATACCGATTCAATCTTCTGCGTTCCACCTGATAGCTTTCTATCATGCTCGCATATATAAAAGGAACCTCCGATGGGCTGAATGTTGTCGCAATACTTTTTTCTGCCACAATATCCACCAGCAGCTTCTCTGCAGTCATTTCATGCGGCTTCTCCTCTGAGATCGGAGCCTGACTGACCAACTCCAAAACCACAATACAGTCTCTCGTCCAATATCTCTCAAATTCTTTTTTCCCCGGTTTGTAAAGCACACTTCCGGTATATTCCTGTTGTAATTCCTCAAAGATGTAAGAACTCACATCCTTTTCCACCTGCACATATACCGTATTCTGGGCAATCTGGTGATTTAAAAACTCATTTAGTAGAACACTTTCAAAAATAACAAAAGTAAGCTCTGGATATTTATCTTCCAGCTTTTCTCTGACTTCCATACCTCTGTCAGAATAAACCGGTCTGTACACAGGAAGTTCCTCCTGCTGAACCGTTACATACGCATTGTAATCCACGCGAAAGAGCTGCTGTTCTTTTTGCAGATTGTACAATGCCCATCGAAACGTACTCTCGCTCAAATCTTCTTTTTCAGCACAAAAAATTTGAAACAGTTCTTCACGAGAGTATATTTTTTTATCTGAAAGATTTCCTAACGCCTGATTAGTCCACATGAGCCTCGCCTCCCTTCAAGCGTTTTGTCAATTTTTTTACTTTTTGACGCTGCGTTCATATTAGCACACTTCATAGCAGAAAACAAGCGTTGCGTCAATTTTTTTATTTTTTGACACAACGCTTATTAGTAATTTCTGAGATCACAATTTGTGACCTCAAAAATGCTGTTTTCACTTTAAATATTCCACAACTTGTGGAAAAATTCCGATTGACAACTCTGTAAATATGGTTTAGATTAAGAACCAATGGTGATGATTACTCATCGGGCCAGTCGCAAGACCTTGGTCCACCGAACGGCGGGGAATTTCCCCGCTATTTTTTATGCTCCTGTCCTCTCGATTAATGTAGCGCATTCTGTATGCCCGGTCGCCGGGAACATATCATATAGCCACACGCCCTCTGCCCGATACCCTTCCCTGCGAAATACCTTCAGATCTCTCGCCAGGGTATCCGGTCCGCAGGAAATATAAACCACCTTTTTTGCCCGGACAGCTTTAATTGCATGGATAAATTCTTCCGTGCTGCCGCTGCGCGGCGGATCCATCAGGACGACATCAACGGTATCCCCGCTTTGCGCCATCTGCGTCATAAACCTGGTAGCATCATTCTGATAAAACCGGATATTACGGATTCCGTTGAGTTTCGCGTTGCAGATCGCGTCGCCAACCGCGTCCGGATTGAGTTCTACGCCGTATACCTGACGGGCGCGGTTCGCGGCGATGATACCGATCGTTCCGATGCCGCAATAGGCGTCAAGAACAGTCTCTCTCCCTGTGAGTCCGGCCAGCTCCAGCGCTTTCGTGTAGAGTCTCTCTGCCTGAACCGGATTGACCTGATAAAAGGATTTTGCGGAGATGCGGAACCGGCAGCCGCACAGGATATCTTCGATATATCCCTTCCCATACAGAACATGTTCCCGGTCACCCAGAACCATACTGGTATCGCGGTCATTCATATTCTGAATGATGGTTGTGATCTCCGGATGTCTCTCGCGGAGCGCTGCGACAAAATGGTTCTTTGACGGAAATACCGGGGATCGGGTCACCAGTACCACCATGATCTCCCCTGTCGCAAAGGCACGGCGCACCAGCACATGCCGCAGCAGACCGTAACCGGTATCCTCATCATAAGTCCGGATCTTAAAGGACTTTAAAAGCCCCCGTATCGTCACGATGATCTCATCTGACTTCTGGTCCTCGATCATGCAGCGGTCAATGGGGACAATGTGGTGTGTATTTTCTTCATAAATCCCCGAAATGATCTGCCCCTTGTGATATCCAAATACCGCATGCACTTTATTCCGATAATAAAAAGGATCATCCATCCCGACCATCGGGTGTACCTTACAGAAACTTCCAAACAGGGACTGCATCTCGGACTGCTTTTTCCTCAACTGCTCAGGGTAGGGCATTTCAATATATTGACAGCCGCCGCATCTCTTTGCTGCGGGACATACTGAAACAGGACGTGCTTCCCTGCGCGCCGGCCTGCCATCATCATTTCTCATTCTCATTGATAACTCCAATCGGCGCAGTCACTTCTCTCAGCCACTCCGCCTCCTCTTTTGTCAGCCAGGGTGAAATCTTCTCATACACATCTGCATGATAGAGATTTAATGTCACAATATCCCACGGCTCCATGAGCGCCGTATTAACCGGTTCCAGGTCGATCGGCACGTAAGTCAGCATCTCAAATCTTAAAAACTGACCGAACTCTGTTTTCTCTCCCTCTGTACACAAAAGCAGATTTTCCGTCCGGATCCCATGACTTCCCTCCTGATAAAATCCAGGCTCATCCGAGCAGATCATACCGGGTTCGAAAGCAACCGGCCGCACGCCCGCTGCTCCCTGTCTGTATCGGATCGTTACGGGTCGCTCATGGACATTCAGGACAAACCCCACTCCATGACCCGTGCCATGGTTATAATCTAGGCCGCGTCTCCAGAGAGGCTCGCGGGCAATCAGGTCAAGAGCTTCTCCGCTGCAGCCGCTCATAAATTTCGCGCGGGAAAGTCTCAGCATTCCTATCAAAACCAACGTGTAGTGCTCCCTCTCAGCGTCAGTGACCGGTCCCAGCGCGATGGTACGTGTGACGTCTGTCGTCCCGTCCGGATACTGTCCCCCCGAATCTACCAGATACAGACCTTCCGGCCGCAGCGTCGCGCAGCTTCCCGGCTCTGCATGATAATGACACATGGCCGCGTTTGCTCCATATGCCGATATCGTCTCAAAACTCAGATCCAATGCTCCCGCTTCCCGCCGCATCGAGTCAAGACGCTCAGCAGCCGTACACTCCGTGATCGGCGTTTTGCCGATCTGATGCTTCAGCCAGTAGATAAACTTTGTCATGACGACTCCGTCTTTGATATGAGCTTTTTTCATATTCTCAATCTCAGTCAGATTTTTTCGCATCTTACGGAGTGTGACCGGATTCATGCTGTCTATGATATGATTGGATGGATCCAGGCTGTGGACAATTGCGTAATTTACTTTGGATTTCTCCAGCAAAATCGATTTCCCCTGAAGATCCGCGGCAAACGTATAAATTTCCTGATACGGAGCAAGCGTAACGCCCAAACTCCGCAGATAGATCTCCGTCTCTTCTGTAATCTTTTTCGGATTGATGAACAGATAAAACCGCTCCGGCGTCGCAGCCGCATAGCACAAAGCCACCGGATTGCAGGCAACGTCATTTCCCCGGATATTTAAGAGCCAGGCGATATCGTCCAGTGACGTGATGAGATGAACATCGGCCTGCTTTTTCCGCATATCGCCGCGCAGTTCTTCTATCTTCTCCGAAGCTGACTTCCCTGCGCAGCCATCCTTCAGTATCCATACCGGCTCCGCAGATATCCTGGGGCGGTCTTCCCAGATCTCACCGATCAGATCTTCGGTAGACGCCAGAGTAATATGTTTTTTCCCCAGCCGCTGCTCCAGTTCTTCTCCCATCTTCGCGCTGATCACGCGCCCGTCAAATCCCAGCGTTCCGTAATTTGGCAGATCCTGCTCGATAAATTCACTGACTGTCGGCACTCCCTCCATGCCTTCTTTCATCAGTGTAATCCCACTCCCCGCCAGTTCTGCCGCGGCCTGGATATAATAACGCCCGTCTGTCCATAGTCCGGCCCAGTTCCGGGTAATCAGAGCTGTCCCGGCTGAACCTGTAAACCCCGTGATAAACCTGCGGCATGCGAAATGTTCCCCCACGTATTCCGAATCATGATAATCCGATGTGGGAACCAGATATGCGTCAATCCTTCTCTCCTGCATATACAGCCGCAGCTTCTTTAATCTCTCTCCTACATTTAACATATGCTACACCTCATTCAAATACTTTTGCCCTTAATCTCATTTTGATCCGATCAGATCCAGCGCAACGCAGGCTTTCCACACTCCGTCATCTCCGATCGGCGCCGTCACATAATCCGCGGCCGCTTTCAGATCAGGAAACCCGTTCCCCATCGCAACGCCGATCCCGGCTGCTTTCACGATCTCATAATCATTCATGCTGTCCCCAAAAGCGATGGTATCCCTGATATCAATATGAAAATATTCGCACAGGCGGCGCAGACCCTCTGCCTTGGACGCGCATATCTCGATCACGTCCGCTCCGGTCTTTGCCGCAAAGAGCGGAAGTTTCACTGCCGGAAATGTCTGTTCGATCCGGCTGGCCCATATGACCGGACCCATATACACCATCGTCCGCACCGGCAGCTTACCAATCTCATCCGGATCAGCAAACGAACGGATGGAACTTTTCCACCGCAGCATATCATGAATCGTTACATACTGCGGATTCACATAATAATCATGGCCGTCCACAGTTGCTCCGATTGCAAAAGGTTTTCCCTCCGCATAACGGACCAGTTGCTCTACCAGCCCGGGATCCATCCGATGTTCATAAATCAGCCGGTCCCCGACTGTGATCTTGGTCCCGTTCTGATGAATGACCGCGTCCGGATCTATATGATCCAGAAGTCCGGCGCTGTACGCGGAATCCATGTCCCGCCCGGTAACAACTACAATATAATAATTTTCACGCAGCAGTTCCAGCGCCCGCAGCGCGCTTTCCGGTACTTTATAATCTTTATGATCCAGAAGTGTCATATCCATATCAAAACTGACGATACCCTTTTTCATAAAACCTTTCTCCCATGTCTTATTGATCTTGTCTGTTTTCCATTATAATCAAAGATTTTGCTTCCGTCAATCTCCGACCTTGCATGCAGCTTCCGCTGCCAAATTTCCATATCCGCCCGTGTGCATAATATAGAATTTCGCAAAGCGAAATTCTCCGCCTGCAGCGGTTGCTGTGTGCCGGTGGCACACGTTTAGCAACGACCGGAGAGGAGCGTAGACGCGACAGCGACATCTTCCATTCCGCCGCAGTGCGCTCCTGCCCGGAGGGCTTTGTATTCCATAGGACGCATTTTCCTATGGAATACAAAAGCAGAACGGCGAAACGCCATTCTGCTCAGTATGGGGGACAATAAAATTGAGAGTGCCTGAGTCATCACGCTACGATGTAGCGTTCAATGTCGCGGCAAAGATCATTACAGTCATCTGTACTGACCACCAGGTTTGCCGCCTGATTGATTCCAATATATACAACGCATAAGAGAGATTTGGCATTCAGGACGACATTACCGCAGTTTAACCGCATTCGATAAGGATACTTTTCTACTTTTCTGAGAAAGTCAATCATATCATCCATCGTCTGAAATCTTACGTTGACCTCACTCATCTGTGCCATCTCCTTCTCTATAAAATTTTCAGCGTTTCCTGTCTCTGTCTCAACTTTCTTTTTATTTATTAACTTAACTATATTTTACCAAAGTTAACGGGAAAACAAAGTGGAACTTTATAAAAAAAGAGTAAGTTTTTAATCTGTTTTCACAGGAAATCCCCCATTTTATGATCCGGTTTCAGCGATGTTTATTGCGGAATTCGGGTCTTCGACAGTTGAATTGAATTCAAATCCTCTCAAAGCCTTGATTCAGG
>JAJQAC010000069.1 GCA_021204025.1 Clostridiales bacterium | reverse complement strand
TTTCATTACTATTTGTGCCGCCAACCGAAGGGCGGCGGAATGGAGATTTAAATGATGAAAAAGGAAATAAAGATTTTTATTATAGTATTGATTGCGATAATTATTTGTTCAATAGCTTGGTGTATAGATACAATTCGTAAAAATCCAATATATTTTATTTATACAATAATGCTGTTGATTTGGACATATCCGTTTCGATATGAATTATTGACAAAAGTGAAGAAAATGGATATCGAAATATCAGGAATATTGCAGAAAACAGAAGAACAATATAAAGAATTAAAAGAAAAGGCTGAAAAAGAAATAATTGAAATAGAAAGAATTGATACAGAAAAAACTAAACTCATCAATAGAGCAAGGGCTGACCTTAACAAAATTGATTATTATAGTTTGCCTCACTTTTTCTCGGATTTAATAAATCAGTTAAAAGCTGTGATATTTTTCCTGTGTATTCAGTTAACTGTTATAGATATTAGCCCTGATAAAAAAATTGATATCGAAACTGTTTTCTCATATATGATATTTTTAATTGTAGATATAGTGCTATGTTTAGTTGTATGGGTGATCGATCAACATATAAATCGTTACAATTCTATTATATTGATAGAAAAGGTAAGTGATCATATAGAAGGTCTTATCAGTACAATTGATAGAGTAAGCACACAATAGCGCGTACCTTGGCCATTTCAAGTGGTTATGAGATAATAGGTAAAACCAGCTTAAACAGTACCAAAAGTTTAGTTGAAACTTTTGGTACTAAGAAAACAAAATATTGCCTATGATATCCGCAACAGGTTTGACAACACTATGCGACACTTCGGAAATATTGTTGCTTGATAAAAATTTATGCAATCTATATACTTAAACTATTTGACAGATGCAGCGCGGAAAGAAAATAATATCATCAGCTGCTGAATCGTCGTGGCATATCAGAAATGGACAGCATAGAAAAGACCTGGAGGATAAAAATGGAAACAACAAAAAAGCTGGATGTCTTTGAAAATACACCAATACCCAACGCGGTGATGCAGTTGTCACTGCCAATGGTCATGAGTTCGCTTGTGATGGTGCTGTATAGTCTGACAGATACTTACTTTGTGGGAATGCTCAACAACCCTGTCCAAAATGCCGCGGTGACCCTTGCCGCGCCGGTGCTGTTAGCCTTTATCGCGATCAATAACCTGTTCGGCGTCGGTTCTTCCAGTATGATGAGCCGTTCGATGGGTGCAAAGAATTACGATGTTGTATATCGTAGTTCAGCGTTTGGTTTTTACTGTTCGCTGTTTTGCGGGATACTCTTTTCACTGGTATGTATCGCTGTCCATCATCCACTTTTAAACCTGCTGGGAGTCGATGATATGACCCGGCAGGCTACGCTGGAATACATGACTTGGACGGTTTTCTGCGGCGCGACGCCGGCGATCCTGAATGTAGTAATGGCCTACCTTGTGCGGGCAGAAGGCGCGTCTCTCCATGCAAGTATCGGCACTATGACCGGCTGTATCCTGAACATGATTCTCGATCCGTTTTTCATCCTTCCGCAATTTCTCGGTATGGGCGCCGCCGGAGCCGGTCTTGCGACATTTCTTTCCAACTGTGTGGCCTGCGTCTACTTCTTCGTATTACTTTATATAAAGCGAAAAAACACTTTTGTCTGCCTGAATCCAAGGATGCTCTCTTTCGAAAAATCACTTGTACTTAACATCTGCAGTGTGGGAGTCCCTGCGGCAATACAAAATCTGCTGAACGTGACCAGTATGGCTATCCTCAACAACTTCACTGCCGGTTATGGCGCGGATGCAGTTGCGGCTATGGGGATCGCGCAGAAGATCAATATGGTGCCGGTACAGGTTTGCCTTGGCTTTTCCCAGGGAGTCATGCCGCTGATCAGTTACAACTATACTTCTGGAAACCGCAAGCGGATGAAGGACTGCATCTTCTTTACAATAAAATTGATTCTCCCGGTATTGATTTTGGCTACGGCTGTATTCTGCGTTTTTTCCAGCGGTCTGATTACGCTGTTTATGGACAATGCAACGATCGTTGCCCACGGCACCCGTTTCCTGCGCGGTTTTAGTCTTTCCATTCCGTTTTTGTGCATGGATTTCCTTGCAGTCGGCGTATTTCAGGCTTTAGGCCGCGGCAGATCCGCGCTGGTATTTGCAATCCTGCGCAAAATTATTTTGCAGGTACCTGCGCTCATTATCCTGGATCGACTGTTTCCGCTTTATGGACTGGCATACTCACAATTGGTTGCAGAACTGGTCCTGGGTATCTGTGGATCTGTTATGATCGTGCGTATATGTAGCGAGAAGCCATAAAACCTCATAATTTCTTTCTAAAAAAAGCTACAGGACTGTGCTTTCAAGGAAAAATATGTTATAATAAATGCATGCATGTGTGAAATACATGCATGCATTCATTATGTGAGAATCAGCGAGTATCGATCAGGAACACGGTCTTTGATCGATATTTGTCTGAAAGAAAGATTTACGAAAAAATATGATTTGATACAGAAGGAGAGAGACAGATGTTTTCAGATGTAACGGAACGTTTTCTTCGTTATGTGGCGGTCGACACGGAGTCTCAGGAGGAACAGGAGACGGTTCCGAGTACAGCCAGACAGAAAGACCTTGCCAATATGCTTTGCGAAGAATTAAAGTCAATGGGCGCGGTGAACGCCCGGACCGATGAACATGGCTATGTATATGCGGAAATTCCTGCAAATCAGGAGAAAAAGACGTTATCGCTTGGCCTGATTGCTCATATGGATACGTCCTGTGCGGCGCCCGGCGCGGGAGTGCGTCCACAGATTGTCCGTAACTATGACGGCGGCGATATCCTGCTGAACCCGCATACCGGACAGATATTGAGTCCCATGGATTACCCGGATTTATCCGATTATGTTGGCCAGGATCTGATTACGACGGATGGTACGACGCTTCTTGGCGCGGATGACAAGGCCGGAGTGGCTGAGATCATGACGATGGCGGCTTATCTGATTGCACATCCGGAGATCCCTCATGGAAAGATCTGCATTGCCTTTACTCCGGATGAAGAAGTGGGGCGCGGTGTGGACTTTTTTGACGTGGATGGCTTTGGTGCGGATGTGGCTTATACAGTGGACGGCGGCGCACTGGGGGAGTTGGAATATGAGTGCTTTAATGCAGCCGGCGCCAAGATTACCATCCGTGGTGTCAGTATCCATCCCGGTTCCTCCCGGGGGACGATGAAAAATGCACTCCTGATGGGCATGGAACTGCATTCGATGCTCCCTGCTTTCCAGAATCCGGCCTGCACCGATGGCTATGAGGGATTTTTCCATCTTTATCAGTTCAAAGGCGATGTAGACGGCGCGATTCTGCATTATATCATCCGCGACCATGACAGACAGAAATTTGAACAGAAAAAGGCACTTATGCAATCTGCTGTCTCCTATCTGAATACCAAATATGGAGAGGGAACTGCACAGCTGGAGATGAAGGATTCCTATTATAATATGAAAGAGAAGATTGAAGAACATCCGTACCTGATCGACATCGCCAGACAGACGATGGAACGGCTTGACATCACTCCGCGGATCTGTCCCATCCGGGGCGGCACGGACGGCGCCCGGCTATCCTATATGGGTCTTCCCTGTCCGAACCTTTGCACCGGCGGACACAATTACCATGGAAGATACGAATATATCCCCATTCAATCCATGGAAAAAGTAACGGAACTGCTTGTTGAGATCGTTCAGGCGTTCGCTTTTTGTGAAAAATCACACATAAAATGAAAATCGTATTCATGAGAAAATTTCCTTTTACCGTGTTAAAACAGGTCAGAGATATCCTTTCGATAAAAAATAATCAGAACTGGCGGCAAAGTTTTTACTGAATTTATCGATTTTTGCCATAGATGCTAAAAAACCCAGAAGGAACCAGGATTTGACAAATGACGAAATGGATGCTATAACGGACACGAAGCTGAGATCAGATAACAGCTGAAAAAGAAATGATCCGTAAGGAATTATGTCGCTGAAGCGACCGCGCTCGGCGCGAGAATGCGCCAAGGCGCATTCTTTATTCAAAGGAGAGTACGTATTTATGAAAGAAAGAAAAATCAGACTGGTTACGATTGAAGATGCTAAAAATTTCGTTACCCGGGCCATCAAGTGTGATTTTGATATTGACATTTACTGCAACCGCATTATCATTGACGCAAAATCGATCCTCGGTATCTTAAGTCTTGATCTGACAAAGGTTCTGACTGTGCAGCTTCATGGAAGCGATGAAGATTTTGAAGCATATCTGGATACCATCTCGGCAGTAGAAAACAAGATTGCGTGAAGGAAACGCGTCCGGGTCGGCAAAGGACAGATTCCTTTGACAGCAACCCGGATATTATATGATTCTTTCAGAAACATCCGGCTCCTTTTCGGGAGTAAGATACATCACTGATCATTCTGTGATTCCAAACGATAATCCACATATAAAAAGCAAAAGAAGATATTGCTGTTTCCCGTCGGTCAGAAGAGAGCGATGGGAGCAGCAATGTTTCTATTGTAAATGAAAATTTTGTAAGACAAAAAGTGTTGCAATTTTTATGGTATAGAATTATGATAAAAGAAAGAGCGGGAATCTAAATGAAATTTGCGTGGGATCAAGAAAAAGAACGCATCAATTTAAAAAAACACGGAATCGATTTTCGTACAGCGATACAGGTGTTCTTGGATAAAAATCGACTTGAATTTTTTGATGAAGCTCATTCCATTGATGAAAACAGGTATTTTACAATTGGTATGGCGGGAGAAAATTTGATCATCATCACGCTTGTATACACAGAACGTATGGATGCAATAAGGATCATATCAGCCAGACTGGCAACAAAAAAAGAAAGGAGATTTTATTATGCTGGTATCTTATGAGTTGGATTCTGATAGAAAATTAACACCGGAGCAGGAACAGATGTTGATCGATGCGTCAAAACAACCAATCGTATTTGAGGAGGAATGTCCGGAACTGACCGATGAGGAACTCGCAGAATTTTATCGTGTTTCAGAAAAACGCAGGGAAGAACGCAGAAAACAAACAGTAACACTCAGGCTTTCACCACAGGCATTTTATACCGCCAAATCATTGGGGAAAGGGTACACATCGGTACTTTCCAGAATTTTGGAAAACGCGTTAAAAGATAAAGATACGATTCAACGCTATCTGTAGAATACCCGCAGAAAGAAGAGGGATCATGATATGCGGACAAAGGACGAAGAAAACGAGCGAAATCAGCGACAGCGGCTTCTGAACGCAGCGTGGAAATTGTTCTATGAGAAGGGCTATCAGGATACGACGATGGACGACATCCTGAAAGAGGCCGGCTGTTCCAAGGGCAGGTTTTACTATTATTTTCACGCCAAGGGGGAGCTGCTGGATTCTCTGTACGAGGTTTTTGATCAGAAATATGATGAGTTCTTTGCAGTTCTCGACAGTACGAGAGGCGCCTATGACCGGCTTCTGGCGCTGAATCGATTTATGTTTGATTTTATGTCAGAGCAGATCGGCGTGGAACTGCTGCGCAATTTATATATCAGTCAGCTTTCCGGGACGACGGGAATCGGATTCTGGGGAGAGAATCGTTCGTTTCGCAAAATCCTCACGCGGATTGTAGAAGACGGCATGCACAACGGAGAACTGCGAACTGACATGGATGTCTATGAGATGGTCTCCGATATGATCGCGGAGGAGCGCAGCCAGCTGATTTCCTGGTGCCTGGACGATGGAAAATATCCGTTAACGGAACGCAGTATGCCGCGCCTGGAGAGGTTCTATTTTGGCTATCTGAAAAGCGCTCAGACTTCTGTGAAGAATTCAGGATAAACCTGCAGAGAATTTAAGTTTGACATCTCAGATAACGACTCTGTTCTATGAAATCAGGAGAATATGAAAGCTACAACTTAAGATAATTAAGTCAAACTCGAAATATGGCGAAATTTGAAGCGATTGACTTAAGACAACAAGGCGTAATCAATTATGATTGCGCTTTTCTTTTTTATCAACTATAATGAGACTATGGTCTGAATAAGACCACGGTCTGAAAAAGAAAATGGAGAGGAGAGTATTTTATGGAAAAGACAACAAACGCAAGAAAAGGCGGTAAAGTCCTTGACTTTATCGAACAGGTGGGAAATAAACTTCCTCATCCGTACATTCTGTTTCTGTGGCTGTGTCTGATTTTGGCGGTGATCAGTCTGATCTGCAGTGTGGGAGGCGTAAGCGTCGTGAATCCGACCTCCGGAGATACGGTTGTGGCAAACAGTCTGATCAGCAAAGATGGTTTTATCTGGCTGTTAAAGAATCTGCTGTCAAATTTTCAGGGATTTGCGCCCTTGGGACTGGTTCTGGCCATGCAGATGGCGATTGGTTTCGCGGAGCGGGTAGGGCTTCTGACGACAGCCATGAGAAAAGCCATTCTGGGAGTGCCGTTATGGGCGCTGACCGGTACGGTACTGTTCCTGGGAATCAACGGGAGTATTGCCTCCGAGGCATCGATTATCGTCGTTCCTTCGCTGGCAGCAGCAGCTTTTGAGTCGGTCGGTATGCATCCGATCGCAGGTCTTCTTGCCGGTTATGCGGCTACCAATGCCGGATTTACGGCCTGTATCATCATCGCCGGTACGGACGTTCTGCTGTCCGGCGTAACGGAAACTGCAGCGCAGCTGATTGATCCGGCAATGACGGTAAATGCAACCTGCAACTGGTATTTTATGATTGCATCTGTATTTTTACTGACAATTGTTGGTGTATTTGTCAACCGGCAGTTTATCGTGCCGAGACTGGGAGAATATCACCCGCAGAACGGAGAAAGCGCTGCAGAGCAGGATGTCACCGAAGTGCAGGGGAAAGCACTGCGAAATGCGGGAATCTTTTCCGTCCTGTATATCCTGGCTTTCGCGCTGATGGTCATTCCCGCGAACGGGATTTTGAGAGGGGAGGATGGATCGATTCTCAATGGTCCGTTTATTTCGGGACTGGTTCCGGTTCTGATCCTGTTTTTTATTCTGGTCGGTGTTGTTTACGGCGTTACAGCAGGAACGATTAAAAGCAGTTCGGATGTGCCGAATCTGATGGCACAGGCTTTGGACGGCATGACCAGTTATATTGTCCTGGTGTTTGTCATTGCTCAGTTCATCAACATGTTCAGTTATACCAATCTTGGCATGATCATCGCAGTTAAGAGCGCGGATGCGCTGAAAGCAGCCGGTTTTACAGGCATTCCGCTGATGCTGTTCTTTATCCTGCTCTGTTGTGTGGTTAATCTGTTTATGACGAGTGGTTCCGGCAAATGATACATTTTTGCGCCGATCCTGGTCCCTATGATGATGATGATGGGATACAGCCCCGCGTTCGCGCAGATCATTTATCGAATCGGAGATTCCACGACCAATGCGATTACGCCGATTTATCCTTATATCCCGATCGCAATCGGCATGGCGAAGACCTATGATAAGGATTTTGGTATGGGGAGCCTGATCTCGATGATGCTTCCTTATTCGATCGCGTTTCTTCTGACATGGATTGTACAGCTGATTGTCTGGGTGGTATTTTCTCTGCCGCTTGGACCGGGTGTAGGAGTTTTTCTGTAAATAAGGAGGTCTGAAATGATGGGGGATACTAAGATGGCAGACCGTTACCGGGAAGCGGTCCGGCTTTATACGAAAAATACCAGAACCAGTGTTTGTAACGGCAGTCCATGGATTCACTGGGAACCGGATGAACTCCATTTTACTTATGAACATCAGGAAAGAGAAAAAACCGGTGTGCGCAATGTCACACTCCGGGTCAATGCCGCAACAGGCGAAGCGACGGAGCATGTCCCAGATAAAGGACAGATGGAGTCGGCAGGTTCGACTCTTCCGTCCAACTGGAGTGTTTCACCGGATGGCAGGCATGCTCTGTACACAAAGGAACATAATCTCGTCCTGTATGAGATCCCTTCCGGGAAAGAAACGATTCTGACCAATGATGGGGAGCAGTTGCTCGAATACGGCTGTTACATCGATATCTACAGCCAGATCACCGTACAGCGGCAGGGATATATCGAACATCCACAGGTTTGCTGGAGTCCGGATGGCAGATACTTCGTGACCTATCGGGCAGATCGGCGTACGACCAGGCATCTGAATGTGATCGAGTCTTTCCATGATGAGGAGGCAGAGGATGTCCGTCCTGTTCTCAGACAGTATCCCTGTCCCTTCGCGGCAGATCCGGACGATGAGATCCCTCATTATACGCTGTTTGTCGGCGATATCAGTGAGGGAGTAATGAAACCTGTGGATGCGCCGGATTTCCTTTATCCGGTGTTTACATCCGAGGAAAAATCGATCGTAAAGTGGCTGGACGACAGCAACGGATTTTATTTTACCTGGATTGCCCGGGGATATCAGGAAGCGCGACTGTATCTGGCGGAAGCGTCGAAGGGAAATGCACGTCCTGTCATCTGTGAGACGACAGATAAATTTTTTAATCTGGGTGCGTTTCAACTGCTGGATGGATACGGGAGTTATCTCTTTTCTAATTTTATCACTCAGGATCGCCGTTATGCTTTCTGGCAGAGTGAGAGAAATGGCTATGCTCACCTGTATCGTTACCGCCTGGATCCGGACGCGAGTATCTGTGAAGGAGATCTGTTCTGCGAAGCGGACAGGGAACGGATTGTTCAGAAGATCATCCGTGTAGATGAGAAAAATGAGAAAATATATTTCATGGGAAATCAGGACAAGGACTGTTCGGATCCGCTGTATTATCAGCTTTACGTGGTACATTTTGATGGGAGCGGTCTGAAGAGACTGACGCCGGAGGACGCGACGCATCGTATTTCCATGGGAAAAGATCATTTTGTGGATACTTATTCCCGCGTCGATCTGCCTCCTGTGACCTTGCTGCGTGATCGGGACGGTAAGTTCATCCGCGAATTGGAGAAAGCGGATATCACACAGCTGATGGAACTGGGTTATCAGTTCCCGGAACGTTTTACCGTGACAGCTGCGGATGGAAAGACGAGACTCTGTGGAATATTGGTCCGTCCGGCGCATATAGAACCTGGCAGGAAATATCCGGTCATCGATTATATCTACGGAGGCGCGCAGTTATACAATGTCCCACGTGAATTCACCTGGGATAATACGATGGACCGTGAGATCTACGGAGGACTTCAGTCATTTGCAAAACTTGGATTTGCCGGAATCATCCTTGACGGGCGCGGGACGCCGGGACGGGGGATGGAGATCCATGGATTCAGTTACCATAATATTCATGCCTGCGCGGGACTGGAGGATCATGCAGCCTGCCTGATGCAGCTTGCAGAAAAGTATCCGTTCCTTGATATCAGCCGGGTCGGTATGTGGGGAAATTCCGCAGGCGGATATGCGACGGTATCAGCCATGTTCCGATATCCGGATATCTATCAGGTCGGCGTTGCCTCGTCGGGAAATTATGATCAGCGTATGTACGAGCATTCCTGGACGGAACGCTATTATGGTCTTTATGAAAAGGAACTTTACAGGCAGGGGGATATTACGCGGCTTGCCGGCAACTTACAAGGACGTCTGATGTTAGCATATGGAGCCATGGACGACAACGTTTCCATGTCTCAGACTCTGCGTTTGTGCGATGAACTGAATCGTCATGGAAAAACCTATGATCTGGTTGTGCTCCCGCGTTCCAATCATAATGTGCCGGCCGATCTGTATTTTGTCCGGCGAAAGATGGATTTCTTTGTGAAAGAACTTCTGAAGGAGGAACCGCCTGCAGACTTGCCGGTAGAGATGTAAATAGTTTTTTCATGCTGTCATATACCATGCTGATCATGGATTCCAATACTTTTTTTTCATAATGATCTGAGCGTAAATAAAATGACGGCAGCAGAATGGGAGATGAATTATCATGAATAACCGATATCAGGTTTTGCGTTGTGGGAGACTTTATGACGGCGTAACGGATGAATGGAAGACCGGACAAAGTATCCTGGTAGATGGCAGCCGGATCGCTCAAGTGGGAACCGAAGTGACTGAGCCGGATGGTGCGCAGGTGATCGACCTGAGTGACTGTCAGGTAACGCCGGGACTCATTGACGCCCACATGCATATGGATTATTTTGACTGGCACACGATTCGCGAGGAAGTTTATTCTCAGAGTGAAGAAGCAAAAACCCTCGCCATTGCCCGTTGTGCTGAAAAGGCTCTGCGCCGTGGTTTTACTACGGTACGCCATGTGGGTGGTATCACGAGCAACAGCTATGGAGTGCTGGATGTGAAACGTGCGATTGAGAAGGGATATCTGAAGGGAGCCCGTATTTTGGCCGCTCCTATGTTTCTTTGTTCCGCAGGCAGTCACGGTGATCTGAGTCAGGGGTTTGCGGGCAATCCCGCACTCTCGACGATCCTGCAGAATCAGAGAATTACGCTTGGCAGCGGGCGCGATTTCTTTGTCAATGCCGTGCGCGAACAGGTAAAATACGGATCCGATTTTCTTAAAATCATGGCGACTGGCGGCTTTTTTACCCCGAATGATACGCCGATTCAGCAGCAGCTCAATGACGGAGAACTGGAAGCAATCATAACAACAGCGCATGAACTCGGTAAAACTGTGACTGCGCATGTCTATACCAATGAATTAATGCAGAAGCTGATCTCTTTTGGTATCGATGGCATGGAGCATGGAAGCCTGATGAACCGTGAGACAGCGACTCTGATGGAGGAAAAAGATATCTATCTGGTCCCGACCTTCTGCCCCTATGAGGAAGCCGTCCATTACGATCCGGAGGAAATCAAAAAGAAACAGCCGGAATTCCGGCGGAAACTGGAGCTTTATAAAGACGCGCTTCAGGCCGGCCGCGAGGTGATCTGCAGCAGCCGTATCCGCCTGGGATATGGCACTGATTTTGTCGCCAATCACCAGAACTATGAGAGCGGATATGAATACGAAGCCTGGATCAATAGTGGTATGACGCCATTTTCAGCACTGCGTGCCGCCACTTCCACCAACGCGGGTATTCTGCAGATTTCCGATCAGATCGGAACGATCGAGCCGGGGAAATGCGCGGATATCGCGGGGTGGAAGCGAGATCTCATGACCGATGCGAAAGCGCTGCTCGATTGCGGTTTTGTGATGAAGGGCGGAGAAATTTACAGGACCGAGAGCTGTCTGTAGATCAGGGTCCTTTGTGCGCTCCCGGGACCGGACGCGAGACAACTTTTTTCCCCGCACTCGTCTGTGGTTGCTGCGTCCGGCATTTGCGGGAAGAAACCCTATATAAGATTCAGTCCCTCCTGAAATACTCTGGGAGGGACTTTTTTCCACTCTCTCATTCCGGCTTCTGCCGTCTGTTCTTACTCTCCACTGCAAAGAAAATATATAAAAATCTGACAGATATTATTAAAGACAGGAATCTTATCACATGGTATACTTAATCATGTGACAGCATCCGGTTCCTTTGTCTGTCGTCACTGAGGTTATCAGAAACTGAGAACAGGAAAAGATCAAAAAAATATATAAAAACCACAAATAGAGAGGATTATGTTTATGAAGAAAAATATCAGTTTACCGGCAGTTGGCATTATGATCTCACTGGCGATAATTTCCGGCTGTTCCTTATCAGGTCGATCTGTCGGTGAGGCCGAGGCCGCGATCGAAAGCACCGCTGCTGTCGAACCAGAGACCAGTGAACCGGCGGGAGAGGATACGACAGAAAAAACGGAAGGTTTTGTATCGAATGAAGATTTTGATTCAGAAGACCACAGAGATGAAAAGGCCGCACCGGTTCGCATATGGGGCGTCATAACGGGTATCGAAGAAGATTCTATTATCGTAGATAACCAGTCCGATGTATCTTCACTGGGAGAGATTGTTCTCATGATTGATCCTGATTCCACTTATTTACTGGATGGAAGGAATGGATTTCCGGTATCGTTGGACGAAGTTCAGACCGGAAGTTTTTATGCCTGCCTTGGTCCGATGATGACGATGTCTCTGCCGCCGCAGACCGTGCCTTACGCGGTAATTGTAAATATTCCGGAAGACGCCTCAGCTCCTCTTTATGTGATTGCAGACGGTCCTGTTGCGGAAAAGGACAACACGAAAGTACTGACCACAAATGACGGAACTGAATACCCGATCGAAGAGGATGCCAGAGTCCAGCCATTCCTGACAAAAAATATCGTACAGATGGATGATATCCGTAAGGGATCCGAGTGTCTACTTTGGATGAATACAGATGGCATGGTAGAGAGAATTGTTCTGCTGTCCAAATGATCATTTACAGTAAAAGCTGCATGAAAAAGATGAAAAAAAGAAACAAAAAATCAGCATGGAAAGTTTCAAAAAATGATTGACTTACAAACCTTCCTATGATATCCTATTTAAGTATGCCGCACAATGAGGTTACAAGATGTAGAGAGTTTTTATACTTTACACACCACAATTGGCGAGTAAATGAATAGGAGGTGCCATATGTACGCGATTATTGCGACAGGCGGTAAGCAGTACAGGGTAGCGGAAGGCGATATTATTAATGTCGAGAGACTTGGCGTAGATGCCGGCGAGACTGTAACATTCGATCAGGTTCTTGCTGTAAGCGACGGAGGATTATCCATCGGAACGCCGACCGTAGCAGGTGCAACGGTTTCTGCAACCGTAATCAAAGAGGACAAGAGCAAAAAAGTAATCGTTTACAAGTATAAACGCAAGACCGGTTATCATAAGAAAAATGGTCACAGACAGCTTTATACTCAGGTTAAGATCGACAAGATCAACGCATAACCATGATACATGTAACTGTATTTGTTGATTCCACCCGATATGTAGGCATCACGATGTCCGGACATGCCGGCCGCGCAGACCATCCTCTGGAAGGTCAGGAGCTTGTGTGTGCCGCCGCTTCTGCACTGGCGCTCAACATGGCAAATTGTGTCGAGCACTTTACGGATGACCGTTTTGAGGCAGAGGTCGGCGAAGATAATGGTTATTTTCATTTTGCCTTTACCGGATATTTTGGAGAGGAATCAGCCCTCCTTATGAATTCTCTGATTTTCGGACTGCAGGATCTGGAGGATTCTTACGGAGAACCTTATATACAAATTCGATTTCAGGAGGTGTGAACATGTTTAAGATGAACCTTCAGTTATTTGCTCATAAAAAAGGTATGGGTTCCACCAAGAACGGCCGTGATTCCAAGTCAAAAAGACTTGGCGCGAAAAGAGCAGACGGTCAGTTCGTGCTGGCGGGCAACATCCTGTACAGACAGCGCGGAACCAGGATCCATCCGGGTCTGAATGTCGGTCGCGGCGGAGATGACACTCTGTTTGCCAAGGCAGATGGTATCGTCAGATTTGAGAGATTGGGCAGAGACAAAAAGCAGGTTTCTGTTTATCCAAAAACCGTGAATGAGTAATGATAAACGCGGAGCCTCAAACTGCGCTGAGCAGTATGAGGCTCTTTTTCGATACAGGAGTTATCTATGTTTGCAGACAGAGCAAAAATATTTATCAAATCCGGCAAGGGCGGTGACGGTCATGTCAGCTTTCGCCGGGAAAAATTTGTGCCGGCAGGAGGTCCCGATGGCGGAGACGGCGGAAAGGGCGGAGATATTATTTTTCAGGTCGATCCGGGCATGAATACGCTAACGGATTTTCGCCATGTCCGCAAATATGTTGCCGGTAACGGAGAGAGCGGGCAAAAGAAAAGATGCCACGGTGCCAATGCAGACGACCTGGTTATTAAAGTGCCGCAGGGTACGGTCATCAAGGATTTTGAGACCGGTAAAGTAATCGCCGATATGTCCGGAGAAAACAAACGGGAATTGATTCTGAAGGGCGGCAGGGGCGGTCTCGGCAATACTCATTTTTCCACACCGACCATGCAGGCGCCAAAATACGCGCAGCCGGGACAGGAGGGAGCGGAACTCTGGGTCACGCTTGAATTAAAGGTCATTGCGGACGTCGGACTGGTCGGTTTCCCTAATGTCGGGAAATCCACGCTCCTTTCACGAGTATCCAATGCCCGACCGGAGATCGCGAACTATCATTTTACAACCTTGCAGCCGCATCTGGGTGTTGTCGATCTGGGCGGAGAAAACAGTTTTATCATGGCAGATATCCCTGGCCTGATTGAAGGAGCCTCCGATGGGGTTGGACTGGGCCACGATTTCCTGCGTCATATTGAGCGAACCCGTATGCTGATCCACATTGTTGATGCGGCCGGGACCGAAGGAAGGAATCCCATCGACGACATCCGCGTAATTAACGCCGAGCTTGAGGCATATAGCCCAAAACTGATCCATAAACCAATGATCGTGGCGGCAAATAAAATCGACGCCATCTATGATGACGGGGAAACCGAAGATCCGATTGCAGCCATTCGCGCGGCAATGGAGCCTCTGGGCATTCCGGTTTATGCGATTTCAGCCGTGACCGGAAAAGGCATGAAAGAACTTCTCTATGCTGTCTCAGAAAAGCTCAAGACAATCGATCGGAAAGAAATGGTTTTTGAAAAAGAATTTGATGTTGTATATGCCACCGACCGGAATCTTCCTTATACAATAGAGAAAAATAAGGACGGGGAATTTGTTGTAGAAGGCCGCCGTATTGAAAAGATGCTTGGATACACCAACCTGGAGTCCGAGAAGGGATTCCAGTTCTTCCAGCGTTTCCTCAAAGAAAACGGTATTTTGGAAGAATTAGAAAATGCGGGAATTCAGGATGGTGATACCGTCCGTATGTATGGCCTGTCATTTGATTATTACAAAGAATAGGAGACAAGTCCATGACAAGTAAACAGAGAGCATATCTGAAGAGCCTTGCGATGACAATGGATCCCATCTTCCAGATTGGTAAATCCAGCGTAACACCGGAACTTACCACAGCCATATCTGAGGTGCTTGAGGCCAGAGAGCTGATTAAAATCAGTATTCTGAATAACTGCGACGAAGATGCGAAATCCATAGCGGAAACGATTGCCGGGCGTACAAAATCTCAGATTGTCCAGATCATCGGCAAAAAAATTGTCATTTATAAGCCGGCAAAAGACGAGAAAAAGAGAAAAATTATTCTTCCAAGGGTATAAAAATGTCAGATATCGGTATTATGGGGGGAACATTTGATCCCATTCACAACGGGCATCTGTTACTGGGCAGACAGGCCTGCGAGGAGTATCATCTGGATCAGATCTGGTATATGCCGTCTGGTCAACCGCCGCATAAAGCAGATCATCATATCGCTTCGGCGCAGGATCGCTGCGCGATGATACAGCTTGCCATCCGTGATATCTCAGATTTTGTCTGTTCTGATTTTGAGACTCGCCGTCCGGGAATCACCTATTCATCAGAAACACTGACGCTGTTAAACCAGATGTATCCGTCCCATCATTTTTATTTTATTATCGGTGAAGATTCGTACTTTGAGATTGAACACTGGCATCATCCGTGGGAGGTTATGAAACTTGCGACATTACTGGTTGCCCGCCGGGAATATGCGAAAACCAGCAGAACCATAGAAGAGCACAGAGACATAGAAGAGCACAGAGATTATCTGCGAAAAAAATATCAGGCGGATATCCATTTCCTGCATTGCAAAGAATTGGATGTCGCTTCCAGCGAGCTGCGCAGGCTGATTGCGGAGGGAAAAGATATTCACGATCTCATACCGCCTGCCGTGGCAGAGTATATTCATGCCCGGAATTTATATCATTGATGATCGGGCTTCGTATCCGAAGAGCAAATTATAAGACAACGACAAAACAGGAGAAAAGATCATGATGACACCTTTAGATGAATCGATCACCGGGTTTCGCAGAAAACTACAAAAGAAACTGGATCCGGGACGATATGAACATTCTCTCAGCGTTTCATTCACCTGTATGGCTCTTGCCATGAATTACGGTTACGACATCAAAAGGGCTGAGATTGCAGGAATTCTACACGACTGCGCGAAACATTTTACGGATGATGAACTGATCGTAAAATGCCGGGCAAAAGGAGTTGCCTTGTCTCAGGCTGAAATAAACGCACCTGCAGTGATTCACGCAAAATATGGAGCATGGCTTGCAGAACATAAATATGGCATTGAGGACCCTGAGATTCTTTCCGCTATCGCATGTCATACGACAGGAAAAGCCGGCATGGGCACACTGGATAAGATCTTATATATTGCAGATTATATCGAACCCAGAAGGGATCGGGCGCCGGATCTGCCGCGAATTCGAAAGCTGGCATTTCACGATCTGGATCAGACCATGTATGAAATTTTAAAGGGGACATTGGAATATCTGAACGGAAAAGGAGCCTATGTTGATCCGGCTACGATGGACGCCTATCAGTTTTTCGAGAATATGCGGGAAGAAAAGATCTCTGATAAAAGCAATGCCCCGGAGAGTAACTCTGATAAAAGCGATATTTCTGAGCCGGACAATGAATGTACAGATATAAAAACACAAGTATCGGCAAGTGAAAATCTGACCTGCGATACACCGGATCATAAAACATCAGTCGATAACTCTTCAGGAAATAACCGGTATCGTCCGGTTACAAAAACAAAACGCGCCAGAAAATGGAAATTACAAAGAAAATAATAAACGGAGGACAACATATGGATCGTGCAGAAGCCATGACAAAACTGGCCATTGAGGCTCTGGAAGAAAAAAAGGGAGAAGAGATCCGTGTCATTGATATTCGCAAGGTAACGGTTCTCGCGGATTATTTTCTGATAGCAAGCGGGGCGAATCAGAATCAGGTGCAGGCAATGGCTGACAGTGTGGATGAGAAACTTGGCAGAGCCGGTTATACCTGCCGCCAGACAGAAGGATATCGTACCGCAAACTGGGTCCTGATGGATTATCAGGATATCATTGTTCATATCTTTTCCAGAGATGACCGGCGTTTTTATGACCTGGAGCGGATCTGGAGGGACGGAACGGTTATGGATGCCGCGGATTTTCTGAAAGAAAATGATTCCGATGATAACTGATTTCTGATTCAGCCATGACAGGAAAATTGATTAAGAAAATTGATATGATCAGGAGAAACATTAATCCGATGAGCTAATTGGTAGACATAAAATATTTATGTCTACCAATTACTATGTCTGCCAATCGTATGAAGAGGATTGGCTTCCTGTCCACCATCCAGGCTGTAAAGACCGGTTCTATTCTACTGTCACAGACTTGGCAAGGTTTCTCGGCTGGTCGACATCAAGGTCCTTCGCTACGGAAGTGTAGTAAGCAATCAGTTGCAGGACAACCGCAATCGGGAACACAGTAAACCGATCATCGATGTTGGGAATCCGAATGATGATATCCGCAAGATTTTCATCAATCGCTGCCATTTCTTTTGTCAACAGTATCACAAAAGCTCCTCTGGCTTTTACTTCCCGGATATTTGAAATCAGTTTCGATAACACATGTTGCTGCGTTGCAATTGCGATAACCGGAACATCGTCAGCGATAAGAGCAATAGTCCCATGTTTTAATTCTCCTGCAGCCTGTGCCTCTGCATGAATATACGAAATTTCCTTTAATTTCAGAGCTCCCTCAAGAGAAAACGCGTAATCCAGTCCCCGTCCGATGAAGAATGCGTCGGATTGATCCATAAGATGAGACGACGTGGTTTTAATAAAATCCTTTTGCTCAAGCATTGTCTCAATCGCAGGAATTGCCTCCAGCATATCCGCAAGGAAGGCCTGAGACTGTTCTTTTGAATATTTCCCGCGAACCAGCGACATCCGGCAGGAAATCAGGTACAGAGCAGCCAGCTGGACGGAATATGCCTTTGTACTGGCTACCGCGATTTCCGGACCGGCGTGTGTATACAGCACATAATCACTTTCACGGGCGATCGTAGACCCCTTCACATTCACGATGGAGAGAGTTTTGCTGCCGTATTCTTTCGCGAGCCGAAGAGCTGCGAGCGTATCAATGGTTTCACCGGACTGAGAAATCACGATTACCAGAGTATGTTCATCCACTAACGGATTTTCATAGCGAAATTCAGAGGCTATCGTCACAGAGACGGGAATACGAAGAACCGGCTCCATCAGAGCGCGCGCTACCATACCGGCATACATGGCTGTACCGCAGGCAACGATATGAATCCGGCTGCAGTCGGTAAAAATCCTGTCAGGAATACCATCGTCCGAAAAATCCGGCAACCCCTGGCTGATGCGGGGCAGGATGGTTTTCTTTAATGCCTCCGGCTGTTCATGAATTTCCTTTAACATGAAATGAGGATAACCATTTTTCATTGCCGCATCGGTATCCCAGTTAATGGTCATAATTTCCGGGGATATCCGGGTAAAATTATCATCCAGATCATATACGCTGATTTTATAAGGAGATAATTTTACAATTTTTTCCTCCGGTACGACAAAATAATCCTTGGTATAAGGGATCAGAGCTGTGAGATCGGAGGCAACCAGGGTTCCGGAATTCGTAGTGGCAGCGACAAGCGGGCTGACATTGCGCACTGCATAAATATTTCCAGGCTGATCATCAAACATAATGCAAAAGCTGAAAGAGCCATTAAGAAACGACAGCAGTTCCCGGATCGCTGCCAGAGGATCTCCCTGATACAGCTGATTCAGAACCCCGGCAGCTACTTCACTGTCTGTCTGGGAAACCAGCGTGCCTTCCAGGTGAAACTGTTCTGTTAATTCATGATAATTCTCGATAATCCCATTGTGAATCAATGTCACATGACCAACCCTGTGCGGATGAGCATTTTCATCTGTAACGCCACCATGAGTTGCCCAACGGGTATGTCCGATCCCACAATGCGAAACCTTGTGAACAGTTTGGTCACAATATTCCTTCAGTGCCTTGACCTTTCCGGTCTTTTTAATGACCTGAATCGAATCATCTTCCATATAAAGTGCAATTCCGGCACTGTCATATCCGCGATACTCCAGACAGGCCAGACCGTTTAATAATATTTTTTTTGCGCCCAACGGACCCGTATAACCGATGATGCCACACATGATTTTTCTCCTCCTGAACTTCCGATAAGCCATATAATAAGCCATATTATATCTTATGCTTCCAAAACAGTCAATTAACTGGATTATCTTAATTAAATTTTAAAGTTTTCGCCCTGTCCATTCAACGATGTTTATGGTATATTTGATAAGTTAAGGGTACCAAGTCAATCTGTTCATCCATCCATAACCATGAAAATAAGAGGAATCCATGAAAAAAAATATTATAAATGCCTGTCTTATGTGTATTGCCGGCCTTGCGGTTTATCTGTGTTCGTACCTGTATATCGCCAATCAGACCGGGACAGTCAATTCTGAATTAACCAATGATATCATAACAGAGGAAGATATTGATCAGGAATCAGGAAACTCATCTTTTATTCACCCGGACAATCATCTCAACCAGGAAGAAGCGGAGCCATGGAATCCGAGCCCGGATGATCTGAATCTGGCTCATTTTTTCCCGGAGGGGACGGATTCTGATGACATCACGGAAAGCTACGCAGGTCTGGCTTTTCAGGAACTGATGAATGCAGAAAATGCCTGGTGGGTAAATGTTTATTCCAATACTGACCTTACTCCACGTCAGCTTGCATGAATGTTTATAATGGTGACGGAAACCATCGTACTTTGCAATCCAACGTGATTGATATTATGTCAATGGCAAATGTTTATACCTATTATCACAATATAGAAGATTATGATCTGTTTTTGAGTTACGCCAAGAATCTGCTGTCAAACTCGCATTCCTACACGGTATCCATGAGTGACGTCTACTATTGCTCAGGCGAATGTCTGGATCACGAAGATGAGGAAGAAGGAGAGGAATGGGAAGAGGAACTCGACCCTGCAGATTGGGAGGAATCCGCCACAGCTGTTATACATAACTATGCGACTCCATCGGATCTCGAAGGGACACTGACGGATTCATCTTCGGGGGAAAATCCATCAGATACCAATGATGGATCATCTGTGATCATTGCCGGAGTTTCCGCAAAGGCATCGACAGATCCGGCAAATCCTTCAGACTCTGGTTCTGAAATAAGCAGTTCAGAAACAACCAATTCAGAAACAACCGGTTCAGAAACAACCGGAAATGATAATTCCCGATCAATGCCTGCCCGTTCCAGAGCAACCTTGTCTGACGCAGAAAAAACCTGCCCGGGACACATCGACCTGACAATCAATGTCAGGATTTATGGAATCGAAGAAAATAACAGCCTGTTTGAACGTGATACCATCGGAAATACAGCGTCCGAAGAAGAAGATTGTCAGTGGAAGGGGTGGGGAGAGGAAGAACGCTCCTATGTAAAATCACTGAAAGAGAGAGACTGGTATGAAGATTATGGTCTTACATTGTCAGCCTTTACTCTGGGAAACCCTTTAACACAATCCGAAATTCAGGAATATCTGAATCAGCTCCCATCCGGTCTGTCCCAGGAAAGAAAGGCCGTTGTAGAATTTGCACTGTCCTCCGTAGGAAAAGTACCCTATTATTGGGGTGGAAAAGCATCCCGTCCCGGCTATGAAGGCAACAACTTTGGCATTGTGGTCGAATCGGATCAGGAAGGCCGAGTTTTTAAAGGTTTGGATTGCTCCGGATGGATCAGCTGGGTCTATTGGTCCGCAATTGGAGAACGTCTTCCTTATGAAAGTACCGCCGGACTTGTCAGTTTAGGAAAAAGTATTTCTAAATACGAGATGCAGCCTGGGGATATTGCTCTTCGGACAGGAGATAACGCGCACGTCATCATGTTCCTTGGCTGGACAGACGATGGCAGAATTCTCTGTGTCCATGAAAGCAGCGATGGAGTAAATAACGTAACCGTAGCGGTGAAAAATGATAACTGGACAAATTATCGAAACATTCTTGATTGATTCGGATCAGACACCGATCGGATCCGGAAAGGATAAAACAATATGAATCACAATTCTGATGATTACGAAGACGAAATAGACCGTATACGTATCCGAAGCAAAGAAAAAAAGAAGCATAAGCATGTGGCAGAAAAGTCCGCGGTCTCAACAAATACCGAAAATATTGAATTTTCAGATATTTTTGACGAGGATCTTAATAACCACCATATGCCGGCGAGAGAAGGACGTTCAAAAGAACGCGGCAACGCAAAAAAGAAAAAGAAGAACGGCATAAAGATAAAGAAACGTTTCCTCCTCCTTGTGCTGCTGATTACAGCCGGTATCCTGATATGCTCTCAGTTTCGCTCGGATGGCTGGTGGACAGTAGCGGTATTCGGTCTCGATTCCCGCGATGGAAATTTAAAAAAGGGGGCTCTGTCAGATGTAGAGATGCTTTGCAGTGTCAACAAAAAAAGTGGTGAGATCCGGCTCCTTTCCGTGTTCCGAGATACTTATTTACGAATCGATGAAGACGATTACGATAAAATTAATGAAGCCTATTTTCTTGGCGGCCCGGAACAGGCTTTAAATGCCCTGGAAATGAATTTTGATCTCTCTGTGGATGATTATGCTGCCTTTAACTGGAAAGCTGTTGTAGACGCTTTAAACATCCTTGGAGGGGTAGATATTGAAATCAGTGATTCCGAATTTGCCTATATTAATTCCTTCATTACGGAAACCGTTGAGTCAACGGGAGTTGGTTCCTATCAGCTGGAACACAGCGGACAAAACCATCTTGACGGTGTACAGGCAGTAGCTTATGCAAGACTTCGGCTGATGGATACCGATTTTCAGCGCACAGAACGTCAGCGAAAGATCCTCGGCCTTGCCATGGAAAAAATCAGGCAGGCCGACACAGCAACTCTGACAACTCTGGCAGGAACCGTTTTTCCCCAGATATCTACCAGTATCGGTGTAGATGATATCCTGCAGCTTGCAAAGAACGCAAAGAAATACTACATCAGCGAAACTTCCGGGTTTCCTTTTTCCCATGAAGAAATCTATATTGGGAAAAAATCCTGTGTGGTCGCGACAACCCTCCAGAGCAACGTAATCCAGTTGCATGAATTTCTATATGGTGACACAGATTACACGCCATCTGTCACAGTAAGCGAGATCAGCAGTACCATTTCTGAGATCAGTGGTCTGAGTGAACCGGGAAAGGATCAGGAATCCGGAAAAAATATAGGAGCACAGGGAAACACCGGAGAACAGCAGACCACGCAGACAACGGTCAGTCAGACGGAAGTCACACAAAACGCAGAAGAAGATCATGAAAACAGTGAATCTGCCGCCAACACGGCGCAAGAGGAAACCAATACCGGCCAGAGCAGCTTTACGGATGAATCTGCAGCAAAAGAAGATGATCGGAAAGAGAGTGAAGAGAACGAAAGCAGTGAATCCGACTCTGAATCACAAGTAGACGGAGCAGCCTCAACGCAGGCTACAGAAACACTGGAATCAGAAATACCAACGCCGAAAGCTCCAACTGCAATTCCGGAATCCACACCGGAACCAGAAAGTTCTGATTCCGGATTCGGTCCTGATTCTGGATCCACAACAGCAGTGACAGGGCAGGAGCATCCGATACCGGAAACATCCTCCGGCCAAAACGGACCTTCGCAGAATGACAACAGATCCATCGCCAATGATTCGGCAAATGCCTGGCTTAAGGCTCCCGGAGAGTCTGGACAATCTGACATTTTGCAATCAGGCGAAATCAGTCCAGGGGTTTCTCCCTGAGCCGGACAGCATTTCTGGCACTGCGGCGGCGCTCGTCCTCAAGAGCGGCGTAATGCTTTTTGGTTGTATTTACATCAGAATGTCCCAGGACATCCGCAACCAGATAGATATCGCCGGTTTCCCGATATAAATTGGTTCCATAAGTGCTTCGCAGTTTATGCGGTGTGATTTTCTTTAATGGCGTAACAATACGGGCATACTTTTTGACAAGGTTTTCCACGCTTCTGGCGGTAATGCGCTTTTTCTGAATCGAAAGAAAGAGCGCATTTTCACTGCCGGGCAAAGCGTCAATGCCAAGCCGCTCATCCAGATAATCCTGCAGCGCGTCTTCAACTTCCATACCAAAATATACCGTAACTTCCTTTCCGCCTTTTCTGTGGATATGAATACCACCGTTTTTAAAATCAATATCATCCAGATCCAGGCCAACACACTCAGAAACACGGATCCCTGTTCCCAGCAGGAGAGTAAGAAGCGCCAGATCACGAACCTTTGTCTTATTATGAAAAGTTTTTTGTTTATCTGTAAGTTTGTCACCAAGCTCGACTTCATCAAGCAGAAGAGCGACTTCATCAACATCCAGACGGATAATTTCTTTTTCATGCAGTTTTGGCATCCGGATCAGAGCAGCCGGATTGTTCCTGATTTTCTCAGTACGATAAAAATAATTATAAAAACTTTTCAAAGAAGATACTTTGCGCATAATTCCGCGTTCTTTGTTCGTAACCTCCTGGTCATGTTCATTAAAACGGTATTTTAAATATTCCATGTATTCCTCAAGGTCGGAGATCGTCAGTTCATCAATATGATTCAGCCGGATATCCCGACGGTCAAACGTCGAAAATACAGGATTTTCTCTGATCAGAAAATCAAAGAAAACCTTCAGATCATAAGCATAGGCAATTCGGGTACGTGAAGATGTCCGCGGTTCAATTCCCCGGAAAAAATCCGTGCAAAACGGAGGCAGTTCCCGCATCAGTTCCCGTAGCTTTTTAATATTGTCAATGTCAACCTGTTCATGATACGCAATTTTACTCATAACGAAAAAACCTCCAATAAATTGAAAAATAAGGGAAACAAAGAGGTAAGTACTTACAACAGACTTATAACTATTCGCGAAACAACAGTTTAACGAATAGTTGAGTATACAAATAATAAAAAGCTGCAAATATACGATAAACTTTTGTGTGTATTTGCAACTTTTATTATAGTCGTTTCTCTTTTATCTGTCAAAAATTATTGCTCCGGTAACTATTTGTTAAAATACATAACCGTCAGATATTCACCGGCATGAATATTTTCACTTTCCAGACGATTCAGGCGCTTTAATTCCTCCATATATTCAAGTGTACTGAAATCTGTTCCGTCTGCATAATTTTGAGCGATATTCCATAAACTGTCACCTTTTTTTAACTGCACACTGGTATAATATAAACTACGGTTCTGGTCTGTCTTTTCCTCAGCGTGAGCGTTTATTAACAGACTATGACCGAAAAAACCTGAACAAAACGCAAATACCATGAGCAGGACAATCAAAAAGTTTCTTAATTGATTTTTTCTTCTTGCGCGCTTTCCTTTAACCCCGGAGATCTGCTGTTTTACCAGATGATCCTGCCATCTGCGGTCCGGCAGGATGCAGTTTTCTTTCCTGTATTCATGGAATCTGCTGTTATCAATTATTTTACTCATATATACCCCCATTCTCCAGGTTGAATAGAACGTCCGTTCTGTTTCGATAATGTGATTATACAATTCGAACAAACGTTTGTCAATGGTTTCTTCATTATTTTTCGAACAACCGTTTGCTTTTTTGCAAAATCTATGTTAGTATATAATTGTTTTTATAGCAGTCTGACATTTCCGGTTTCATATTTACTTTACAGATTGACTTTGATATTTAACAGATTGACTTTGATATTTATTTCAACGGAGGTAATTGACTAATGCCGTATGGGAGGATTACAGCGAAACAACAGGAAATTTTAGAATACATTAAAGAAAATATTTTAAAGAAGGGTTATCCGCCGGCGGTTCGTGAGATTTGTGAGGCTGTGCATCTAAAGTCCACTTCATCGGTACATTCTCATCTGGAATCCCTGGAGAAAAACGGTTATATCCGTCGGGATCCAACGAAACCGCGAGCGATCGAGATCCTTGACGACACCTTTGGTTTTGCCCGCAGAGAGATGGTTCAGGTGCCGATTATCGGCTCGGTCGCTGCCGGGCAGCCAATCCTTGCTCAGGAAAATATTGAAGAATATTTTCCGATTCCGGCAAATATTCTTCCAAATGCTGAAACTTTTATGCTACATGTTCATGGAGAAAGTATGATCAATGCCGGTATCCTGGATGGAGACAATGTCATAGTCGAACAGACAAAGACGGCCGGAAACGGTGATATCGTCGTCGCACTACTTGAGGATTCTGCTACAGTAAAGACGTTCTATAAGGAAAACGGACATTTTCGTCTGCAGCCGGAAAATGACACGATGGAGCCAATTATCGTCAATGAGGTTGAGATTCTTGGCAAGGTCATCGGTCTTTTCCGCATGATGTGAACTTTTGTGCTTAATCTCCGGTTTTTTGCCCTTTTTATTTTTACTCTCAAACAAGTTTCTGTTTCATAGTAGATAAAAGGCAGTTCCGTTTTCGGATTAAGTCCTGAAAACGGAACTGCCCATAAATATATCTGATGATTATGACTTTTTCGCGTATGCCTGCTTGGCCAGTGCAAACTGTTTAATAATCTCTACGCTTCCCTCAAATCCGAGCTTACTGCTGTTGATGCACAGATCGTAGCTTTTGGCGTCGCCCCATTTTTTACTGGAGTAATAATTATAATAGCTGGCGCGTTTTTTATCTGTCTTGACCATAATCTCTTTCGCCTTTGCTGCGTCAATCTTATAAAGATCCTTCAGATATTCAATCTTTACATTATCATCTCCGCAGATAAATACAGTAGCTGTATTCGGATAATCAGCAAGCGCATAATCCGCACAGCGGCCTACGATTACGCAGGATTCCTCCTCAGCCAGTTTTTTGATCGAATCAAACTGGGCAAGAAAAATTTTATGGTTGATCGGCATATCCAGATAAGAAGGCGAAGCATAACCGACCGAATACGTATCCATAACCAGCGAATACAGAAAACTGCTCGTCGGCTTTTCATCATAAGTTTCAAATAATTCTTCACACAGGCCACTGTGCTTTGCAGCCAGATTAAGAAGTTCTTTATCATAACATTTTATTCCAAGCTGCTCTGCCAGCATTTCACCGATCTTTTTTCCTCCGCTGCCACACTGCCTGCCAATTGTAATAACCAGATTACCTTTCATAAAAACACCCCTTTCAGAAACTTATGAAGTGAAGTTTAACAGTGATTACTGCCCCAACTAATAATATTATAACACAAATATTTCAAAAAGTATAGAATCAGTCAAGTTTTTCTAATAATTTTCTGAAATATTCAGGCAGGGGTGATGAGAATTCAATCCATTCCCCACTCCGCGGATGGACGATACCAAGAATTCCGGCATGGAGCGTCTGTCCCTGTAATTCCGGATAGGGACATTTTGCCGGACCATAGACGCGATCGCCCAGAATCGGATGGCCGATCGAGGCCATATGGACGCGGATCTGATGCGTTCTTCCTGTTTCCAGCTGACATTCGATATAAGTATATCCGGAAAATCGCTGAAGGACATGATAATGAGTAACTGCCCTTTTCCCGTTTCTGTGATTTACGCTCATTTTCTTACGGTCAGTCGGATGTCTGCCGATTGGCGCATCGACCGTGCCGGAATCTTCTTTGATGACACCATGAACAATCGCAAAATATTTTCGCTTGATGGAATGTTCTTTCAACTGTGCCGCTATATGATTATGTGCCACATCATTTTTACATACAATGATGACTCCGGTTGTATCCCTGTCAATCCGATGGACGATACCCGGTCTCATCACACCGTTAATTCCGGAAAGACTTCCTTTACAATGTGACATGAGACCGTTTACAAGAGTTCCGGAACTATGACCGGCAGCCGGATGAACAACCATGCCCTTCGGTTTATTGATCAACAGGATATCATCATCTTCATACAGAATGTCGAGCGGCATTTCCTCCGGAAGGATCTCCGGATCTACCGCTTCCGGAACATCAAGAGAAATGTTATCGCCGCGGATAACCTTATAACTGCCTCTGACAGTTTTTTCGTTTACCTGTACGCCCCCGTCTTTCAGAATCTTCTGTATATGGGAGCGGGTGAGATCGTTACAATGATCCGCGAGATAGCGATCAACACGAAGTCCCTCATCCTCATCCACGATAATATTGCGGATCATAATGCTTCCTTTCCTCTGCCATAAAAGAATGCTGTCTTACTACCCTATTTGCCCCCGCATTTAGAAAAATGAAGAACCTCCAGTTCCTCATCTGTATAGTAAAACATCATCAGCGCCACCAGCAGAAATGCAGCGCAGGTAACACAGATATCCGCTACGTTAAATACCGGGAAATCAATCAGGGCAACATATAAGAAATCCACCACATACCCGCAGGCGATTCGGTCAATCATATTTCCAACGGCACCGGCTGTAATCATACATATGCAGATCTTCAGCCAATGATATCTTTTTTTGGAAAAGTCCGGCAGATTCCACATAGCGTAAAAGGATACCGCCAGAACAACGGCTGCGATCACCAGGAACACCATCTGACGGCCCTGCATAACTCCAAAAGCCGCGCCGCGGTTTTCCGAATAAAGTAATTCAAAAACTCCCGGAATCACCACAACCGGCTCCCGGTTCTGCAAAAACAGCACTGCGAGACTCTTGGTCCAGCGATCTGCGGCGACCAGAATCCCGGATAGAATTATCCACATACTCAGATTCTGTAATTTAGACTTCATGGACACCTCCACCGATCCATCTGAGTGCGCTTATCATCTCAGAATCTGTTACCGTACGATCAATATACGCTTCGCCGATCCTGCTAAGAAGTACAAACTTAATCTTTCCGGACTCCATCTTTTTATCATTTTTTGTAGCAGCGACAATCTTTTCCGGATCCAGATCAAAAGCAGTCAGATCAACAGGCAAATGAAAACGAAGCATCATTTCGCGTATAGTCTCAACCTCATCCATCCTGAGGTTTCCCCTTGTTGCTGACAGATAGGAAGCGGCAATGCATCCCAGCGCCACGCATTGTCCGTGATACAGCTTAAAATTCATCAGTTTTTCAATCGCATGTCCCAATGTATGCCCAAAGTTCAGGAACGCGCGGTCTCCTTTTTCTGTCGGATCTGCTTCAACGACTACCCTCTTAATATTATCACTGACCAGAATCATCTGCTCACACAAATCCAGATCCCTGGCATTGATGGCATCAGCGTTTTGTCCCAGCCATTCAAAATAAGCTGCGTCGCGGATCATACCATGTTTTATGATCTCACCCATTCCACACGCAAACTGCTCGTCATCCAGCGTTTGTAACGTCGCGGTACAGATATAAACGAGGGAAGGCATATGAAAGGCTCCGACCATATTTTTATAAGCATCAAAATCAACGCCGGTTTTGCCGCCGATACTGGAATCCACCTGTGATAAAAGCGTTGTAGGAATCTGAATAAAGGAAATACCTCTGAGATAGGTTGCCGCAGTGAATCCGCACAGATCCCCCGTCACACCGCCTCCCAGAGCGGCAAGACAGTCACCGCGGTCATAATGGTTAAGGATCAGATATTCATATACTTTCCGGACAACATCCAGGTTTTTATGTTCTTCGCCGGCCGGAAAGATATAAATGTCCACCCTGCTGCAGCAGGATTCCAGTTGCCTTTTTACTGCCTCCGCATAAAGCGGAGCAACATTACTGTCAGTTACGATACAGATCTTATGCTTTCGCAGATCCAGTGCATCTGCTGTCGCCCTCCCCAGAAGACTAAAATCCGGTTCGATCAGAATATCATAAATCGCACTGCCATTCTGATGTACGGTTAATCTTTCAGACATAATAAACCCCTTTCCAGTTAAAATTTCTCATACTAATCATCCATGAAGAATTTTCTTTTATTATTAAATAAATAAAGAAAGCAAACAATATCCCCATTGCCTGGGAAATTGCCTGCTTTTTAATCTTATCGATGCGCCATGACGTAAAATATATCAGAACATCACAGATGGATATTCAGGCCGGAAACATCAATGTTATTTCCATTAAGCAAATCCTGAAAATCTCCGGATAATTCAATGGATTCCGGCGTTACAATGAAAATAAAGCTGGAAATCTTCTGCAGGTTGCCATTCATAGAATATGCCGCTCCGGACGCAAAATCAATAATTCTCTGCGCAAGCTCCGTGTGAATGCCTTCCATATTCAATACAACAGCCTTTCCTGCAAGCAGATAGTCAGCAATCAGGCTTCCGTCATCAATCGTACTTGGTTTGATCAGCGACACTTCCATCGCACGCTTCATTGGCACAACTTTGGACTGACGTGAAAAGAAACGGGGTTTCGGTTCCTCTTCTTCTTCATCGTCATCATCGTTGTGTGCAACAGGGAAAAGCGGTTTCTTTACCGGCTTTTCTTCTTCATAATCATCCTCGTCATCAAAGTATTCGTCATCATCACCGTTTAACCGCATGGTGTCCATTAATCGATCCAATAAGCCCATAACACACTCTCCATTCCCTTTATCTGGCACCAAAAATTCCGGTCCCGACTCTAATCATCGTTGCGCCCTCTTCGATGGCCACTTCATAATCGCCGGTCATTCCCATAGAAAGCACACGCATAGTAACATTATCAATGTTTTTACTGTTAATGTCAACAGATAATCGATATAATTTTTTAAAAATTTCACGGTTGTCTTCCGGATCATCGACATAAGGGGCAATTGTCATGAGTCCGCGAATACGCACATGTGGAAATTTGCTTACAGCATATACCAGTTCCAGGACATCTTCCGGCGCAAGACCAAATTTACTCTCCTCTCCTGCCACATTTACCTCCAGAAGAATATCAACAATGAGATTTTCTCTGGCAGCTTCCTGCTCGATCTGTTCTGCCAGACGCAGCGAATCAACGGAGTGGATCAGGACTGCCGGCTTGATTACCTGACGCACTTTATTGCGCTGCAGATGACCGATCATATGAAATCGGGTGTCAGTTGGCATCGCAGGAGCTTTTGCAAGAATTTCCTGCACTTTATTTTCTCCAAAATCTCTCGCCCCGGCAGCGTAAGCAATCTGCAGATCTTCAATCGGTTTCGTCTTGCTCACTGCGATAAGGGTTACATCCTCATAATTTCTTCCGCTTCGCTCACAGGCTGCGCGGATTTTTTCTCTCACCTGTGTCAGATTTTCCGCTATTGCCGCACTCATTGCGTTACCTCCATCTTTAATAAGTTATATTTATATCATTGATATACCAGTTGTCCTTCATAGACCGTATCGGCATTCAACACGATATGATCATAAACAGAAAGGCCATAATTCATTCCCTTGCGAACCGTATAATATTCATTGTTGGAGTTTAAAATATCGATCTGTTTGAAAACCGCATAACCTTTATTGATATTATAAACACCCTGAAGAGAATCGCTCGCTCCCACCTGATATCGTTCATCCGAATCCGGCTTTACCAGATAATCTCCTGCTTTGATCTCCGCGTCGTCGCTCATATCGATATAATAATATTCGTCCGTGGAATAATAAATTGTTGTGGGCACAAAGTCTACCGAAGTACCAGCTTCCGAATAGGACTCCTTTAAAAATCCTGTATCGCTGCTGTCTCCGCCAGGACTGAGATATCCGAGCGGAATTAGATAGAAATCCTTGGTTGTCACTGCTTTTACAGGAATTTTTAATCCGGTTGCACTGTCAGAATCCACCTCAAACCGGATAAAACGGTCACTGATAAACTGCACCATATATTTGCTGAAATCAAGTTTTCCATAAGAAGCACCGTCACCTCCTGTTATGACAGAAAAATCTCCATCCGTTTCCAGATCAGAACTGTCAAAGGAAATATGCAGTGAAGTCCGGTCAGAGTATTCCTCAATTTCTTCATCCGACAGAGGAAATATCAGACTCCAGTTGTCGGATGTTACCAGTTTGTATACCGGTGCATTTTCTTCGATGCGCTGTCCTGCTTTGGTGATCGCCTTACTGTAACCGGAATGTTCAAAGGTATCTGCCATAACCTGTTCCGGCAGGAGGTCCTCATAACCGTCAACGGCATAGGAAACAACCCCTGATTCCGGGGCTTTCACCTGCTGCAGAGAAGCGCCGGACTGCTCAATCAGGGAATCCAGGCTTCCCACTGTGTTAAAATTTACATATTCCAGTACGGTTGCTTCCAAAGTGGAATACAGATTATAAATCGTACTGAAATCCGAGTGGTTCCAGCTCATCGCAAAGGAAGAAAGCTGTCTCTTGATATCCGTAATATTCGAATCGGTCAGGGTAATATTTGCCTCGGGGTGATCTTCCAGAAAAGAGGCCAGACTGCCTGTCTCATCAATCGAGTAGATCCTTGTACCGATTCCGGCTCTTTTCCCCTCTCTGACGTAATAATTAATATATCCGGCCCGATCTGTATATTGAACCTTTTCCTCGCGGAGCACGATACCGGTATACTCGCGGTCATTTACAATCGTACCTTCAACCACTTCATAAAACTGAATTTTATCTTTTTTCAGATAGGTGTAAACACTGAACACCATATACAGAAAAATAATTGCGAATATAATCATGCCGATATTAATATTTAATGGCCGGCGATATCGCACAATCTTTGCGTTCTTTTTCTTCTTTGCCAAGCAAATCCCTCCTGAAAGGTAAAAAAGAGGACTTAAAAAGTCCTCTTATATACCAATTGCAACGCAGATTAAAGGGAAATAACAACATCCTTCTGAAACTGTTCCGGAAGGTCAACAGCATCTTTCGAAATGCTGAGCACAAAATTCAGGGAATATTTGGTACCAAGTTTCTGAAGTAAAACCAGTGTTTCCGTCAGATCTTCTCCTTCCAGACAGGCAAGTTTCAGGAAACTATCCAGAAACATCGTCTCGATATCATGATCCTGAGAAATAATACCGGCGATAAATCCAACAAATCTATGACTGTCGAGAATCGGGAATTCATTTACATTGATCAGACGGATACGATTATTCAACTCATACATATGCTTGGCGCTCTTGTCCAGATATACAATGGAGCCTTCCGCCTCCTTGATCTTGTTATTCGCCATCTCCAGCAGATATTTGGTTTTCCCCTTTCCCTTATTTCCTGCAATGATCTGCACCATAATAATTATCCTCCTTGGGTTTTATTGAAATCGTATAAAAGACGTAAATCAAATGAACTTGTTTATAATTATAGTATAAATTGCCGAAAGACGCAATGATTAATTGCCAATTTCGCAAATTATCCTGTTCATGCTATCATAGAGATGATCCCGGCTGTCTGACTTGAGGATAACCGATATATATTCCTCACTTTCCTGATTGTCAACTGCCAGAATCAGGCAGTATCCGGCCGCTTTCGTCGTACCCGTTTTCCCGCCAATAACAGAAAATCCTTCCGGGAGTTCACGATCACCGGTCAGGTACTGATTGCTGCTTTCCCAGACCTGAGTTTTGGCAGTACCGCTGCTGTCGGTATATTGTGCTGTATAGGAAGATGTGCCGATGATCTGACGAAATATCGGTTCCCGGAGTGCTTCATGCATAATCAGATATAAATCATATGCTGTTGTATAATGATTCTCATCGTGCAATCCATGAGGATTGACGAAATGGGTATCCGTCGCCCCGATCCGATATGCCTCATCATTCATCAGCTGTGAGAAACTCTCGATACTTCCTGATATCGCTACTGCGATTGCGGCCGCAGCATCATTACCGGACGGCAGCATCAGGCCATACAGAAGCTGTTCCAGTGTCAGATTGTCGCCCGGTGAAATTCTGCATAGAGACGCACCCGCTTCTGTGATAACAGTTTCATCCCCAACAGTCACAGTATCGGACAGAGAGCCATAACGAATCGCCGTCAGCGCTGTCATGATTTTTGTAATGCTTGCCGGGTAAAGCTTTTCAAATGGATTTTTTTGCAGGATCACTGCTGTTCCGTCATCAGCAAAAACACAGGCCGCCTCTCCGATTACGGATGCATCCGGAGTGTCCTCGCTCCCGTCTATGACACAAAGTCCTGCAGCCATCCCATCAGCCCGCTGGGAAGTAAGATCCAGATGCCGGACAGTGGCAGCCTCGGAAGAAGGAACCGTATAAGCGCCGCATCCGGACAATAAACACATAAGGATCACTGAAAACAGAATACCCTCCCGTTGTTTCCGCATAATCCCTACCTGTACATTTCGCGCCACTCCAGATCGCCGCGTTCGAGAGCCTTGATCAGAAGCTCAGCGGTAGCCAGATTTGTTGCAACGGGAATATTATACAGATCACATAGCGTGATCATATCGCCAAAACTTGATTCCGGTGTTGCAGGAGCAGTCGGATCTCTCAATATAATCAGCATATCGATCTCATTATGTTCGATTTGCGCTGCAAGCTGTTCCGCGCCGCCGAGATTACCAGCCAGGAACTTATGCACATTCAGATTCGTCACTTCTTCTACAAGCCGGCCAGTGGCGCCAGTAGCATATAAACTGTGCTTACTCAGAATCGCACGGTAAGCGATACAAAAATTCTGCATCAGTTTCTTCTTGGAATTATGCGCAAGCAATCCAATATTCATATGTGTATCCTCCTTTTTAATCAGGTACTAAGTTTCCTTTGAAGTCCGACATTCAAAATCACTCCGATACCAATGTATAAACTCATCAGGGAGCTTACTCCATAACTGATAAACGGAAGCGAAAGTCCTGTGTTCGGAAAAACTCCTGTAGCAACAGCGATATTGGCAAAACTCTGAAAAGCAAGGAGAGCGGCCATTCCCACGCAGAGAAGCCTGCCGGAAAGATCGCGCGCGCGCCCTGCCATAAGCAGACACTCAAACACGACAAGGGCTATGAGAACAATGACACAGACACAGCCAATAAACCCCAGCTCTTCTCCGATCACGGCAAAAATGAAATCCGTCTGTTCTTCGGAAAGAAAATTACCGTTTTTGACAGAAGCGAGCGTATTATTATTCAGACCTTTCCCCTTAAGCATCCCGGAACCAATCGCCATAATAGAGTTATTCTGCTGCAAATTCGTTTCCGCATACTTCTCCCGATTAACAAAAGCCAGAATTCTGGTCGCCTGATATCCCTTCAGAAAAGGAACCATATCATATTGCAGCAAATATACAAAAAGCGCACCGCAGGGGAACAAAATAGCCGCAGTGACCGCAATCCAACGGTAACTCAGTCCTGCCGCGTACAACATACAGGTAAACACAAAAAGTATCACCAGACCAGTCGACAGATCCGGTTCACTGAAAATGAGCAGAAACGGTACCGCGAAAAGGCATCCTGCAGTAAAAAGGATCTTAATATCATTGATATGTTCCGCTGAACGATTAAAAAACCAGGCAAAAAAAACAATCAGGCCGACCTTGACGAATTCTGACGGCTGAATCTGCCCGATCGCAGGTAATTCCAGCCATCTGGTAGCATTATTGACATTTTTTCCGATTAATAAAACCGCAAGTAATAAAATCAGGCATCCGATATAAATGCCGGTTGCGGCAGCAACAATCTTATGATAATCAATCAGCGAAAGGATGATTGCTATCACAAAACCTGCCAGAATCCCGAGGATCTGTTTATTTACATAGACAGGATCCTGATTTGTCGCGCTTCTTATCAGCAGAACGCCTGAAAAATTTAAAAGAAGCGCATATAATACCAAGCGAAAATTATAATTTTTGAATTGGTAATCAAACAGCATCATTCATTCCTCAACCTGGTAAACTGCCGGACCGGAATCCTTGCACACAGAGCCGGCAGCATGTCATCGGAACAGGCACCACGGCTCAGACGCAGATCAACCTGTCCGGTATCAAAATCCGCATATCGGGAAAAAACATCAATTAAATCTTCCCGAATCATATCCAGTAAACCCGGCGTCACCTGTGCTTCATCTGAGATTAATGCAATCTTTAATCGATTACGGGCAATCTCACCGGAATTTCCTTTGTGAAAAAGAAAAAACAGGCGCATCTTAAAACTCTCCTCAGGCTCTCTTCAAAAACTGCGAAATCCGGATCAGAATCCCCCGCTGTCGTTCCAGATCCATCAGTGGAATCTCCTCTCCGATGATTCTCCTGCAGATGGTATAAAAAGCCTCACCGGCTGCACAGGCAGTGTCAACCAAAGGTTCTCCCTGGTTTGTCGAAATAACAATTGTCTCATCATCCGGCACAGCGCCTATAACAGGAACGGCCAGAATATCAGCCACATCATCAACTGACATCATATCACCACGGCGCACCATGTCCATACGTATCCTGTTTACAATCAGGTCAATCTGAGTAATCTGCGAAGATTCCAGCAGTCCGATGATACGATCTGCGTCCCGGATCGCTGATACTTCAGGTGTTGTCACAACAATTGCACGTTCAGCACCGGCAATCGCGTTCTGAAATCCTCTCTCAATCCCTGCAGGACAATCCAGAAGAATATAATCAAAATCATCCCGCAGATCGTCGGTAAGTTTCTGCATCTGTCCGGGATTCACCGAAGTCTTGTCCCGTGTCTGGGCAGATGGCAGAAGGTACAGATTCGGATATCTTTTGTCTTTTATCAGGGCCTGCTTCATCCGACAGTTTCCCTCTACCACATCTACCAGATTATAGATAATCCGGTTTTCCAGTCCCATCACCACATCCAGATTGCGCAGTCCGATATCCGTATCAATCAGACATACACGATAGCCCAGCAGTGCCAGGCCTGTGCCGATGTTTGCGGTAGTTGTCGTCTTGCCGACCCCGCCTTTTCCGGAAGTAATCACAATGACTTCACTCATAACGAATGCCTCCTGAAAAGAAATTCAAATTATAAAATTATTATACATGAAAGTATATCGGATTTCCAGCACTAAATTAAATGCAACATACTGAAAAAGTCTTTTTTCAGCGGTCTGACCGATATTTCACCATTCTCATAAAAAGCAATCATCGGACCTTTACCAAGCCTGCGGCGGCTGTCTTTATAATGGCGCGCAGCCGACGCGATCCGGATCTGCAACGGCGACATTTCAAGAGCTACAATGACCGCGTCCTCATTCCCGAAGACGCCGGCATGGGCGCTCCCCTTTAACTCTCCCAGAATGACAATATTGCCTTTTGCCGTAACTCTTGCTCCGTGCTGTACATCTCCGATAATGACAACGCTTGCCTCGGACTCAAGCGTTTCCGCCCGGCAGAGATCTCCCCTGTAAAACTGTCCGGTACAGGAACTTAACTCCATAAGTTTTTGATTTAACGCCTTTTCGCACCTCTCCATCCGTGACGCATCCTGATCGATCAGGCAAAGAATCTCAACCGCTGAATTTTCCATAATCGCATCTATGATCTGCAGTTCCTCCGTCGCGGTCAATTCTCTCCCTTCCAGAATCAGTGCCATCTGGACGTTTCCCCAGAAACGGGCGCTCTCACGAAATTTGGCCGCAACAGACTGAAGGATTTCATCAAATGTACACTCCGGATCAAGAATAATATTCATGCCGGTTTTGCTGCTTTTAATGACAACATGGTTTTTCAATGTGACGCCCCACTTTCTGAATCCCGCGGATGTCCTAGTCACCAATCGTGACGTTGGAAACTCCCCGCGCTTTTGTATTCAAAATTGTATCCAGATCTGTGTATCCATAGTAAAAACGATAAATGTTCTTTGCCACCGTAGCTGCATTGGATGAAGAATATCCATAAGGAATATTCACAGTAACCGCAATCTCCGGATTGGAATAAGGGCCATACGAAATAAAAAACGCATGGTTCGCCCGGTTTCCGGACTCCTGTGCGGTACCGGTTTTACCAGCAATATCAACCTCCAGGTCACGAAAGATTGCCCTGGATGACCCCTGCGCGATCACGGCACGCATACCGTCCTGTACCGCGTCCCAGGTATCCTCACGGATCTCAATCTGTCCGGATATCTCTGGTGTAAAGTCTTCGATCAGATTACCTTCAGAATCTGTCATGCGATCAAGAAGACTCAGCTCAAATACAGTTCCCCGGTTGGCAATCGCGGCCACATAGCGGGCAAGCTGAATATTGGCATAGGCATTGGTGCCCTGTCCAATCGCGGAACGTTCCGGCGCTTCTGTGGTCATTTCCGGCTGAGTTTCGGATATCTCGATACCGGATGGGCGGTCAAGACCAAACATGGACGCGTATTTACGTATCGTCTCTATCCCTCTTTCTGTGGAATAGACGCCATTTTCATCGGTAGAAAGCCGGTGGGCTACCTCAGCGAAGAAATAGTTACAGGAATTCTGGAGACCGCCGCGCACATCCAATGCCTCATGTCTTCCGGGATAGATCCAACAACGCAGTGGAGGATCAATCTCATCATACCGTCCGGTGCAGTTAATCGTCTCATAGGGATCGATCACATGTTCCTCCAGACCGGCAATCGCCGTGATCGGTTTGAACGTAGAGCCCGGCGCTTTTTTTGCCTGTGTCGCGTTATTGTATAATGGAAGCGACAGATCCTCCTGCAGCTGATTATAATAGATCGCATCTACCGTACCGGACAATCGATTATTATCGTAGCTGGGGTAAGTGACCAGTGCGCGTACTTCACCGGTATTGACATCCGTAATAACGGCTCCACCTGTGCATGGATCCAGTGCAAGCTGAGCGGGAGTGATCTCGATATTTGAAATTTTTTCTTTCATAAAGGTAAACGCATAAGTGTCACCCCCTTCAGCCAGCCGACGCACCTGTTCTTCATCATAAGCAAGTACTCCCTGGTCATACAGGGCCATGCAAAGCTGCTGTCCGGTAATCACGGAATCGTTAATCAGATAACGGAAAATCCTTTTCCCAAATTTATTATCCGTTTCCAGCTGCTCCAGAACATAATCGACCAGTACGCTGTAAATATCATCCGCACTTGAATATTTGCTTTGTACATTGAGACGAACCGTATCGATCCAGTTGTCCGAAATACCTGCGTAAAGGTATTCTCTGAGGCTGATTTCGTCATTTCTCCACGCCTGGTAAATCTCGCTGTTTGTATCAATCTCATCCCTTTTGATGATTCCAACCGACGGCTCCGACAGATAGCTGTAGATATAAGCCATATAGGACATCATACTTCTCGGCAGATCCTGCATCGCCGTCGCGTGGTCGCTCATCAGTTCATAGCGCAGCTGGGATAAAATCTGTTCTCTCGCTGTTGTGAAAGAAGAATAAATGTTTCTTTCTGTCAGAGATGCTTCTTCCCCGGCCATGTGGGAAAGGGACAGAACATTGTTGTTAATCAGCTGATAATATGCGTCCTTTACAGGAACCGGCAGCTTGCTGGTATCACTGTAATCATCCGTATTGACCTCTTCATTGACCAGCTTGGATGCCAGAATGCCGGCGAGCTGCTGTTCAATCAGATGGTACAGACCAATCTGAAGATCACGATCAATCGTCAGATAGATATCGTTTCCTGTCGTCGGGCTTGTCTCTGATACCGTTTCCATGACGCTTCCGACATTATTTACAATCAGATGACGATATCCCTTTCCACCCTGCAATTCTGCTTCCATTGAGGATTCAATGCCGATCCGACCGACAATGTCGTTCAATTCATACTCCGAATTGATCTTACGCAGTTCCTCCAGCTGATCCTCCTGTATTTTCCCGGTATAGCCAATGATCGGAGCAAAATAAACAGCATCATTATAGCGGCGAATCGTAGATTCTACGATACCGACACCGTCCATACGATCCGTGTGTTCCAGGATATCCGCGACTGTAACCTCGTCCACATAAGAGGTAATCGTAATCGTCTCATATTTTTTATATGCGCTTAAAGCCAAAGTATACCTGATATCAACAATTTGCAGAGCCTGTGCGTCCGTCAGTATAATCGGAACACCGCTGTCATCCGTCATACGGTCCAGCTGATAGCGGTCATAGCGGAGCTGAAAAAGCTCACGCGCCGTAACAGCCGAAGGATATCTCCCTCTCGCATCGTCCAGTTCATCTACACTCCGAAGTCCGTAAAAATCTCTCAGAAACCGTTTTCGTGCGCTTTCGGAACCGGAAGTATATATCATAGTTCCGTCCTCATCCAGCGCGATCTTCAGTTTTCCCTGAACCGTGTATCCATGCTTGTTAAGGATCTGAATCAGTTCATACAACATACGGTTCATCGAGGCACTGTCCGGATAAGCGCCGGTATCCTGAATCGTCACGGAATAAGCCGGTTCATTATAAGCAAGAAGATTTCCTTTACGATCATAGATATTTCCGCGGGTACCCGGCGTCGTAACGGTCTTTTCTGTCATCTGGACATAATTATCCAGATACTGCTCGCCATCCACAATCTGCAGCTGAAAGAGCCTGCCAATCAGGATCAGAAACATAGAAAAAAAGCCCAGTCCAAGAATAACCAGCCGTGAACTGAAGATCTTACGTATCAGGTCTCCCGCAAATTCCAGAAAAATTTTTTGCATGAAAATTTAATTTCTCCTGTTTTCCATTTCCTCCAGACGACGATTCGTAAACAGGAAGAAACGATAGATCAACAATGTTGTAACAATCGTGCATATCGTCTCCGGAATAATAATCTCCCGCGTATAATATAAGATATCCAGGCGGTTGCGGATCAGGAAACGGAACACATAAATATACAGATTATAAACCAGTTCATTGACAAAACTTAAAATCAACGGGAGTGTAATATAATCCTCATAATAATAACGGGTAAAAATCCCGTTGAAAAATCCAACGTGAATAAAAAGCAGCGTATAAAAGCCAAATGGTCCGCTGTAAAACAGATCCAGCAGAATCCCGGCTAACAATCCATACCACATGCCGGCTTCTCTGCCATAAATAAAACCAAAAGAAAAAGTAAGAATCAACAGCAGATTTGGCGTCGCCGTCAGAAAAGGAAGCAGCGGAAAGACGCCATTTTGTACGGTAAACGCCAGAAACACCAGTAAAAGATTCAGAATCAGTCGTTTCATTCGTCGGTCTCCTGAAGATAATCTTCTTTCAGATCCATGACGACAAGCACCTCCTGAAGATTATTAAAATCAGCAACAGGGATCAGATAACCGGATTTTGTCAGCCGCGTTGTATCCGTTGTAATGTCTGTCGCATAGCCGATCAGAATACCAGGAAGAAATTTTGAACTGATATTAGATGTGACAATACGGTCTCCATCTTTAATATCCCCATCGCGGGAAATATTACTGATTCTCAGACGCCCCTCGGAAAAGAGAGTCAGATCTCCGGAAACGATGCAATTATCTCCGGACTGCTGCGCCATACCGCTTACACGGCTCACATCATCGATGATGGAACGGACAGTCGCGTAATTGGCGCCGACATCCGTTACGATCCCGATGAGACCGCCATCTGCCATCACATTGGCATCTACCCGGATTCCGTCTGCTGAACCCTTGTCAATACGAAAAACCTGGAACCAGTCTCCCGAATCTTTGGCGATCACACGCGCGCCGATTTTTTCATATTGAAGATATTCCTGATCCAGCTCATAAAGCTCCCTGAGACGCTGCAGCTCCAGTTGTTCGGACTGCAAACGGCTGTTTTCTTCTACAAGCTCATTGACACGGATACGGAGTTCCTCATTCTCGGCCAGCGCTTCTTTAAAGCTGCCATAATTTTCGATATTGTTGTAAAGCGTAAATCCTGCCCGGTTTACACCGGACTGAATCGGGATCAGGAAATAACCGATGCCGGTTCGGAGCGGATCAAGGAATCCGTCCTTAAAGGAGGTAACCGCAATCAGAATTACACAGAAAACGGATAAACCGATCATAATATATTTGCTTCGTTTTGACTCCATTAAATATAACCCCGTTCTTTTAAACTGACATAGGAATGATCTCCGATGACTACGTGATCGATCATCGGAATCCCGATCAGATTCCCGGCCTCTGCTATTTTCTGAGTTAGAGCAATATCATCCAGACTGGGTTCTGCATCTCCGCTGGGATGATTGTGTACGAGGATCAGGTTGACCGCCTGGCTGCGCAGTGCTTCAATTAATATCTCCCGCGGACTTGCAAGCGAGGCATTAACGGTCCCCTGGGAGATCAGAACTTCCCGGATCAGTACCTGCCTGGTGTTAAAAAGCATCATCCGCATCTGTTCCTTTTCCAGATGTCTCATATCCTCGCGGTAATAATCAAAAACGACTTCGGGAGACGTAAACTGTCTGTGCAGGTCAACGCTATGTTCTTTCCATATACGCCGGGACAATTCCCCGATACAAAGCAGCTGAACCGCCTTAACAGTTCCAATCCCGCGGATTGCGGTAAGATCCTGCAAAGAAAGATGCAAAAGCCCCAAAATACCCTCTTTCGGATAGTTCAGGGCCAGTATCTGTCCGGCAAGTTCCATGGAATTTACATTGCGGGAACCTGTCCGTATGATAATAGACAGCAATTCTGCGTCACTGAGTATCTCAGGACCATATTTCAGGCATCTCTCATAAGGCCTGTCACTGTTGGGAATATCTTTGATTTTCATGTGTCCCCTTTCTACGTGACTCTCCAGGTACACATCCAGAGGAACAGACTGACAACAAAATTCAAAGAAAGTATAACACACTTCCCTGAAAGTGTCTACAATCAGAACTTATAAAAAGAACTCTGCCACAAACACAACCATGCAGCAGACAACAGCAACCGGAAAAAGGCCCGCCCCATACCATGCGGCAATGATGCCAACAATAAGGGCGAGTATGCCGGATACCGGATTGAGTGTTGCGTCGATAATAGCCGGAAACGTCATTACCGCAAGAGTCACATATGGAACATAATATAAAAAGGACTGAATCAGACGGTTTTTGATCGGGCGGCGAATCAGGGTCATGGGAAGTACCCGTATCAGATAGCTGACTACCGCCATGACCAGAATGTAAATCCAGATGTTCATTGTCCTTTTTCCTCCTCTTCCGGTTCCCTGGGAAATAACACAGCAGCCGCAGCTGAAATCGCCGCTGTGAGGATGATGGTACGCATACCGCCGGAAATACGCGCAAACAATGGCAGCCATGACGTAACGGCACTTGCGAGAAAGCTGATACCAACCAGAGCTCCCACAACTTTATCCGCCCTCGCAGGTGGAATGATAATGGCAAGAAACATTCCAAAAAGCGCAACGCTGAACGCACTTACCATACGTTCCGGCATCAGATTTCCCGCGATACATCCGATTGCCGTCCCGATCGCCCAGCTCGGCGCGGCGACCACTACCGCCCCATATGTATAATTGGGATTCAGATATCCGGGACGTGCGATCGCGATTCCAAATAATTCATCCGTAATGTCAAACGCAACCAGCATACGATGAGGAATGGACATATCGGGAGAAACCCGCTGACTCATCGCACAGCTCATAAGCAGATATCGCGCATTTGCGATCAGTGTAATCATCGCCATCTCCAGATAGGTTCCTTCCGCAGCGATCATGGTAAGACCGGCGTATTCTCCCGCGGAAGCGTTATTAAGAAGACTCATAAAAAAGCTCTGAACCGGGGAAAGGCCGATATTCCTGGCCGCAATTCCCAGTGAAAAAGAAACGGCGAGGTATCCCAGGCCGATCGGGATGGCATCCTGCATTCCCCGTAAAAAAGCGGAACGGTTAGACACTGTCCTTAATGAATAAAAATTCGTATTCATTGCATTTATCCTGTTCTCAGTTAATGATTGTTATACTTGATGATTGACATTCGAAAAACAAAAGTTTATCATGAAGTCATAAAATTTTTCACCCGAAAGGAGACCACTGAATGATCAAAAGAAAATCTGATATCGGAGAAACCGTTGTCAAAAACCTTCAAAAAGGAAACGGTGACACCATTTTTCATCACTTTATGACCAGGGACGAAGCCTATCAGACCGGTCGTGTATTTGCGCAGGTAACCCTGAACCCCGGCTGTTCGATTGGCGTCCATGAGCATCACGGTGAATTTGAAGGATATTATATCCTGTCGGGCGAAGCTCTTGTCACAGACAACGGAGAGACAGCCATCCTGGTTCCCGGTGATTACCATATGTGTAAAGACGGCGACAGTCACGGTATCGCCTGTTATGGCGATGAAGCGCTGAATTTTATCGCTCTGATCATCAATGTTCCAAAGGGCTGAAGACAGCCTCGTGATCCTGACAGGTGTCTTTATGTATGATTCTGATCATCAGAATCCCCATAGGGCATCGCTTTCAGCTTGGAAAAAAGGAACCGCTGGCTGTGATACAGTCCGTAATATCCGGATAATGTAAAACTGACCGCAACAGCAATCGCGTAATACGGCATCGCTTCAAACCCAAAAAGTTCAAAGGCGATAAAAACCGACGCGACCGGGCAGTTAGTCACACTGACAAAAAGACATACCATACCGATGGCCGCGCACATTCCTGTGGGAACACCGCAGAGCGCGGCCACTGTCGTACCTGCTGTTGCACCGACGCAAAGCGCCGGGACAATCTCCCCTCCCTTAAAACCGGCCCCCAGCGCTGTCGCGGTAAAAAGTATTTTTAAAAGAAACGCGTAATACGGCACTGCCTCACCTTCAAAACAAAGTTCGATCAGATGCGCGCCGCTGCCATTATAAAGTCTTTCGGAAAAGACCAGAGTCAGCAGGATAAAGATCGCGCTGGATGCGAGGATGCGAATATACGGATTCGGAAAATATTTCCGGTACAGAGAATTGCTGGTATGCAGACACATACACATGAGGATACCGACCAATGCACATAAAATCCCTATCAGAACCGCAAGCAAAGCTCCCGTCAGTCCAAACTCCAGAATAGCCCCGACCTCATAGTGTTCCGGAACCATTCCCAGTTTTCCGGCAACCGCAGCCGCAAGAAATGACGCAAAAAAGCATGGCAGCATAGCAGCGTAAGAAAGAGAGCCAACCGTTGCCATTTCCATCGGAAAAACCGCTGCCGCAAGCGGAGTTCCAAAGAGTGCGGAAAAGCACGCGCTCATTCCGCACATAACACAGATTTTCCGATCATTCCTTTCCAGATGACAAAGATTGCTCAGAACATTCGCCAGACCTCCTCCCAGCTGTAAAGCCGCTCCCTCACGGCCGGTTGATACGCTGGCAGCATGACTGAGTACTGTCGCCGCAAAGATTAACGGCGCTGTCGCCGCCGGGATATCTTTCCCGTCACGAATCGATTCTATGATCAGATCGGTCCCCTTATTTTTTTCCTGGCGGGCTGTCCGGTAAAGCCAGACAATCAGCACTCCGGAAACCGGCATCAGAAATACTGCCCAGCCATGACTCTGCCAAAATCGTGTTACCATCGAAATCGAGTGCCCAAATCCCGCCCCGACAGCACCGATCACAACACCGATGATCACAGAGATAATCGTCCATTTTATCAGGTATCGGATATTTTTCTCCAGACTCTGCAGTATTTTTTCCAGCATCATATCTTCCTGCCCCTTATCTTATTTTCCCGTATATTCCTATCAGATCGTTACAGGGCCCGCCGCCGACTGTTCTAAGCCCTGAGAGTCCCCTTCGTATGTCATGGCAAATTAAAGTCCACCCGTGGTCTGTACCAGTTTCGGACGATAACCCGCATCAAACAGTGCCTGAACAATTTTATTTTTATGTTCCGTTCCTTCTGCTTCCAGCGTAATCCGAAGCTCTACGGCAGCGTTCCGGTTGATACTGACAAACTGGTTATGCTCCAGCTTGATCACATTGCCGCGCTCCTGTGCCAGCAGTGTGGAAACCTTTGCCAGCTCGCCTGGCTTATCCGGAAGAAGGACTGATACTGTAAAAATACGGTCTCTCTGAATCAGACCGTGCTGGACGACCGATGACATGGTAATCACGTCCATATTGCCGCCGCTTAAAATCGCTACAATTTTCTTTTTCTGTACATTCAGCTGCTTTAACGCCGCCACCGTCAGAAGTCCCGAATTTTCTACGACCATCTTATGATTTTCTACCATATCAAGGAAAGCGACAATCAGGTCGGTATCTTCTACCGTAATGATGTCGTCTACATTTTGCTGAATATAAGGAAAGAGCTTTTCTCCCGGTTTCTTTACAGCAGTTCCATCCGCGATCGTGCTGACTGACGGCAGCCCGACAACATGGCCTTCTTTTAAGGAGACCTGCATACAATTCGCCCCGGCAGGCTCTACTCCGATTACTTTGATCTTGGGGTTAAGAAGTTTGGCAAGGGTGGATACACCCGTGCAGAGTCCGCCGCCTCCGATCGGACACAGAATATAGTCAACCGTTGGAAGCTCCTTAATGATTTCCATCGCGATCGTTCCCTGTCCCGTCGCGACATCCAGATCGTCAAACGGATGAACAAAGGTGTAGCCATGTTCTTCGGCCAGTTTGTAAGCATAATCGCACGCTTCATCGAAAACATCGCCATACAGAACGACATCCGCGCCATAGCCCTTGGTACGGTTAATCTTCATCAACGGAGTAGTTGTCGGCATTACGACAACCGCTTTTACACCGGCAAGTTTTGCCGCATAGGCAACCCCCTGAGCATGATTGCCCGCTGATGCTGTGATCAGTCCGTGTTCCCGCTCTTCCGGTGTCAGCGTACTGATCTTATAAAATGCTCCACGTACCTTATAAGCGCCGGTGTACTGCATATTCTCCGGCTTAAAATAGACCTTATTGCCGGTCTGCGCAGAAAAATACTCGCTGTAAACCAGTTTTGTCTCTAACGTTACTTTTTTTACTTCTTCTGATGCTTCTTCGAACTGTTCGAGTGTTAGTTCTTTTGTTTCCATGGTTGTCTGTCCTCTCTTAGCTGTGTTGTCTCTTTCATAGGGAAGTGAGTCCTGTTTTTCTATTTAAACAGCGCATTAACAAAATCTTCCGAATCAAATTTCTGTAAATCTTCTATGGTCTCTCCTACACCGATGTATTTTACCGGAATACCGAGTTCAGCCTGAATCGCCACTGCGATGCCGCCTTTCGCAGTACCGTCCAGTTTCGTGAGAATGATGCCTGTAATATCAGCAACCTCCATGAACTGCCGTGCCTGCGCAAGCGCGTTCTGTCCCGTGGTACCGTCGAGAACAACCAGTGTCTCCCGGTAAGCTTCCGGATATTCTTTTCCGATGATCCGGTTAATCTTTTTTAATTCTTCCATCAGATTCTTTTTATTATGCAGACGGCCGGCCGTATCACAAATCAGTATATCCGCATTTCTCGATTTGGCTGCTGCAATCGCGTCATAAACCACAGCCGCCGGATCAGAGCCGGCCTGCTGCGAGATAATGTCAACATTCGTTCGATGCGCCCATTCCGTCAGCTGCTCAATCGCAGCCGCGCGGAAAGTGTCCGCGGCCGCAAGCAGGACTTTTTTCCCTTCCCCTTTTAACTGTCCTGCCAGTTTGCCGATGGATGTTGTTTTACCTACCCCGTTGACGCCGATTACCAGGACGACCGATTTACGGTTTTCAAATTCATAGGCGTTCTCTCCCAGATCCATCTGTTCACGGATCGAGTCGATCAGAAGCTGCCGGCATTCCGCCGGATCCTTGATATGACGTTCTTTTACATTTTTACGAAGTTCATCCATGATCGTTCCGGTCGTCTGGATACCCAGATCACCCATAATCAGCACTTCTTCCAGTTCCTCATAAAAATCTTCATCGATAGCCGAAAACCCGTTAAAAATGGAATCCATCCCTGAAACAAAATTATCTCTTGTTCTGGCAAGACCTTCTACGAGACGTCCAAAAAATCCTTTTTTCTTACCTTCTTCCATATGCTCTTCTCCTCTTTTTCCCCGGATCTTTAACTGAGCTGATCTTCGATCAGACTGACTGATACTAATGTTGATATCCCCTTCTCCTGCATGGTGATACCGTACAGGCGGTCAGCGGACACCATGGTGCCACGCCGGTGAGTAATAACAATAAACTGCGTATGTGCGGTGAGTTTATGCAGATATCCCGCGAAACGGTCAACATTGGAGTCGTCAAGCGCCGCTTCGATCTCATCCAGCAGACAGAAAGGAGAAGGCTTCAGATTCTGAATGGCAAACAGCAGCGCAATGGCTGTGAGCGCCTTTTCTCCTCCGGATAACTGCATCATATTCTGCAGCTTTTTCCCGGGCGGCTGCGCGATGATCTGGATACCGGCTTCCAGAATATCCACATCTTCCATCAGATCCAGCGTCCCATGCCCGCCGCCGAAAAGTTCCCGGAATACCCGGTCAAATTCCATCCGGATCTCCTGGAATTTTTCTTTAAACTGATTTCTCATTCCGGTATCGAGCTCTTCTATGATTTTGATCAGCGCCTGTTCGGCTTCCTGCAGATCGTCCACCTGCGTTTTCATAAACTCATAGCGTTGTGAAATCTCCTGATAATCCTCAATCGCGTTGACATTGACATGCCCCAGTCCGCGAATTGCGGATTTTAACTCATCAATCCTTTTTTTCACTTCTCCAACCGGGATCGGCTCTTTCGCCTGCAGCTCAGCTGCCGTAACAGGAGTCAGCTCATATTCATTCCAGATATAGCTAACCTGGTTTTCCAGCTTTTCTTCCAGCTTTTCCTTCTGACTCTGGAGACGGAACAGATCCTTGTCGAGGCGTCCTGCGCGGTCGGACATCTCTTCCCTTCGGGTAAAGGCGGCTTTCTGACTGGCTGCCATTGCTTCTTTTTCTTCATTTAGTTTTTCCTGCTGCGCCAGAAGGGATTTGCGTTCTTCGGAAGCATTGCCGATTAACTCTTCCAGTTGTATGATCTCCTGCTCCTTTTGGGCAACAATCTGACCATGATCCTGGGAACCGTTTCTCAGACAATCAAGCTCCTCCTGAAGTTTACCGGACTCTTCCCGGACCCTGCGGATATTCTCCATCACAAAATCTGCTTTCTGTCTCAGATTTGCGGCTTTCAGATTGACCTGTTCCAGCTTGGCTGCGGCAGTTTCACGATTTTTTTTGGCCTGATCCAGTTCGGAATTCATCGTTTCGATCTTCTGATTGTGCTGTTCAGTCCGACTCTCCAGCGCTGCTGTTTCTTCTCTGATCTTCTTCCGGCTGATTCGGATATCTTCTGACTGGTTTTCCAGCTGCGTATTTTCGAGTTCAAAATCCTGATAGGAGGCGCGCAGTTCCTCCCTCCTGGTCTGCAGATTTTCCACATTCATTCTTAGCGTGTTTTGTAAGATCGATTCCTGCCGGATCTCATCGCCAAGTTTTTTTTCCCGTTCCCTTGCCGCAGCGAGAAGTCCCTCCTGCGAGGTTAATTCCTTCTGCACCTCATCAATCTGAGAAGAGGTCTTTTTACAGAGCTGTTCCAGTTCCTCCAGCTCTCTGCGCCGTCCGAGAAGATTGCTGGAATTTCGAAACGCGCCGCCCGTCATCGAACCGCCGGCATTTAACAGTTCGCCTTCCAGCGTGACGATTCGCAGGCTATGTTTATATTTTCTGGCAAGAGCGATTGCATGGTCCACGGTATCCATAACAATGACCCGCCCAAGGAGATACTCCGCAAGTACACGAAACTCCGGTTCTACCTGAACGAGAGAACTTCCGATACCGATCACTCCTTTTTCCTTCAACGCTTCCGGACGGGAAAAAGTGCTGTTGTGTCCAATCGCATCCAGTGGAAGAAAGGTCTGTCTGCCGAATTTATTTTTCTTTAAATAAGCAATCAGTTCTTTGGCTGTCGTTTCCGTGTCTGTGACAACATTCTGGATACTTCCGCCAAGTGCCGTTTCAATCGCTGTTTCATATCTGGGATCCGTGGCAATCAGGTCTGCGACAACACCGCAGATCCCGCTCTTTTGTCCACGAAGTTCCATGATCTTTTTTGTGCTGTTTCCGTAACCCTCATATCGCTCCGCAAGATTGCGCAGAGACTCACGTCTGGTTTTTGATGCCTGATAGGATTGTTTCAACTCATTCAGTGATCGGGAGAGTCTGCGTATCTCAAGATCCAGGCGCTCAGACTCCTGTTCACAGTCAAAGCGGGACGCGGTCAGATTTTTACAGACTTCATTGGCTTTTTCCAGCTTTCCCTGTTCCTCACGGAGTGTTTCTTCCCATGCGGCGTCTTCACTCTTATATTTCATGAGCTTCTGAGTGATCTCAGCCTTGCGGATCTGAATCTGTTCCAGCATCGTCTCATAACGCTGGTTATCCGCAGAAAGATTTGCTTTATCATTTAATCCGCTGATGATCTCGGATTTTGCTCTTTCCAGCTGCTGTTCCAGTTCCAGAATATCCGCGTCCTGCTGTGTAAGAGCATACTCCGCTGCAATTTTCTCCCTGCGGCTCGTATCTGCTGCCTCCATCAGGCCGGCATTATCATCCTGATAAGTCTGAATCTGCTTTTCTTTTTCTTCAAGATCTCTTGTAAGAGACTGTAACCGCTCCTTTGCGTGTTCCGCTTTCAGTTCTTCGGTGCGAATCTGCTCTCTGAGGACAGCTATCTGACCCTCCAGATTTCCCACAAGGATTTCTGCTTTGTTTGCCTGATTCCGTCTGTCTTCCAGTTGTTCCTCCAGACGACGTATCTCCTGCTCCAGGCGGTCATATTCCGCCTTCTGCTGCTCAGCCTGAGAGGACGCATCATTCATATCGGCAGAAATAATATCAGCTTTTTGGGAAATGTCATCCAGCTGGCGCCGGATCGTCTCTGATTCCGTCAGGTAAAGATTGATATCCTGTTTTTTCAGTTCTTCCCGATAAACCAGATACTTTTTAGCGGCCTCCGACTGTCGTGCCAGAGGGCCAACCTGTTTTTCCAGTTCAGACAAAATATCCTTTACCCGCAGCAGATTCTGCTGTTCATCCTCCAGCTTTTTCTGTGCCGCCGTTTTCCTGTGTTTAAATTTGACGATACCGGCTGCCTCATCAAAAAGCTCCCGCCGCTCCTCCGGCTTGCCGCTCAGGATCCTGTCGATCTGGCCCTGTCCGATAATCGAATAGCCTTCTTTTCCGATTCCCGTGTCATAAAAAAGTTCATAGATATCTTTCAGCCGGCAGGCACTTCCATTGATTTTATATTCACTTTCTCCGGATCGGTATAAACGTCTGGATATCACTACTTCATCATAATCAATAGCAAGCTGGTGATCAGAATTATTGAGTGTGATCGCGACATAGGCAAAACCCTGCGGTTTCCGCAGTTGTGTCCCGGCAAAGATCACATCCTGCATGCTTGCGCCGCGCAACTGTTTGATTCGCTGTTCTCCGAGTACCCAGCGAACCGCGTCCGCGACATTGCTCTTGCCGCTTCCATTGGGACCGACAATAGCGGTAATCCCATTGTGGAATTCAAAGACAATCCGGTTTGCGAAGGATTTGAAGCCCTGCACTTCTATGCTCTTCAAATACATATTGATTCATCCTGCTTTTTCAGATTAATGATAGCTCTCCAGGCAGCCATCGATTCCGCCGATTTTTTGGTTCGTCCGCTTCCCCGGCCAATTTCGGTTTCATTAAGCAGCGCACGAATTTCAAAAGATTTATTATGATCCGGACCTTTTTCCTTTAAGATCTCATATCTGAGAATGGCATTGGGATCCTCCTGAATGATCTCCTGCAGGGTAGTCTTGCTATCAAAAAAGAGCTGCTTATGTTCGATATCATTCAGCACAAAATGAGAAATAAACTCTTTTGCATTAGTAAAACCACCATCCAGATAAATTGCGCCGATCAGAGCTTCAAGCGCATCCGAAGTCACAGAACTGCGGTTTCTTCCTCCCGTCGTCTCCTCTCCTTTCCCCAGAAGCAGATAGTCTCCAAGATTAATCTCCGCTGCGCAGAGCGCAAGAGTTGCCTCACAGACAATACTGGCACGGAGCTTTGTCATATCTCCCTCCGGCTTGTCCGGGTATTTATGATACAGAAAATCACTGGAAATCAGTTCCAGCACGGCGTCACCCAAAAACTCCAGACGTTCGTTACAATCCATCTTTTCCATATGATGTTCATTGACATAAGAACTATGGATGAGCGCCTGTCTCAAAAGTTTTTTATTCTGAAAAGAATAGCCAATCGCTTCTTCCAGATATTTCCGGTTTCGGTTCATAATCCTTCCTTCCTGAACGTCACAAGATTATCGGCATAGAAAACAGCCGGCGAAGTCAACCTTACACCGGCTTATGCAGAATTCAACTTAATTCAGTGCGTTTTTAATCTGCTCTACTGCATCTCCGACGGTGACGATCTTTTCAGCCGCTTCGTTGGGAATCTCGATATCAAATTCTTCTTCAATCCCCATAATAATCTGGAAAATATCCAGCGAATCCGCGCCCAGATCCTCTACAAACGAAGTCTCTGTTGTGATTTCGTCGGTCTCAACGTTCAGCACCTCCGAAATAATGCTCTGTAATTTTTCAAACTCCATCTTCATTTTCTCCTATCTTTTATTCTTGATTTTCCTGTTCTTCGGCTTCCAGGCATTCCTTGATTTTTTCATTAATTTTCTGCTCTTTAAAGGTCTGGCACTGGAGAATAGAATTATGAATCTCCGTTCTTTTCGCACTTCCATGTGTTTTTACTACCAGTCCTTTCAAACCGAGCATCGGCGCTCCGCCATAACGACTGGCGTCAAAGTCCTTCAGAGTCTTTTTCAGCGCCGGCAGAATCAACAATGCTCCCAGCTTACTGCGCAGACTGCTCATCAGTCCCTTTTTCATGACGCCATAAAGCATAGCGGCTGTTCCCTCGTACATTTTTAAAACGACATTGCCGGTAAAAGCGTCACAGACAACTACATCCGTACCGCCCTTCGGGATATCACGGGCTTCCACGCTCCCAACGAAATGAATATTCCGGCATGCTTTCAGCAGAGGAAAAGTCTCCTGTACAAGCGCGTTGCCTTTTTCCTCTTCTGCTCCGATATTGACAATCCCGACACTCGGTTTCTCTATACCTATTACATGCTCCATGTAAATAGAACCCATCTGCGCGAACTGCACAAGCATGGATGGCCGCGGGTCAACACTCGCCCCACAGTCAAGCAGCAGAGAGATTCCCTGCTCCGTTGGAATCAGCGCTCCAAACGGAGGCCTTTCCACCCCTTTAATCCTGCCGATGATAATCTGTCCGCCCGCCAGAATTGCGCCGGAATTACCGGCAGACACAAAAGCGTCTGCCTCTCCTGTTTTCACAAGTTTTAATCCGACAACCATAGATGAATCCTTCTTTTCCCTGATTGCCTTGACCGGATGCTCGGAAGTCGCAATCACCTCTGACGCGGGTACTACCTGGATCTGCTCCTTTGGATAAGTATGTTTTTTTAATTCTGCATTAATTTCTTTTTCCCTGCCGACAACCATAACCAGAATATCTTTCCGCTCTCTGACTGCAGCTACGGCGCCTTCTATAATCTCGGCCGGGGCGTTATCTCCTCCCATCGCATCCAGCGCAACTTTTATCATTTTGTCATCCTCCGCATCATCTGATGATGTTTTCCATTCGATAATACTATACTCGATAATGTTTTCAAAATCAATACAAAAAACAAAAAAGGGAAACGGCTCTCAGGGAACCGCTTTCCCTTCCTTGATCATCTTAGAACAAAGAATGCGCCTTGGCGCATTCTCGCGCCGTTGCTGAGTGCCAGTGGCACTCGATTAGCAACGACCGAAGCGGAGCGTAGACGCGGTCGCTTCAGCGACATAATTCCCTACGCGCGAGTGCGCTCTACACTCCGTTTCGGTCGGCGCTGAACGAGCGCCACTGGCGCTCAGCGCCCCGCCCGGAGGGCTTTTTATCTTATAGGATGAACTTCCCTATAAGATAAAAAAGTATGTATGTCTTAGTCATTCCCGACTGCCCGTAGTTCAGCTTTCAGCAGTTTCCATCGTTTTCATCATCTCTGCCATTTCTCTCAGATCCTGAAAGACTGCGTCCGGAACCACATCCGACTGATACAGATCCTCCGGTCTAGTTTCACCGGAGAGAACAAGAATTCCATTGGCGCCATTATTTACTCCCGTCTTCACATCCGTATAAATACGATCACCGACAAAAGAAATCTTTGTTTTCTCCATCTGAGTCACTTTCAGAATCATATCAACCGTTTCTGCAAAAGGTTTCCCCACATATCTGGGAGTTTTCCCCGTTGATAATGAAATTGCCGCACAGATTGCCCCACAATCCGGGATAAATCCATCCTTGACCGGACAATTAATATCGAGATGTGTTGCCAGAAATTCCGCGCCACTGCGGATAAACTTACAGGCTCTGGACAGTTTGTCATACGTGAGAGTCTGGTCAAAACCGACTACCACAATCTGTGGATGGTCCTCAGTAAGAGGGATTCCCCCTTCCCGGAAGGATCGTTCCAGATCGGGCGTCCCCAGCAGATATACCGTTTTTCCCGGATAGCAGGTTTTTAAATACTGGATCATAACGTCACCGGACGTCATAATCTGCTCTCTGGTAATCCGGGCTCCCATCCCCGCCAGTTTATCCATATAGGCCTCTGCCGATCGGGAAGAATTATTGGTAAAAAACAGATATTTTTTCCGGAGACGTTCCACCTGTCTTAAAAAGTCAAGCGCCCCATCCAGTATCTGCGATTCCAGATAAAACGTCCCGTCCATATCCAGAACAAAAAGCCCGGTATTTTTTAAAAGTTCCCGTCGATTCATAAAATTCTCCGCTTTGCCGCCCATTCGGATTCCCTGTCAGGCTGTACAGATGACTGCTTACTGCCGATCAACCGTAAGTCTCTTCGCCGGCTGCTGTACTCCATTTGCCGCAAAAGCTTCTACAATATCCTGAGTCAGATCAAAATACAGATCCCAGTAATCTTCATTTTTGCACCATACACGCACTGTGAATTCCATCGACTCATTATCGCCGCCGCTTAAACGGGCAAACGGTTCCGGACTCTTTAATCCTTTTTCCTGTTTTTCGATCACAGTCATCAAAAGAGCCTGTATCTTTGCCGGACTCTCGCTTTTTGCACAGGTGTAGGTCTGATCAACCCGTCTGAGTTCCTCCGATGAATAATCTACAATATTCGCATTCATCAGGTTACCGTTCGGAACTGTAATGCGCTTATTATCCAGAGAAAGAAACGTGGTATAAAAAAGTGTGATCTCCTGAATCACTCCTGTCGCTCCGGAAGCTTCCACAAAGTCGCCTACCCGGAATGGTTTAAATACCATCAGCATAATACCGCCTGCCAGATTGGAAAGAGCTCCCTGCAAAGCCAGACCGACCGCAACACCGGCAGAAGCAAGTACCGTGATCACGGATGCCATCGGCACGCCCAGAATCCCGATTACCGCAACAACCAGAATCACATAGAGCAGTCCCTTGATTAAACTGATGCTGAAAGACCTTACCGTATCCTCGATCTTTGCGAAAGCCGCATTTCTCTGCAGCGTATTGACAAGACCTTTGATAATGATATCGCCGATAAAAAATACGACAATCGCAAGAATTATTTTTCCCCCTGCAGATGTAATCATACTGACGATACTGTTAACCCATGTTTGCATAATATGTACCATCCTTTCCGCACTGCCGGATACCCCCATCAATTATAATTTCCGTACCGGCTGTTGTGCAATCATATGATTGTATTTTACTACACGAAAAGGTTGTTTACAAGATGTTTTCCTCCCCATTATTCCGGAAAACCCGATAATAAATGATCAGAAATCATGTTTTAGTATATTGTGCCCGCAGATATGGTTGATCACATCTCTGTCCAATCCACGTATTACTTCGGCAGCCAGTCTGCTCGCGGCTTCCAGATCCTCTCGCGCGCAAAAATTATAATGGCTGTGTACATAACGGCATAGTACGCCAAGCACCAGCACGGGAACTGCCTTCCCTGTCAGGCTGATCTTTCCCGCATTTGTGCTTCCACCCCGACGGACCGCTTCCTGATAGCGGATTCCATATCGATCTGCCAGTTTTTCTGCAAATTCAATAAAACGAGGATTGGAAATATAACTGTTATCCATCCTCCGGATCTGAACTCCCCCTTTCATTTTACCCTGTGTCTGAGTAACACGAAAGAAAAAATCGTCGGAAGGCGATCCTTCAAATACAATAGCCAGATCCGGCTTTATGATCTGTGCGGTAACTGAGGCTCCTCTCATCCCTACTTCTTCCTGAGAAGCAAAAGCCCCGGTCACATGTACAGCCAGTTGATTCCGTTCGTCATACAGCTGTTCCATCGTATCGACAATACAGGCACATCCTGCACGGTTGTCAAAAGCCTTCCCGAAACAGATTCCCTGTTCCTCATCATATGAAAAAGTGACATCCGGAATGATCGGATCGCCCACCGAAACGCCAAATATTTCCTCAGCCTCCTGTCGGCTTGTTGCTCCAATATCGACATACAAAGATTCAATATTCAGTTCCTGCGAAGCCCTTTCTTTCTCATTCATAAAATGAATCGGTTTTGATGTGATGATTCCCCGGACTTTTTTCCCCTTTCGGGTGCGAATGATAACCGAATGAGCAGGAAGGTTACTCAGGACGATCCCTCCAAGCATAAGGATCCCCAGACAGCCATTATCGTGAATCGTCTGTACCATAAACCCACATTCATCCGTGTGTGCGTCCAGCTGAATAACCGGCTTTTGTGTCGGACATGTCTGCATGTTTACATACAGATTACACATGGCATCTGTGCTGAGTTCATATTTTTGACAATACTCCGCTATGACGCGCACAACCTCTTCCTCAAATCCACTTGGTCCAAAGGCGTTGCTGAAACGTCCGAACATTTCGATATCCATATTTTCTGATGTCATCTGTCTGTGTAAAAACAGGCAGATTCTCCTCTCTGTTCATGAATTTTTATCCTACCAGTTCCAGAATAATGGCTGCGTAAACTTTACACGCGATGATAATATCTTCTGTATTTACAGTCTCATTATAATTATGAATTCCGACGGTATTGGATGGTCCAAACTGGATAGCAGGAATCCCTGCTTCCCTGAAATATCGGGTATCACTGCTGGCCCACTGATAGGAAGGGATCAGATCTTCACCGGTCAGTTCTCTTACGCACTCCCGCGCTGTTCTCACAATCGGGTCTTTTACGGATACCAGATTGCCTCCTCGCGGGTTGTCATAAGCTGCCCTGACGCCGGTGATTCCCGAATCCCTGATGATCTCTTCCTCCTTATCAATCACCTGATTCCTTCCTGTTATTCTGCGACCGCTTCCTGGCCGTCCGCCGGAATACAGGCGACATGATGTCCTGGTTTGATTTCCTTCAATTCCGGAAGTCATCCATAATTTCTCATCTCCCGATTATGTAATAAAATACCGAAATCAAGGTTCTTTTTGTTTCCAATATCTGATATAAAATTAAGAAATGGACGGCACCCCTTTTCCTGGCCCTTGTGCCATCCATTTCTGCTATTGTATAACCATTTTATAAAATTGTCAATAAATTTAAAAACAAACCTGATCAGCCAAACGAAAGGCTTCCGGCACTGATACACTTTCCCGGATTTCCGGTCAAAGAGCAGGATATCTGACCCTTCTCACATCGTCTCCTGATTAAACTGTCTGAAAATATCCTGGATCGCCGCCATCCGTGGATCCAGCGATCCTCTGTCGCAGGTGCAGGGATGTTCATTCAGGTTCGCGCCGCATTTGCTGCATAATCCCTTACAATCTTCCCTGCACAGAACTTTCATCGGAAGATTTAACAGCAGCTCGTTGCAGACGAAATGATCGATATCCAGATCATAACCCTCGATAAAAGGCTGTTCCTCAAGATTTTCCCGGTGCTCTTCTTCTGTCATCTTACAGTCCACGTCCTGTTCGATATCCAGGTCAAACGGAACCTCGACCGGCTCCAGGCATCGGCTGCAGGGGATCGAAAGCGTCAGATGCAGCCTGCCGGTGATTTTCAGCTTCTGATCTCCGTTATTAACGATATGAAGTGTTACCGGTTCCTTCTGAGTAACTTCATAATCACCATCGGGCGACGGAAAGACTTCCATCCCGATCTCACAGGTATAATTTCGTTCTCTTCCATCGACTGCACACACCTCGGATAAAGAAATCTTCATTGCTGATCCTCCTTTTTTCAATGAATTTCTTTCAGTGAATTTCCACCTGGCAGGATTCCATAGTCCGGATCGCCGCCTGATGTCTTTCCGGTGTCGTTCCCGCGCAACAGGCTGCATCCACAACCACATGGGTTTCCGGATACATCGCTTTCAGAATTAACGCATTGGATACGACACAGATATCCGTACAGAGTCCGATCAATGTGATCGTGTCATATTCTTCCCGCAAAACCTGAGCCCATCCGGTATAACCGAAAGAAGGTTTGTTAATGACCTCCTCGTTGCCATTGGCTGCCGCAAGAACATCTTCCCGGATCTGCCAGCCTGCCGTATCCCGGATGCAGTGTTCAACCGGAAGGAGACGTCCCTCTTGTGTCTGCAGGTAGTCCGTACCATGAGTATCTCTGGTATAAATGACTCTGTCACCATTTTTCACCGCTTCCCTGATCTTTTCAATGACTCCGGGCACGATCCGGCACGCGTCCTCCGTCCCCAGGCTTCCATCAATAAAATCATTCTGCATATCGATAACAAGTAAAATACTTTTCATCCTGATGATCTCCTTTTTTGCAACTGTGTTTTCTTTTGCTATTGTATTATAAATCAGTTATGAGAGCAAGACAAACTATAAAATCGAATAAGAGGCGGCTTGCCGGCTCTTATTCGCCGCGACGGGCGGATGCAGCGTCAGCTACAAAATTTCCATATCCGTCCGTGTGCATATAGACAAAAATAACGGCCCGGAAACAACCCGAACCGTTACCTTACTACCATTTAAAATATTTACAAACTTAGTCTTCTACCGAGACAATCTCTCTCTTGTTGTAAGAGCCGCAGGCCTTGCACACACGATGAGGCATCATCAGAGCACCGCACTTGCTGCACTTGACCAGATTCATGGATTTCATTTTCCAGTTCGCTCTGCGCTTATCTCTTCTCGCAGCTGACGACTTATTCTTTGGACAGATAGACATGGTTAACACCTCCTTAAACTCTAAATATATATCCTGGATAACCGACATCACTCTCTACAAAGAAGTCTCATCGGGAGATTCAGCAATAACCTGTTACCGAGTAACTGGTCTTCATCCAGATCACAACCTATGATATTATACCCGGATAATGTTGCTTTGTCAATCGAATATTTATAAATTCAGCTACATTTTCAGCATTTTATATCCGGTTGATTGCCTTTGGCCGGATGCCATCCGGAATCGGGATATAGGTCTGACCCGCCATCGTTTCGTCAAACTCCGCTTTCGCAGCCGCCAGGAGACTGGTATCCTCCATGAGCATCATTGCCGCAAGAGCCATACTTTTTCCGGCGTAGAGCATCCCCTTGTGCGCAACCGAAGATTTCCCCTGGGAAACAACCTGCCAGGAATGTCCCGGAGTCTTTGGCGCCCAGGTCGCCGTATGGATCCATGCAGTCGGGCATTGCCAGCTGACATCGCCAACATCAGACGAACCTCCCTCGACATTTACCCGGTGTACTTCCTCATACGGAACGATAAAATCATAAAGACGATCCTGCGCGTGATCTTTGAGAAAGCGAACATTCTCCGGAATCAGATGGTCTTCGATCCGGCTGATGTAATCCCTTCCGGCTCCTGCCGGCGCCGTCGCGCTGTAGGCCGCCGACTTTCCATATTCCTCCTCCGTATATTCCGGAACGCCGACCTCGCACATCGCGTTATAAATCACACCCTCCAGCACACGGTTCGACACAACATTTGCGCAGGATTTGATCAGTTCATAACTCACTTCTGTCTCTGTCATCAGAGCTGCGCCCTTGGCGATCTTATGAACCCGTTCCAGCAGGTTATGCGCCTCTCCCAGTTTTGGCGCCCGTACCAGATAAATCGCTTTTGCCTGATCCTGCACAACATTTGGCGAATATCCGCCGGTATCGGTAATCGCGTAATGAACGCGCGCTTTTTCACTCATATGCTCCCGCAGAAAATTGCAGCCGACATTCATCAGCTCCAGCGCGTCCAGCGCACTGCGCCCCATCTCCGGGCAGGCAGCCGCATGGGCAGCTGTCCCATGGAACGTATACAGAAGCTGGAAATTTGCCAGCGTACTGTCTTTCACAACCTCATTGAAGGTAGACGGATGCCACGTCAGCGCACAATCCAGATCACGAAATGCGCCGTTGCGCGCCATAAATGCTTTCCCGGATCCGCCTTCTTCACCCGGACATCCGTAATAAACGATCGTCCCCGGGTGTCCTTCCTCCAGATATCGTTTTACTGCAAGAGCAGCGGCGGCCGCTCCGACCCCCAGCAGATTATGACCACAGCCGTGACCACAGGCGCCGGGCTTTTCTGATTTTTTCTCCACGATTCCGGATACCTGGTCAAGTCCTGACAATGCGTCATACTCTCCCAGCACACCAATTCTTGGACTTCCGCTTCCATACTCTGCGTAAAACGCCGTTTCTACTCCATAAGCCTTTTCCGTAACGGTGAAACCTTCGGAAAGGAAAAAATCAATCTGCGCTTTTTCAGAAAGAAACTCCGTAAATGCCGTCTCCGGATGATCCCAGATGCTATCGCTTAACTGACATAATTTTTCTTCTTTTTCATCAATCGCAGATAAATATTTTTTACATTCATGATCCACTGTCTGTTCCTCTTTCTTCTACAGTTTCGAAAACATTTTTCCTGTTGCAGTCCCTCACACAATTCCCGACAGGTTCTTCTGTCTGAAACTTCTAATCTGCTGCCACTCCCTCCTCATATTTCAGGCAGGCTACCTTATGTCCGGGAGAAACCTCATGCAGCACCGGCGTCTGACATGCGCACCTTTCTGTTGCATACGGACATCTCGTATGGAACACACAGCCCGAAGGAGGATCCATCGGTGAGGGCAGGTCTCCCTTTAACAGGATCCGCTCTTTTTTTGTATGGGGATCCGGATTCGGCACAGCTGACAGCAGAGCCTGTGCATATGGATGCTTTGTATCAGCAAACAATACCTCTGTCTCCGCCTCTTCCATCAGATGACCGAGATACATCACACCCACCCGATCCGAAACGTATTTGACCACGCTCATATCATGCGCGATAAACAGAAATGAGATATGATCGCGTTCGCGCAAATCCTGCAGCAGATTAATAATCTGGGCCTGGATTGACACATCCAGTGCGGAAACCGGCTCATCACATACAATAATCTTTGGATTCAGGATCAGTGCTCTCGCCAGACCGACACGTTGTCTCTGACCGCCGGAGAATTCATGCGGATAGCGATAAAAATGTTCCGGACGAAGACCAACTTTATCCATGATCTCCATGGCCACATCCATTCTCTCCGCTTTGGAACCCATCCCATGAATTTCCAGAGCTTCCATCAGGATCTCGCCAACCTTCTGTTTGGGATCGAGCGAAGTGTACGGATCCTGAAAGACCATCTGCACATTCCTGCGCAGGGGGAGCATCTCCTCGCTTTTCAGCGAAGTGATATCCCTGCCAAGCAGTTCGATCTTCCCTTCGGTTGGTTCCACCAACCGGATCAGAGTGCGTCCCAGAGTACTTTTCCCACAGCCAGTTTCACCGACCAGTCCGTAGATCTCGCCTTCATAGATATCGATGTCAATATTGTCGACTGCTTTTACATATTTTTTTGATTTACCCAGCCCGGAATGAACCGGAAAATATTTTTTGATATTTCTGCCGCTTAAAACAACCTTTTTCTCTTTCTTATCCTCCATGTTCAGCCCACCTCCGATGAAAATTCTTCCAATAACTGAACCTGGTGACAGCGGACTTTCTGAGTATCATTGATCCTGCGAAGCTCCGGCATCTGGCTGCGACACTGTTCCGTCGCATAAGGACAACGGGGCGCAAACCGGCACCCTTCCGGAATCTGGCTCAGCAAAGGAACATTTCCCCGGATCTGATGCAGACGTTCTCCCTTTTTGCTGTCCAGCTTAGGGATAGACGCCATCAGTCCTCTCGTATACGGATGCATCGGACGGTCGAAAATATCTTCTACCAGGCCTTCCTCAACGATCTGTCCCAGATACATAACAATCACCCGGCTGCATGTTTCCGCGACCACAGCCAGATCATGTGTAATCAGCATAACTCCCATCTGGAACTTATGATTCATCTCAACAATCAGATCCATGATCTGTGCCTGAATCGTCACATCCAGCGCAGTTGTCGGCTCATCCGCAATCAGAATCTGCGGACCGCACGCCAGAGCCACGGCAATCATCACTCTCTGCCGCATCCCGCCCGAAAGTTCAAACGGATACTGAGAATATCTTTTCTCGGGATCAGGGATGCCGACCAGATCAAGAAGCTCTACCGCCTTTCGGGCTGCTTCCTTCCGTGAGATATTGCTGTGAATCATCAGCGACTCCTGGATCTGATTGCCCACCGTAAAAACCGGATTCAGTGAACTCAGCGCGTCCTGAAATACCATGGATATTTTCTCTCCACGAATATTCTGCATCTGTTTTTCCGGAAGGTCAAGCAGATTTTGTCCGGCGAAACGAATTTCCCCCGTATAATTAACCAGACGCTTCTCGTCGTAAAGCCGTAAAATTGACTGAGACGTAACGCTCTTGCCGCAGCCGGATTCCCCCACGATTCCCAGCATCTCTCCCTCATAAACGTCAAACGACACTCCGTCTATGGCCTTTAAAAGTCCCCGTTCGGTCTTAAACTGGGTACTCAGGTTATCCACTTCCAATATTTTTTCTGCCATAGCCATTTCCTCCCACATTAATTGCTCATAGGATCCATGAAATCACGAACTCCGTCACCCAACAGATTCAGACCCAGCACGGTCAAAGCGGTAAACGCCCCAGGGAATACGATCATCCACCATGCGTTATAAATCACGCTTTTTCCTTCATTGAGAATGTTCCCCCAGCTCGGCGACGGCGCAGGGACACCAGCTCCCAGAAAACTCAGAGCCGCCTCGGTGATAATCGCTGATGCAAAGACAAAGGTCATCTGCACAATCACAGGAGAAAGGATATTTGGCGCAACATGTTTCCAGAGAATCCTTCCCTTTTTCGCTCCGAGGCATCTCATCGCTTCGATATAGGTCTGCTCGCGCACGACCAGAGCCTGACTTCTTGCCAGACGTGCCATATTCGGGACATTGACAATGACAAGGCTGATAATCACATTTTTGATGTCAGCACCAAGTACAGTCATCAGTGTGATCGCCAGCAGCGTACTGGGGATCGCTTTCAATCCGTCGCAAATCCTCATCAGGATATTATCGGCTACTTTATTGGTACTCGCATAAAGGCCAATCATCATACCGAGAATTCCGGCTGTGATCCCCACTGAAAATCCTACGGTCAGTGAAATCCTCGCTCCGTAGATGACTCTCGCAAACAAGCAGAAACGGACTCCGCAGAGCCCGTTTTCCATTGACGTTTATTCTTAATTTCCTAAAATATTCTCTTTTAATCGGCAACTGTTGTCTCATCGGCCAGATCATCCACCGCCGTCTCCGCGTCATCGATCAGACCGTCGATCACGCCTCCGCTCTCAGTATCCGTATTATTTTCCCCGGTATTGCTGCTGCCTGAATTGCCGCCGTTTGTCCCTTCTCCGTTCATGCCGGTACCCGAGTCCGAGCCTCCCGTAATACCGGAGCTATCACTTTCCGATGTTCCTCCCGCTGTATTGCCAGAATCACTGTCAGATGTCCCGCCTGTCGTACTTTCGATCGCGCCGGAAGTAGAAGCATCAGAACCGTCGGATGATTTCCGTCTGCTGCAGGCTGTCAGCGCCAGCACAGCGGCAACGGTCATCAGCACAAGCATCAGTGCTTTTGCTTTTTTCATAACATATTCTCCTTTCGCTTATCGCAGTCTGATTTTATTTCCGATCTTAGTATGCTGCAAAAGAGCGTGATTATTCAGATCGATCCGCACAGGGAGAATTTACAATTTACCGCTTCTTACAGAAAAGGAAAATAATGGCAATCCTGCGGTCAGGAATTCGCCTCAATTACATCCGCCATATGATAAAGCCCTGATTCTTTCCCCGCCAGAAACTTTGCGGCTTCCAGCGCTCCCTTTCCAAAGACCGCCTTTGAATACGCGGTATGGGAGAACGTGACTACCTCATCTGGCCCGGCAAAGATCACATCATGTTCTCCAACGATAGAACCGCCTCGCACAGAGGATATGCCGATCTCCTTCGTGTCACGTTTCTCACGAACCGATGATCGGTCATAACGGTAATGATATTGTCCCTGCATCGCCTCATTGACCGAATCTGCCAGAGCGATCGCTGTCCCGCTCGGAGCATCTACCTTCTGGTTATGATGTTTCTCCACGATCTCCACATCAAAGCCGGCGCCTGCCAGTACCTTTGCCGCATCCTGCAGAATCTTTAACAGCATATTGATTCCCAGAGACATATTGTATGATCGGAGAATTGCAGTCTGCCTGGATGCTTCTTCTATCTTTTTGATCTGATCCTCAGAAAGTCCGGTCGTACAGAGCACTAACGGCATTTTCTTTGCCACACAGTAATCCAGCAGATGATCCACAGCTTTTGCGGACGCGAAATCCACGATTACATCTGCTTCCACATCACAGGCCTCCAGGCTCGTAAATACCGGATATGAGTGAATACCAGGATCTGTGATATCCACACCGGCAACAATCTCCAGATCGGTCATTGGTTCCGCCAGTCCGGTGATCACGCGTCCCATCTTTCCATTACAGCCATGCATAATGATTCTGGTCATGATTCTTCCTCCCATTATGATTTTTTACAGGATTCCATAGTTTTGCATCGCAGCTTTCAGCTTTTCCTGATTCTTCTCCTCCATCTCAGTCAATGGGAGACGCAGAGGCCCTACTTCTTTGCCCATCATATTCATCGCGGCTTTCACCGGGATCGGGTTCACCTCGCTGAACAGCGCGTTAATTAACGGAACCGCCTCCAGCTGCAGCTTCGCGCTCTTAGCAACGTCACCGGTAAAGAAGCTCTCACAGATAGTATGAGTCTGACGGGGCGCCACGTTGGATAATACCGAAATCACACCGATCCCTCCCAGAGATAAGAGCGGTACGATCTGATCGTCATTGCCTGAATACAGATCTACACAACCATCCGCGAGATTCATGATTTGCGCGATCGCGGAGAAGTTCCCGCTTGCCTCTTTGATCCCTACGATATTCGGCACATTTTTACAAAGGGTCACGATCGTCTCCGGTGTCATGGTTACTCCGGTACGGCTCGGTACATGATACAGGATGATTGGCAGAGACACTTTACCGGCGATCTCGGTATAATGCTGAATCAGTCCTTTCTGTGTCGCTTTATTATAATAAGGCGTCACCAGCAGCAGTCCGTCTGCCCCGGCTTTCTCCGCTCCGACTGACAGATGAATCGCTTCCGCGGTACTGTTGGAACCGGTACCTGCTATCACCGGGATCCGCTTATTCACAACGTCACAGGTATAACGGATCACATCCAGATGCTCCTCATGACTCATCGTCGCCGACTCGCCGGTTGTTCCACAGATAATAATCGCGTCTGTGCCCCCTGCGATCTGCTCCTCCAGCAGTTCTTTTAACTTATCATAATTGACGCTCCCGTCTGCATGAAACGGAGTCACCAGCGCGACACCGGCGCCTTTGAAAATAGCCATACAATACTCCTCCTTTTAAATTTGATTGATTTTAGTCATCGGTCAGGGTGGAAACGGCACAAGCCGCAAAATTTTCATATCCGCTCATAAGAATAAAGAAAAAGGACCGAATTGAAATATCAGCCCTTTGCGCAATCTTCTTGCCAGAGTAGCTCTCCATCCTGTCTCTTAATCACAGCGATAACAGTCGCCGGGTTCTTCACCCGACGCCCAGGCAACGATATCCAGCTTCTCTCTGCCTTCGGCGTCCACCCTTTCATCCGCTTTCTTCTGTCTCTGGAACATCCGGCAGATTACTCATGCTTCACGCAACCTCTACTTCAACTTCTGATGTTAATACTACCATTATCGTGGAGGATTGTCAACCTTAGAAATATGATCTTCTCTGTTGGTTTCCCCTCTGTCTTTTAACATCTATGCCTTTTCATTCTGTCAGACTTTTTCGATGATGCAACTGTGTTTTTTTGCATCCGTCCCCTTTGCTTCTTTATCGTAGTTTATTCCTACAAGAAGCAGATTACCAGAATAATTCTTCAATTCCCCATCATATCGATTTTCATGAATCTGTCGGATCGCTGTGTCAGCATCCTTATCATATTTAAGTTCAATAATCATGGCTGGTTTATCAATATCTCTTCTTGGAAGAAACGCTATATCCACAAATCCCTTTCCTGCAGGAAGTTCGCGTACGATACTATAAAATCTCTTTGCCGTATAATATGCAATTGTAATTGCGCAGCTTAGAGACGCTTCGTTATTATATTGTAGCACGGAAGATACCGAACTATGGATCCTTTCCAGTGCATCTGCTACTGCAACGGCATCTCCACTGAGAGTGGCTTCCAGCAACTTTTCCGAATCAGCAATCGCCTCACCTACAATTCCCCAGTTTTCGTTATTAACTGCATCCTCGAACGCCTCAGCCACTTCCAGATTCGGAATATAAACCTTTCTTTTGTCAGCATCATAGGCAAGGTAACCGAGATGCACGAGAAGAGTCAATACATCATTTTTGTTGTTAAATGAAGTCATGTCATTCTGAAAAGTACTGATCTTAATTCCTACATGACCTCCGCCAAGCATTTCAACAATGGCATCTTTCAGACCATCGTAATCCATCCCAATATATTCCTTCAGGCTTTCAAAGGTCTCAGTCTGTGTCCAATAATTCAGAACCTCTCCTTCTTGCAAAGCGTTCATCACGGAATCAGGACTATACACATGTTCGACCCTGCTAAATGAATATCCATCATACCAGGTGCGCACATCCTCAAAATTCATCTGGTAGTCCGCACATAACTGCCTTACCTCAGCTTCTGTGAACCCCACATACTCAGCGAGTCTTCCAGGCTTTGTCATGGTGTATTCTCTGAAATCTGTCAGAGCTGACTCTGTTCCATATTTTTTAATCGGAAGGATACCGGTCATATACGCAGCTGCAATGGTTGTATCTGTTGTCGTTCCTGCTTTAAAAAGTCCTCGTAAAAGCTGTACATATTCTCTTTGAATCACATGGTCATCTTTTGCCTCACGGAAAAGCGCATCCCATTCGTCTATGATCACGATAAACGGATCGCCGGTTTTTGCAGAAACGCTTAAAAGCGCCTCAGGAAGATATGTTTCATTTTCACTGATATAATCCGAAAACTTAAGTTTCAATTCTTTAATCACCGCATTCTGCATATCAAGAACTACATTATTTCCCTTGGTTATTGAGCGGGAAATAAACCATGTCATATCCAGATAAATCACATCATATTTATTTAAATATGAATCAAAAGAATTTTTTTTCGATATTTCCAATCCTTCAAAAAGGAACCGAGAATCGCAGCTCTTATCATAATATGCGCACAACATCTTCGCAGCAAATGACTTTCCAAAACGGCGAGGACGGCTAAAACTTGTTAATTTTAAGGGTGTATCGATCGTACTGTTTATATAATCAATCAGGCCTGTTTTATCGATATAAGTTCCATTGACGATTGTCTGGAAGCTCTTATTTCCCGGATTCAAATAGATTCCCATGCGCTCTGCGGCCCCCTCTCCTGTTGCGATATCAGCGTATTCGAATTTTGAATGATTTGATTATAGCTTATTTCTGTGGAAATGTTAAGATCAATCTCACTTTTATTCCCATTGGGTACCCTTGAACATATAAAAAACTTCCTGAAAATTTCCCATTTGAAATAATATGAATATAGTCAACAGGATATTCGAATGGAGCAGCCCGTGCAACTCCGAATCCTTTCCGTTTAACTAACTGAGGATTCCTTTTATGCGCGGTAATTGATGCTCAACAAGAACTGCAAAATCTCGCCCCTTCTTTTAGCTTTTTTCCGCACTTTGGGCAGACGGATAACTGCGTTATATTCATCAATATCAATTCCATGAAACATTAGCGGGAACCGGAATGATGGCTCTGATGACATACAGGTCATGCTTAAAGTGCAACACCATATTTCAGACCACATTGGGGGCAGGAGCCCATTACGAAAATGCATACATCAGATACGATATCCCACAGGATAGCTTATGCAGAATCTGATTTCTAATATAAGCTCCTCTCTTGCATATAGATTTTTGTTCCATTCTAACATTCCATCTTCCGGATTCAGCCTGGCTCCGGATAATTCACTTGTCCCTACACGAATTTTAGCATCTGTAGAAACCGGGATCTGGTCTTTAATCACTGCGTGAATCGGACTGTTTTTGCCATTGCGGATGACAAGTCGATATTCAAATTCTTTTCGGTTGATATTCCCTATTAATGTTCTTGACTGATACTGCCTTACTTTTTGTCTCTGCACAGCTATACTGTGATCACGTCCCAGAGAAATTTCTAAATTTTCTGTTATATTTTCCGGATTAATATGTGTCGCTCCGACATACCGGTTTTCCAGAAAAATATTTGCATCTGTATTAAGCAGCGGAAAATCGTCCCGTCTTTTAATATCAGCAATTAAAAATGCACTGCTTTCTGCTTTAGGGAAACGCTGATTTAATCAGCATTTTAGCTACCCATCCAAGCACTATTTA
>JAJQAC010000062.1 GCA_021204025.1 Clostridiales bacterium | reverse complement strand
TGTTTGTGATGCCTTCTTGTTTTTCTCTACCCGCTACCTCTCAGTTTCAAACTTTACTCCTCCTCCTTCTTGGCAAATACCAGATATACTCTCATCAGAAAGCTGATGACATAGCATCCAAAGAGAATAACCTCAGCAAAGTAGATATACTTCATCGGAATCTCCAGCGCCGTCGACACCATCGAAGCCGGAGTTACTGCGAGAAGTCCCTTGGAACCGATGACACAGTTGACAAAGACAAAACCGGAAAAACCAGCGAGGACGATAAAAATAATCGTCTTAAGCGCTTTTTGCACAGCTTCCGGGAAAATATCCGTCAGCAGCTCCACGCCGACATACTCATCAGAAAGCACCGCGGAATTACCGGCGAACGCCACCATGTAGATAAAGAGATAACGGGCCGCTTCCTCCGTCCAGTTAGGCGCCGTCGGCAGGAAGGTACGGGCGGTTACCTGGATCAGAACGCTGGCGATAAATCCGACCAGACCGATCACGCCGATGTACGCCATAACGTCCTTATAAATATTTATGATTTTTTTCATGCTGCCTCCTATCATAACGGGATGTTAACATTCCCAATCGAGCAGGGACATTTCCCCTGCCAGCCACGCGGGAGTGCGAGGCGTGAACTGCCAGCTTCCTTTTGCACCCCTGCGCATAGAAAGGATTTGCCGGCTCCCTTATGGGAGACCGGCAAATGTCTCAAATGAAATTCACTGTGACTTAATTGGCCGCCGGATCAGCTGCTACCATCTTCTCATAGATTTCCTTCTGCTTGTCCGAGAGAACCGCGAGAACGCCTTCGACCGCTTTCTCTTTGAACGGCTCCTGATCAACCTCGATAAAGGTCATACCCTTCTCTTCCAGAGTCGCCTGAAGCTGTGATTCTTCCTCAAGGAAGAGCTCATGCTCGTAATCAATCGCCTCAGTAGCGCACTCCTGAATCATCTGCTGTGCCGCCTCAGAGAAGCTGGAGAATCTTGCGTCAGAGATCGCGAAGTAAACCCATGCGCGCAGATGGTCGGTCTGGATGACATAATCCTGAACCTCATACAGGGAAGCATCATAGATATTTGCCAGCGGGTTCTCCTGACCATGGATAACGCCCTGCTGCAGAGAGGTGAAGATCTCAGAGAATGCCATCGGGGTCGGCTTTGCTCCCATCGCCTCAAACGCTGCCATCGTCATCTTGGACTCCGGAGTACGGATGATGAAGCCCTGCAGATCATCCGGGCTGTTGATTACTTTATTAGAAGTGATCTCACGCGGACCGCGCTTGATCGCGCCCAGCACCTTTAAACCTGCAGACTGCATCAGATCTTCCAGTTCCTGGCCAACTTCGCCTTCCAGAACTGCGTCCATATGCTCGTCACTGGTGATCGCGTAAGGCATGCCGATGATACCCAGCTCCTCTGCGTAGGTCTGCATCGACTCACCGGTAAGCACGATATCACAGTCACCCATGCCGGCGATCGCGGACTGGATTGTCTCGATCTCGCTGCCCAGCTGATTGTTCGGATAGATCGTCACGGTAATGTTACCGCCGGACTTCTCCTCGATCAGTTCTTTGAACTTCTCTGCCATCTTGTGCCAGGTGTGGGTCTCCGCATTGATATGAGCAAATACCAGATCAATCTGCTCAACCTCTGCCGCCGCTCCGTCTCCGCCGCTCTGCTCTCCCTCAGCTGCCGCTGCTGTCGTTGTGGTCGACGAACTGCTGGATGAGCCTCCGCATGCGCTCAGCAGAGATACTGACGCCAGAGCCGCCGCGGTCACTGCCGCGATCTTTCTGAATTTCTTCATTGTGTTTCCTCCTCTTTTTCTTTATTCTTCTTACTTTTCGCCGGTCAAAGTCATTTCTGAACCCCTCGGCATTGTACTTGTATGGTAGCATACTTTTCACCGATGCGCAACATGGGATATTAGACAAACTTAGTTCACCTTTTTTGTGCAATTTTAACGGATTTCAATTTTTTTATTAAAAAATATTGACAAGTACTCAAAAAAGTGCAAGACTGTCTTATATACAAGTATGCCAGCTTGTCAAATCATTAACAATTACCGAATCAGCAAAACTGATCTGGTAAATGTACATATTTTAATTAAGGAAAAGGAGTGTTTATCATGAAAGCTGTCCGTATCGTAAGTCCTAATCAACTGCGTGTTATTGATATCGAGAAACCCTCGATCGACGAAAAGAACAATGTCCTCGTCCGCATGACTGCCGCCGGTATCTGCGGCTCCGATGTCGGCATCTATCACGGAACCAATGCCGCCGCGACCTATCCCCGCATTATCGGTCACGAGATGGTCGGACGCGTGGATGAGATCGGTGAAAATGTAAAGAATTTAAAGGTCGGCAACCGCGTAATCATCAACCAGGTAACCAGCTGCGGTCATTGCTATCCCTGCAAGATCGGCAGAGGCAATGTCTGCGATAATCTTAAGGTAAGAGGCGTCCATATCGACGGCGGATACCGTGAATTCATCGCTGTTCCCGAAAGCGACTGCTACATCCTGCCGGATTCCCTGTCGGATGCGGACGCTGTCATGATCGAGCCGACCACCATCGCGATCCAGTCCTGCACCCGCGCTCAGCTGGGCAAAGATGATATGCTCCTGATCCTTGGCGCAGGCGCACTCGGCAGCAGCATCTTAAAGATTGCCCGCCAGCTCTGCGACCACATCATCGTTGCGGATATCATGGATAATAAACTGGAAGCAGCGAAAGAAAACGGCGCTAAGTATACCATCAATGTATTAAAGGAAGATCTCGATACCAAGTTAAAGGAATACACCTATGGACATGGTTCCACCGTCTCCATCGATTCCTCCGGCACAAAGGATTCTCTGATGACCCTGCTGAACGTAACCGGCAATGCCGGCCGTGTGATGACGATGGGCTTCTCCAATGATCCTGTACCGGCAAACCAGTTCCTGATCACCTCCAAAGAGCTGGATGTACGCGGTTCCCGCCTGCAGAATAAGATGTTTGGCAAAGCGATCGAGATGATTAACTCCGGCACTCTGGATCTGAACGGCTCCATCTCTCATACCTTCCCGCTCACCAAAGCACAGGAGGCCTTTGACTTTGTCGACAGCCGCGATCCATCCATCCGTAAGATCGTATTTACCTTTGACGATCTGGCTTAATCTCATATTTATCCGATGGTTAAATCCCTGTACTCTTTCATCGATTTGACCATCAACATTTAATAACACCAACTCAGCCATCAGCCAATATCTGTCGTTGAAATCCTTCACGACAGATACTGGCAAAATATCAGGAGGAAATGTTCATGAAAGCAGTTTACCTTGCCGAACCATGGAATATCGATATCAAAGAAGTGGAAAAACCGGTTCCGAAAGAAGGCGAAGCCCTGATCCGCATCATCAGCGCCGGTATCTGCGGCAGCGACATCGGAGCGTTCCGCGGGACCAACAATCTGGTTTCTTATCCAAGGATCATCGGCCATGAGCTCGCCGGTATTATCGAGTCCGTCCCTGAGGACAACCCCAAAGGATTCAAACCCGGCGATAAGGTCATCGTTGATCCGTATCTTTATTGCGGGAAATGCTACCCCTGCAAGATTGGCCGCACGAATTGCTGCACCAGTCTCCATGTGCTGGGCGTACATGTACACGGCGGTATGTCCGAGTATTTCTGCCATCCGGCCGATATGCTTGTCAAAATGCCGGAAGACATGAGCTGGACTGACGCCGCAATGGCGGAGCCCCTGACGATCTCCCTCCACGGGATCCACAGAGGCGGTCTGACCGCCGGTGAATACTGCGTCATCATCGGCGCCGGTCCGATCGGCCTGCTCGCCGGTATGATCGCTCAGGTCTATGGCGCTCACGCCATCCTGCTGGATCTGGTTCAGGAACGTCTGGACTACGCGAAAGAACTTGGCATCGAGTATACCATTAATTCCCGCAATGAAGATCCTGTAGAACGCATTCGCGAGATCACCAATGGCAATATGGCCGAGCAGGTCATGGAATGCAGCGGCGCCAACGCGGCCATCCGCTCGACGCTCGACTATGTCAGCCACGCGGGACGCATTACGCTGACCGGCTGGCCCAAGACCGAGACCCCGCTCCCGACAGACGCTATCACCCGCAAGGAAATCGATATCCGCGGCGCCCGCACCAGCGCGGGCGAATTTGAAGAAGCGATCGATCTGATTTACACGAAGAAGATCGACATTCAGAAGATCCTCACAAAGACGATCTCCATTGAGGAGGCGCCGGAGACTATCCGCGACATTGAGAAAAATCCGGGCAGCTATATGAAGGTTGTCGTGATGATCGGTAAATAAATTTGTTTCCTTCTTTTTTATTATTATACGAAACAGAGCAGGATGATTTTTCACCCTGCTCTGTTCCTTTTATTGCTCTGTTTCCTTCACCGGAAAGCATCACACAAAATATTCCGGATGATATTTGATTACTTCTTCTTTTTCCATCAGATGCCGCGACAAATGACAGGTCATCACCATCTGCATCAGATCCCAGTCTTTCTTCTCCAGTGCATAAACAATATTTTCATGATCGTTTACCGTCTGGCTGCTTTTTTCTGTACCAAGGATCTGAAAAGTAAGCATTCTCAGTCGATCAAAATGAAACATCTGCGCCTGAACAACATCATACACCCGCGATTTGCCCACCGACTGGAAAAGCAGCTTGTGAAACTGATTGTCCAGTTCCATCAGTTCCGCCGCCGAACCATCTGACTCCAGACACTTTCTCTGCTCTTTCATATTACTGCGGATAAGCCCCATACTCTCCTCAGAGATTCCCGTCTCACAGGCCAGTTTCACTACGGCAAGCTCCAGTGAGAGCCGGATAAATTTCACTTCATCAATCAGATCATAGTCGATCTTGGTCACATAACTGCCCCTCTGCGGTACGATTTCCACCAGACCGAGACGGCTCATCTCAATCAGAGCCTCGCGGACGGGCGTCCGCGACAGGTTAAGCGCCAGTGAAAGCTCCTTCTCACTGACAGCGCTGCCCGGAGGCAGCTCGAGGCTGATAATATTTTCCAGAATGACCCGATGCGCGTACATTCGGGAATTCTCGCCCGGAACCTGCTTCGATATCTTCATAGCTACCCCTCACTTCTCCTGTTTTCCATAACGAAACTACAATGATTGTGCGCATCCCCCAGAGGTGCTATCGTAAATGGCAAAGTATGGATCATTTACCGTAAGTAGTATACTTGTATGGAACAATTTATTTTTATCTTAACATAAAATTTATATGATAGCTACACTTTTCTGATATTTCTCTAACTATTTTTCTAACGTTACGATGCGTATGATTATAATTTCAATTCTATGCTCGTGATTCCACTCTATTGCAGAACAGTTTCAACGCTATGGAATGAAAAAGAATCCTGCAAAGCAGGATTCTCCGCCTGCGGCGGGTCACTTTAGCGACATAATTCCACTCCGCCGCAGTGCGATCCGTCGGAGACTTTTTATTTCATAGGACACACTTTCCTATGAAATAAGAAAAGGGCCGCTCATCAAAACACGCGGCTCTTCCTGTTATACATAGAGGAAATTTTTCCTGCATCATCCACATGATATCAACTACACAATCTCATCCAGCGGACAGATCTCAATTCCTTCTTCTGCAAGCGTCTCCCGGATCTTCGCGACAAAGGCCAGCGCCTTTGCCCCGTCCCCGTGTACACATACAGAATCCGCCTGGATCGGAATATCTTTTCCGGTGATCGCGGTCACCTTCTGCTCCCGGATCATGCGCACAACACGTGAAATCGCCTCTTCCTCATCCGTAATCATCGCGCCTTCTTTGCGCCGGTTTACCAGAGAACCGTCCTCCTCATAAGCACGATCCGCAAAGACCTCCATCGCTGCCCGCAGGCCCAGGTCCTTCGCTGCCCGCACCATCTCTCCTCCATACAGGCCAAGGACGATGAGATCCGGATTAAATTCTTTTATCGCCTCACAGATTGCTCTGGACAGCGCGTAATCCTTCGCCGCCATATTATAAAGCGCTCCGTGGGGCTTCACATGCTGCATTTTTACTCCATTTACATGACAAAACGCCTCCAGCGCCCCCAGCTGATACAATACATACGCCTTTGCCTCCGCCGGCGAAACCGCCATATTTCTGCGGCCAAAGCCCATCAGATCCGGGAACCCCGGATGCGCTCCCACTCGCACACCCGCAGTCTTTGCCGTCGCAATCGTCTTTGCCATCACGACCGGATCGGAAGCATGGTAACCGCAGGCGACATTCGCCGAGGTTACCAACGGTATGATCTGGTCATCCATACCGATTGTATAATTACCGAAGCTTTCCCCCAGGTCACTGTTTAAATCTACGCGATACATTAATGATTTCTCCCTCCTCACTCCGACGCTTTCTCCATCCTCCGCGAAGGTTTCATAAACGACTCAATAAACCCGGTATCTGCCTTTCCCTTGCAGAAAATCGGATGGTTCATAATCTGATACTGAAAATCCAGATTCGTTTCCACGCCAATAATCACCATCTCATCAAGAGCCGTACGCATCTTACGGATCGCAGCGTCACGATCCGGCGCGTGAACAATCACCTTCGCGATCATCGAATCATACTCGGATGGAATGCGATAACCACTGTAAAGACAGGTATCCACTCGAACTCCATTTCCCGCCGGCAGATGGATCGACTGCACCACTCCGGGACTCGGCATGAAATTTAACGCCGGGATCTCCGCGTTGATCCGACACTCGATCACATGACCGCGCGGCTTTACTTCCTCCTGAGTAAAGCTCAGCTCCAGTCCGTCCGCTACCCGGATCTGTTCAATGATCAGATCCGTTCCCGTAACCATCTCGGTCACGCCATGCTCCACCTGAATCCGCGTATTCATCTCCATAAAGAAAAACTCGCCCTGCTGGCCGACAATAAATTCAATCGTCCCCGCGTTCGTATAGCCGACCGTCTTTGCCGCAAGAATCGCATATTCATTCATCCTGGCACGCGTTGCGTCATCAATTGCCGGAGACGGAGACTCCTCGATCAGCTTCTGATGATTGCGCTGCACCGAACAGTCGCGGTCTCCCAACGCAACCACATTGCCATGAGAATCCGCCATAATCTGGATCTCGACATGTCTCGGATTTACGATAAAGCGCTCAATATACATCGTGTCATCGCCAAATGCATTCGCAGACTCCCTCTGAGCCACATTAAACTGCTCTTCGAAGTCTTCCTCACGCTCCGCCATGCGCATCCCCTTGCCGCCGCCTCCTGACGACGCTTTGATCATCACCGGATAACCGATCTCTCGCGCCAGCTTCAGCCCGACTTTTGCGTCATAAACCGGCTCTTTTGTCCCCGGCACAACAGGTACGCCCGCATCCATCATCGTCTTTCGCGCCGCAGATTTATTACCCATGCGGTCAATGACATCTGCGTCCGGACCGATAAAGATCAGTCCGTTTTCTTTACATTTCCGCACAAAAGTGCTGTTTTCCGATAAGAAACCAAATCCCGGGTGAATCGCGTCCGCCTCGACGATCAGCGCCGCCGAAATGATCCGGTCCATATCCAGATAACTGTACTTCGCGGGTCCTTCGCCGATACAGACACGCTGATCGGCCAGCTGCACATGCAGACTCTTCTCGTCCTCACGTGAATAGACCGCCACACTCTGGATTCCCATATTCCGACAGGCGCGGATGATCCGCACCGCGATCTCTCCCCGATTGGCAATCAATACTTTATGAATCATCGCTCAGCCTCCGATCCTATAATTTTTTCACACGGAACAACGGCTGACCATACTCGACCTTCTGCTCATTACTTACCAGTACTGCTTCGATCTCGCAGTCAAACTCACACGGAATCTCATTCATCAGTTTCATCGCTTCCAGGATGCAAACAGTCTGACCCTCCTTTACACGGTCGCCCACGCGGACATATGCCGGCACATCCGGCGCAGACGCGCTGTAAAAGGTGCCAACAATCGGCGATGTGATAAAGCAGGATTCCTCTTCCTCCGCGGATGCCTCTACCGAAGGAGCCGGACTGCCCGCCGGCACCGTACCCACAGGCGCCATCGGCATCCCGCCCGCAGCGATCACCGGAGCATTTTCCCGCTTATTCAGCACAATCTTTACATTTTCATCTTTATATACAAATTCCTGCAGTGCGGAGTCCTCAACAATCTTCACCAGCGCCGCGATCTTCTCCAAATCCATCATAAAACGCTCCTTTCCCTATTATGCTTCAAACAGCCGCCGCACTCTGCGCGCGGTCTGGCGACATTCCAGAACCTCTTTACACGGGCGATGTATCTGCTTTCTCATCTTGTTCAGTTCTTTGATTTCCTTTAAATATAAATCCTGCGCTTCCTGCACGGTAATTGCCTTAAAGCGGATCTTATGGTCCGTCTTACGCTGCACCAGCTTGGGTATATCCACCGTCGCAACTGTCGCAATCTTGGCATACCCGCCGGTCGTCTGTCGGTCAGAAAGCAGGATGATCGGTTTCCCATGAGACGGAACCTGGATCGAACCCATACAGATCCCATCCGAAATAATATCCGACCCGTCCTTTGACGCAATATAAGGTCCTTCCAGACGGCAGCCCATACGATCGAACTCACTGGTCACCGTGTATTCACTGTTTAAAAATGTCGCGATCCCCTCTTTTGTAAATTTTTTATCCTGCGGTCCCATCACAACACGTAGTGTCGCTTCTTCCTGGTCAAACTCATCCAGTTCGAGTTTGCGGGAAAGGAAAAACGGCAGGTAACGGCGTTTAATCCGAAATCCGATATAATCCCCATCCTGCAGTTTTCTGCCCTTAAAACCTCCGATTGAAGCTTTCATATTTGTACAGCGACTGCCCATCACAACCGGGATCTGAAGATAACTCGAAAAAGAAATATACCCCCGGCTCCCTGTACGGGCACTGCCAAATTTGAGAGTATCACCCTTATGAATGTAAATCGCCGTATACATCGGCGCCGGTTTGCCGTTTAACTGCGGCTGGAAATCTCCGCCGGTAATCGCGATAATCGTGTCCGCTGTAAACTCAAGTGTCGGACCAATCAGTGTAAATTCCAGAACAGCTTCGTTTTCCGGATTATCTACCAGCAGATTGGCAATCATGAACGAACGGTGATCCATCACGCCGGAAACCGGAAAGCCCTGGCTCTGATAGCCATTGCGCCCCAGATCCTGCACTGTGGTCAGCATACCTGCTTTTAAGATACGAATCCCCATATTACACCTCCCTGTGGATCACACATTCATATTCTCCGCGCTCCACCAAGTCACTGATCCGGTCATACTCCGCCCGGTCAATCGGCACGAAACGGATATACTGACCGGCCTCCACCAGGATCGGCTCCTTACGGTTCGGATCATAGGTCTTTACAGGAGTCTTACCCATCAGCTGCCAGCCGCCGGGGGAATCCATAGGATAAATTCCCGTCTGCGTCCCGCCGATGCCGACGCTACCCGCCGGGATCTCCAGCCTCGGGCTTGCAAGGCGCGGCGTAAAAATCCGCTCATCTAAACCTCCCAGATAGGTAAAACCTGGCAAAAAACCGAGCATATAAATCAGATAATCCCTGGAAGAATGAATATCAATCACTTCCTGTTCGGAAAGCCCCGCATGCTCCGCAATATGAGCCAGATCCGGGCCAAATTCTCCCCCATAACATACCGGGATCTCCACGATAGTCCTTTTCCCGGAATCCAGCTTAATATCTAGGCGAAGCAGCGCTTCCAGGCAGTTTTTCATCTCTTCATAGCGGATTACCCGCGGATCATAATTTACCAGCAGAGAACAATAGGTCGGAATCGTATCGACAATTCCTTCGATATGCTGTTCCCTCATCAGCTTCACGATCGCCGCGATCTTACGGTTAATCTCCGGGCTGATCTCATTGCCAAATTCGATCAGAAGAGAGGAATCTCCTGCCGTCAAAATTTTAATGTTCTGCATAAACTGCGGCCGGTCTCCTTTCTATACTTATGCGCAGGGCGCACAAGGAAATTTACATTGCCTATAAGCAAAGGTGCCTCTCCTGTTCTGAGCGCACCTTTGCCAGTTCCTGTTGTTACTTTTTGTCCATTGTTTTTGTCCCGGATCTGCTATTTTCCGGCTTTTATTTCCGGATTTTATCATCTCCGGTTCGTTTCTCTTATATGAGCAGCTTACTCATCTGGCTCATAAATGTTGTGATGCCCAGGTAAGCGGAAATCACCACCACGATAACTCCCAGGATCAGCAGAACCGTCGGATGATGATAATTCTCACCCATGATCGACTTCTTCTGAGAAGCAATCAGGCAGATGCCAAGAGTGATCGGCAGGATCAGACCGTTGAACGCGCCGGCAAGAACCAGAAGCAGGGCCGGCTGTCCGATCGCGATCATGATTATCGCAGAGACTGCGATAAAAGCGATGATGACCTTATTTTCATTCTCCGCGATCGCCGGATGGAAAGTCTTTAAGAAGGATACCGACGTATAAGCCGCGCCGATAATCGAGGTAATCGCTGCACACAGCAGTACCAGGCCTGCGAAACGGTATCCAATCTCGCCTGCTCCCAGCCGGAACGCGTCTGCTGCCGGATTGGACGAATCCAGTGTCACGCCATCCGCAAGGTTTACCACAACTCCCAACACCGCAAGGAATAGGAAGATACGGACAACCGTCGCGATCAGCATACCCATCAAAGAGCTCCTGGTGATCTCCTCCAGATTTTCCTCCCCGGTGATACCGGCATCAATCAGACGATGCGCGCCGGAGAATGTGATGTATCCGCCGACCGTGCCGCCCAGCAGAGTAATGATCGCCGGGATCAGATTGTATGCGCCGTACTCCGGTGCAAACGTATTTTTCAGTGCATCACCCATCGGCGGCTTTACTACATGATAGCAAAGATAACCACAATCATGATACCGCCCAATACCTTAACCAGCGTATCCATCGCCGACTTCGCGTTCTTTACCACAAAAACCGCGATTGCGATAATCGCTGCCAGCGCGCACCCCACCGAGTTGGGAAGCCCCAGCAATACATTAAATCCCAAAGCGCCTCCGCCGACATTACCAATGTTAAATACCAGTCCGCCAAGCGCTACCATAAATGCCACAAAGTATCCCAGGCCCGGAAGCAGCTTATTCGCTACATCCTGTCCGCGATAACCGGTCACGCAAAGCACCCGCCAGATATTAATCTGCGCAATTGCCGCCAGGATAATCGAAACCAGAATAACAAATCCAAAACTTGCCTTCTGCGTCCCGGTAAAGGTCGCTGTCTGCGTCAGAAATCCGGGTCCGATTGCCGATGTCACCATCAGAAATGCTGCGCCAAGCAGGGCTCCGCCGCCCTTTTTCTTCTCTCCACTCATAATTATGTCCTCCTCATGAAAAATTGGCCGCGGCACAGAACCTGATCTCCCCATATGACCTGTGCCGCAATGAAAAACAGGTAGCGCCTCAATGAACGGAACGTATCGTCATTGAGCGTTGCCTGCTTCGCACATTATAGTACTTTTTTGCGCGATTCTCAAGACTTTTTTAATTATAGGCCAGGATATTTCAAAAGTCAAACGTTTTCACAACTTTTATCGTGTTTTATCCACAAGTTTTACATTGTGGCGGGAAATGAGTAACATGTACATTTCCGGATGCAGCGTCAGCTGCAAAATTTCCATATCCGTCCCTGCGATCGAGTAGGAGGCAGCTTTTTTCGCCGCGCGGTTGCTGTGTGCCAGTGGCACACATTTAGCAACGACCGAAGCGGAGCGTAGAACGCGTCCGGCATCAGCCGGAAAAACTCCTTACGCAGCCCTGCGCATAAAAACAGCTCCGCCTTTCGGGGAGCCGTTTTCATGTTCGGGTCTGTTACTCTTTCGTGAATTTAAACTTCTTTGGTCTCTTCAGCCGCTGCCTTTTCCTCAGGCGCAGCCGCAGCTTTTTTCACAGTCGTTTTTTTCTTCTCCACAGCCATGCCTTTCCCGGCATCCGGTTTCTTTTTTTCCGCTGTTACTGCCTTTTCGGCCACCGGTTTCTTCTTTCCCGCTGCTGCAGACTTCTTTGTTTCAGCAGACGCAGTTTTCTCCGCCGAACCTTTCTCTGCAGACACGGTTTTCTCTGCGCCAGGTTTCTTTCCTGCAGCCGCCTTCTTCTTCGGCGCCTCAACCGGCGTGCAGGAGAAGATCACCGTTGCCATCGGAGGCAGGTCGATCAGGATGGATTCCTCTCTCTCATCCCACTCGATGTCCTTGCTGGTCTTTACACGCGGATTGCCCTTGCCGCTGCCGCCGAACTTCACATCGTCACTGTTAAGGATCTCTTTATACTTGCCATGGAAAGGAACGCCGACACGGAATTCCTCGTGCTCCACCGGAGCAAAATTACAGATAAAGAGCAGAGTCTCCTCCGGCTTGTCTGTCATACGCACAAAGGACACGATATTGTTGGCGCTGTCGGAGCAATTGATCCAGCGGAATCCCTCCGGTTCAAAATCCTTCTCATACAGCGCAGGCTGCGTCCGATAAAGTTTGTTGAGCGCTTTGACATAATCCTGCGTTGTCTTATGAACCGGATACTGCAGGATATCCCACGGCAGTTCTACATTTTCATTCCACTCGGACACCTGTCCGAATTCCTGCCCCATGAACAGGAGCTTCTTGCCCGGATGACCGTACATGAAACCATACGCGGTACGAAGGTTGTTTGCTTTTTCTTCGTAGGTCTCACCCGGCATCTTGCACAGCATCAACGCCTTTCCGTGGACAACCTCATCATGGGAAAATACCAGGATAAAGTCCTCACTGTAAGCGTACAGCATACTGAATGTCAATTCTCCATAATTATAATTACGGAAATAAGGATCGGTCTTCAGATACTTGGTGAAATCATTCATCCATCCCATATTCCACTTATAGTCAAATCCCAGACCATTATCCTTGACATCGCCGGTAATCATCGGCCATGCCGTAGACTCCTCCGCAATCAGCAGCGCGCCGTCCTTACGTCCCTTAAAGATGGAGTTCAGATGCTTTAAAAACTCCACGGCTTCCAGATTGTCGTGCCCGCCATAGATATTGGGAATCCACTCACCCTCGTTTTTGCCATAGTCCAGATACAGCATCGACGCCACTGCGTCCATACGGATCGCGTCTGCATGGTACTCCTCCGCCCAGAAAAGCGCGTTCGCAATCAGGAAATTGGATACCTGCGGGCGTCCATAGTTATAAATCAAAGTTCCCCAGTGCGGGTGCGAGCCCTGTCACGGATCCGCGTGCTCATAGACATGTGTGCCGTCAAACGCCGCCAGTCCGTGAGAATCACGCGGGAAATGTGCCGGCACCCAGTCCAGGATCACACCAATCCCCTGTCCGTGCATATAATCCATAAAATATTTAAAGTCATCCGGCGTCCCATAACGGCTGGTCGGCGCGTAATAACCGGTCACCTGATAACCCCAGGAAGCGTCCAGCGGATGCTCCATCACCGGCAGCAGCTCTACATGGGTATATCCCATCTCTTTTACGTAATCCGCCAGCTTAGGCGCGATCTCGCGATAATTATAGAACTCAGAGCCCACGATCTCCTTTCCGTCCTCGGTGACCTCCAGAGACTTGCGCATCCAGGACCCCAGATGCAGCTCATAGATAGACATCGGCTCCTTTTTCGTGATCTTACGGCGCTGTGTCATCCATTTTTCATCAGACCAGACAAACTTATCAATATCCCAGACAATCGACGCGGTATTCGGGCGAAGCTCCGCGTAATTCGCATACGGATCCGCCTTTAACATCGGCTCTGCCCTGCGGGTCTTAATCTCATATTTATATACGGTACCCTCGCTGAGTCCGGGAATAAACAGTTCAAAAACACCCGAATCGCCGATGCAGTTCATCTGGTGGCATCTGCCGTCCCACTTATTAAAGTCACCGACCACACTGACCCGCATCGCGCAGGGAGCCCATACGGAGAAAGAAACTCCCTCCACGCCATCCAGCGTTATCCGGTGAGCGCCCATCTTTTTATAGACGTCATAATAAATCCCCGCCGCGAATTTCTTCAGATCCGCTTCCTTATAGATCGAACCGAAGCTGTACGGATCCGCCGTCTCCACGATCTGACCGTCGCCGTAATCCACGGCAAGTACATACGCCCTTTTCCTCTTGCCCGGGATCACCACTGCAAAAAATCCGCTTTCGTCCGCCAGTTCCATCGGATATTCCTTTTCTGTGGACGTCAGTTTAACTGCCGCTTTCTCTGCTCCCGGCAGATACGCCTGCACCAGCATCCCGCTGTCAGTCATATGCGGTCCCAGGATGTTTTTGGGCTCCGCCGACTCAGAGTAAACGATCTCCTCTATCGCCGCCCAGTCCATCTGATCATATAATTCCTTTTCCATCCGCAAACCTCCTTTTTACAATCCCCTCATTCTGAAAATATCTGCAGTCGTTTTATTCTCTCAGTGTATCCGCAACCTAAGGAAACGCTGAAAAATAGTACTTTCAACTCAACTAACCATCCATGTGG
>JAJQAC010000042.1 GCA_021204025.1 Clostridiales bacterium | reverse complement strand
GTTTGTGATGCCTTCTTGTTTTTCTCTACCCGCTACCTCTCAGTTTCAAACTTAACCTCTGCCAATAAACCACAGTGTCTGGGACAGACGATTCACCGGCAAACCAGCTGCCGCCTCATCCCTCCGTCTCTGCTTCGGCCAGCGCCTGCTTCACAAACTCCGGCACCTGACCCTTCGGGAAGCACATCCCACGGTAGCCCTCGGTACCATCTTCTTTCTCATAGCGCACCGTCGCGTCAATCGGATCGGGGGTATACATACCGTCGTAATATTTCCGGTTCATATCCTTCAATATGCCCCGAAGCTGCTCGAGCTGTTTCGGATCCCTGATCTCAACGGACTTAACGCCATACTCATAATTACTGTCATAGTCATACACGATGACTGAGTTCAGCTTCAGATGATTCCAGTATCCACCCGGCGTGATGCCGTGTTTTTCCAGCAGGGCAATCGTATCGGTAAAGCAGGCATATACCGGGTAATAATCCCGATAAGACAGATCCTCCCTATAGCCGTAACGCTTATTTTCCGGCTGTGCCAGCCACTCCAATGCCGCCTCATATTCTTTCGTCGAGAACTGGATCAGGCCGATCGGCACATCATCCGCCATCTTTTCCATCGTCAGTTCCGCGTACTCTCTCTGCCATGTCGTAAGAAGTTCTTCCTTCTCTGCCTCCGTCAGATCCGGCAGATCAAATTCCGCTTCGCCCTCGGCTTCCCGGTACCGCACAATCCCCATCTCATCCGCTGTCCGTTCCATCACCGGGAAGGTCGCCGCCAGATATCCCGGATCCTGATAGACAGCGTCCACATCCGCAATCACATCCGCAAGGCTCATATAGTAAGTCCGGTATACCTGGCGCCCGTTCGTCAGTCCATAACGAACCGTCACATTTCCCGTGCCTCCCCACTCCTGCACCGGATCTTCTTCCGACTCTTTTCCCGCAAGGAATATCGACGTCGGTCCGTCCGCGCCTCCGATGACAGCGGTGGCGGCAGCTGCTGTTTCTTCTGTTTCCTCATCCGCGTCATAGTAAGTCTTTTCCTGTTTGCGTTCCATGGTCTGGCGGATACCGGACGCCGCGATGGAAAGCACCTCCGGTATCTTCCCACAGCTCATCCGTCCTGGTTCCAGCACGCCCGGAGTGTTATAATAATAAGTACTTTCCCAGTAATATCCTTGTTCCTCCGTATAAGTAATCGAACCGTAGGATACCCAGTCGTTTAACAGACTGATCTGAATCGCCGTTTCCTTTATCTGGCTCTCCTCCGGCAGCCACGTATCATACCCCAGCCGGTCCGTCTGGAAAACGGACAGCACCACGATCGATACGACTGCACAGCCGACCATCTGGATTTTATGAGAAAAGAGCTTCTTAAAATCAAAGTGATAGATAATCTCCATCACACAATGCGAGATCACCACGCCGCATACCGCGCCAAAAATCATCCAACCCGCTGAATTCTGCATCGTCCAGAATAACAGTCCCACCGCAAGACCGGAAAGCAGACAGATCGGGATCCTTACAATCGGGCGGCTGACGCGAAATGCCATCGCTTTGCCCGCCGCCTCGGACGGCCGCCTCTGATATAACAATGCGCCTAAAACCGCGAGAACCACCGATATCACAAGCGCTATCATGGCAGCCCCGATCACGCTCCCACCTTCTCCGTATCGTTCGATCTGGTAAATGTACTCCATGATCGGTGATATACGACTCCCATTTTCAAAAAACTGCTGTTCACTCCCGGCCGAATAAAAGGTCCGGAAAAAGGTCGAATAGCATCCCTGCAAAACCGAAAAGAAAACCGGCATATAAAACAGGAAAACCATCGCTCCAAAGAACTCCACGACAATATTGCCGGTCAGCATCCCCGCAATCACTACGGTTGAGTAAATCAACAGAAAATAAATCAGATTCAATACGCACGAACGTACCACCAATGGAATCAGAAGCCCCACCGCTACGCCGTTCCCCGCCGCAATCATCACTGCGAGCCCCATCGACACGACATAGGGAATCACCTGAAAAAGCACTCCGTTGATATAATTCGCCAGATAAATCTTCTCTCTGCGCACCGGGATGCTGTGATAAAAATCCACCTTGCTTTTGGAGTTCAGATACGCAAAGCTGCTCATCCCGCAGATCAATGCCGCGGCGAGCATCCACATAACTGTGGCGCCTCCTCCGAAATCCAGCAGCGCAGTGACATTCTGCGTATAGATTTTCAGTGCTTTCTCATAACTGAGATAGTTATTCATATTATTGGCCAGGAGCGCCGCCATCACAGGATAACAGAAGATGCTCCCAAGAGCGGTCAGCGCGATCGCCCATATCCTGCCTTTGCAGTCTTCTTTCATCAGCTTAAACAATAAATTTCCTGATGTCATAACCAGCCACCTCCGTTTCACTGATAAATATTTCTTCCAGAGATAAGGGGATTGTCTCGTAAAATACCGGGTTCGCAGCCCTGATCGCCGCCTCTACGCTCTCACTGTCGCCCCGGACGGTCAGCGTCAGCAGCCGCCCCCTGCTCTCAGACCTGACCACGTCCAGTCCCTGCAAATCCGCCGCCGTCATCTCCGACGCCAGTACACACTGGACCTTGTGAAGATTCATCTTCATCTCATCCAGATCCTTATTTAACAGGATCCCGCCCTTATGAAGCAGACCTACATGATCACAGATATCCTCCAGCTCACGCAGACTGTGCGACGCGATAATCGGGGTAAGTCCCCGTTCTTCGATATCATTCGCAAAGATACTCTTAACCGCCTGGCGCATCACCGGATCCAGTCCGTCGAAAGTCTCATCACAGAAAAGATAATCCGTCCCCGAGCAGATCCCGCAGATCACGGACACCTGCTTCTTCATTCCCTTAGAAAAAGTGTTAATCTTACGACTCTCATCCAGATCAAAGTTTTTCATCAGGTCATGAAACCTCTTTTCATCAAACCTGGGATACACAATCCGGTAATACCGCATCATATCTCCTGGATTTGCGTTTGCAAAGAAATACTGTTCATCGGATATATAAAAGAAACGCCGTTTCGCCTCCTCATTCTCATAGACGCCGACGCCATCGACTGTAATCGTTCCCTCATCGGCTTTCAGCACACCGGCTGCCATCCGCAGGAAAGTGCTCTTTCCCGCGCCGTTCGTCCCAATCAGTCCAAACACGCTGCCGTCGTGGATCGCCGCATTGATATGATCGACCGCTACGATATCACCAAAACGTTTCGTCAGATTTACCGCCTCTATCATCGTTTTCTCCCTCCTCCCGTCATCTTAATTTTCTTTCCTGCCTGTCGTGCCAACGCCACAAAATCCTCCCTGTCCATGCCAAGCCCCGCGGCCTCCTCCGCCAGCGCTTCCATCTTCCCGGCGATCACTTCTTTCTCTTTCTCACGCAGGTTCTCGACATTGCCGACAAAGCTCCCACGGCCTTTCACCGTATAGATACACCCTCGTCGCTCCAGCTCACCGTAAGCGCGCTGGATCGTATTGGGGTTAATTGACAGCTCCATCGCCAGACTTCGCACCGACGGCATCTGGCTGTCTTCCTCCAGCACTCCCAGAAGCATCAGCCGCTGAAGGCCTTCAACCACCTGCTCGTAGATGGGCCGACTATCCTTATAATCCAGTAATATCACAAATATTCTCTCTCCTCCCGCCATCAGGTTTTTCGATTTTAATAAGTGTACTAATATTATTAATACACTTATAACATAAAAACAGGGATCCTGCAATCCCTGTTTTCTTACGATATTATTACATCATCTTATTTCGATCATCGGGCAAATCGCTCCTCCGGCAATTTACCCGGACTACAGAATGATATCCTCCAGTTTTCTCTTCGGAACATAGTGAACATCATTTTCATCCCGATAATACATCGTACTCTCTCCATCCGCGATCTCCGTGAGTACAACCTTCTCCGCCGGTTTTCCAAACGCCACGACCAGCATAGGCGTGATCGATTCCGGGAGATTCAGCGTTTCACGAACGGATTCCGCACGGAAGTTTCCGATCATACACCCTCCCAGTCCCATCTCCACTGCCGCCAGAAGCATGGTCTGCGCCACTGCGCCAATATCCCGCAGGAACCGGTTCATAACAGAAGATACTCTGGTATCCTGGCAGATCACGATAAAAGCGGTCGGACACATCCCCTCGTGCGGCAATGTAAGTTCCGGCAGCGCCTTCGCCCAGTGAGTTTCTTTCTGAAGCCGGTCAACCTCCTCCTTTTCAAAGACAAGGCGGTACTTTAATGGCTGAATATTCACGGATGAAGGACAGAGTCTCGCACACTCTACCAGTTCGACGAGTTCCTCGCGTGAAATCCGCCGCGATTCATCATAGCCACGATAACTGCGGTTTAGCTCAACCAACTCTCTTATTTTTTTCACAATTGAAAATCCTCCTTAATTTTGATGATATTGAACCGTAAATCCATTAATCCATTATAAAAATGCATCGTACCATTTCATAATGGACCGGTCATCATTCTGATACAGATTGTCTCCTAAAATATAGTCCGGGACCTCCGCCTGCGCATAAAACAACTTACGTCTCCTACTCACCCGCCAGCCGAAACACCGCCTGAATGCTGGCGGTCACTTCCATCTCTCCTGCCATTACACTCATATCAGCAGCATCATAGGTGCTGAGGCTGAGACTTTCCTCCACATTGGCGCTTCGCAGTCCGGAACTGATATACCTGCCCGACTGACTGTCGCTGTACTCCTCTACGCTCAGAAGCCCCGTAATCTGACAGCCACCCGCCGCGGCGATCACCTCTGCTTTCTTACGGGCACTCTGCACAGCCTTTGTAAGCGCTTCCTCATATGCCGCATCATATCCGCTCGCATAATAAGAAACCGATTCAATCTCATTTGCTCCGGCCTGGATGCCGCCAGAGAGAATGCCACCCACCTGAGAGATCTCGATATCGCTGACTGTAATCTCTGTCGTCATCTCATATCCGATCAGTTTTCTCTCGTTTTCCATCCAGTTATAACGCGAATTTAACGAAAATCCAGCCGTCTGGATGGACTCATCCGCAACTCCGCTCTTCTTTAAATAAGCAAGCAGTTCGTCCAGCTTCTCTGTGTTTTTCTGCTGGCATCCCTCCGCACTCTCATCCTCTGTCCGGATAGCAAATTCAACCTTTGCCATATCCGGCGTAACCTTCACGGTTTCTTTGGTATTGATGGTGACATGATTGTTGTCCTCCACATTCTGCACATAGACAACGTCCGAACCATTTGACGGATCAGCACTGCAGCCGCCCAGCATTAAGCAGCTCAAAAATGATGTAAGTAAAAAAATCGCTCGTTTTCTCATCCTGATGACTCCTCCCTGAATATCCAGATACAGCTGTTCCGGCAGGATACGTACTTCCTGCATTCCCTTTCCAAACACATCATTACTGCTTCCGTCTGATATATAATCTAAGTATATCAAGATCATAGAATGGCCGCAATAAACAAATTTATGAATTCTTTCTGAGCAAATCGTAACGTGCTCTTTTCATTCCATCCACTGACCTGTCCGGATCATCCATATCATTTATCATGAAACACTTTCTTCGATGAATCCCTCTCCCAGAACCTCTCTGACATCCGTCACGATCACAAACGCCCGCGGATCTTTCCCAGCGATCAGTTCCTTCAGCGGCACAATCTCGTTTTTCGATACCACACACAACAGGACATTTTTCGCCGTCCCGGTGTACATTCCTGTCGCATCCAATCCGGTTACGCCGCGATCCATATCATACAGGATCGCCTCAGCGATCTCCTCACTCTTCTCCGAGATAATAAATGCCGCCTTGGAAAATTTCATACCTTCAATCAGGCTGTCCGAAACTTTTGTCACCGTAAAAATCGCGATCAGCGCGTAGAGCGCGTAACGGATCCCAAAGATACCCGCGCCCGCCAGCACGATCGCTGCGTCCAGTGCCTGCATGATCTGTACCAGACTATACTGCTTTAAGCCCCGCTGGATCAGCGCCGCCAGCATATCTGTCCCGCCCGTCGTCGCCTGGCTCACAAAGACCAGACCGGCGCCCAGTCCGCTGATAATCCCGCCAAATAATGCTGCCAGAAGGATGTCATCGGTCACGAATGCAATCTCCGGAATAACATACAGAGAAGCCGACAATGTCACTGCTGCCAACAGTGTGCGTTTGATAAAATGCCATCCTTTGAACCGGTACGATGCCAGAAAAAGCGGTATGTTCAGCACAGTATTGGTGATCCAGAGCTCGATTCCCAGCTGATCCTTCACGATAATCGAAAGGCCGGAAAATCCTCCCGTCACAAGTCCCACCGGATCGTAGATGTTCTTAATTGCAAAACCCATCAGACTGGCACCGATTACAATCCGCAGGTAATCACGAATCACAGACTGTCTGTTCATATAGTCCTCCTTCACCGAAATTTTCTTAATGAATTATTCCCAAATGAACAATTTTATCCATGATAACAGATCTGGTGTTTTTCGTCAATTTTCCGCTTTGCCACGCAGAAGTATCCACTCATTACCAGTTATATCCGAAATCCGTTCCTGCAGCCAATCATATATCAGCACACAGAAATACTTTCTGCATAAGGATACATTTTTTCTCGATTGCGTTTAATGAAAGTTACACGCTACATTTCTCAGGCTAAAATTCGATTCAATCTTATTTTAGCCTAAATTTATATCAATAATCCAAGACCCAATGCCCTTACAATCGCTTATAAAATAAAAGGATATCGCTTCCTTCCCAAATATATTATAACTAAGGCTGGACAGCAACAATTGTCATCCAGCCTCATGTCTTTATCATAGAAAACCTATATTTGTAGAGAATTTTTCTCACAGTCTCTTATATTACTCTTCATCTATTTCATTTTTTGTAAAATCTATAAACGGAATATTCAGTGCCGGATACCCAGAACTCGTTGTTATCATAGATACTATTGGACGTATATACGACAACAATGCTGCTGGAGCATTCGATCTCAAAAGAGACTCCACTAACCCTTTTTCAAGATTTTGTTCCCATGAAAAATCGGCACTCATCCTGACAAGAATACTAAATGGTTGACCCTCCTCACTATTCCCTATACGTAAAGTCAAAGCAACATATGCCTCATTTGAATCATCACTTTTTACTTCAGTAGTAGACTCCATTACAATTCCATCAAATTTATCCTTATCATACTTCGTATTCGTAACAAACTCCAGCCTCTCTAACTTTGGATCTGTAAACTGAAATTTACTCTTCCTCATATTACTCCTTTAAGCCGCAAATGCCGCATTTTCAATTTCTTGACTATTCTTAATTTGTAATTTTCCAAAATAATAAATCTGTTTCATTTCACTATGTTCCTGAAGTATGCTGCTTTCCGGAAGTATCATCGTACTCTTTTCTACGCATTCCACTTTCACTGGGTCTAAATCAACAGGCGGAATCAATTCAAATTCAGGAAATGTCTTCGGTTCTATACAATGCCTCTCATATTTCTTTTGAAACATTTGAACATCTTCTTCTGATGCACTTTCAATCATATCAATACAACTTTGTAAGAACTTTAAACTATCCTTCTTATTCATCATTATCCCTCCTTAATCAAATATTCTTTTTCTATAATACAATCTGCACTCATAACATTATATATACATTTAACCCCTATTGTAGGTTCTGCCCTATCTGTTTTATAATCAAATTTAAATATTCCATCACTTGGCGTCCTGTTATACTTTCCATAAACTTTTATCACAGAATACACTATACTGTATTTTTCTATATCCATCAAATAGTTCAGCTTATTTCCTAAAGGTTTATTCACATTCAACTTTGCCTTCTTGCATATAGTTATCCACAATTCCTCCAGTTTCTCATAAATTTCAATATCTGTTAAATCAAGAAGACCTTCCAAATTTACATTTGCAACTATAATAGAAAATATATCTTCCGGATGTCTTTTCACCTGTTTTTTATTCCACCAATCAACATTGCCCCTATTATCCCAAAAATACATGCCTTTCCCAAGCCATATATCGTCTTTATTATTTTTGCTAACAATTAAATAATCTTTTTCAGAAATAAATCTCTTGCATTCATCTTCTTTGTTACTATGATATAAAATAGCTTTTGACTCCATTCGCCAGTCCTCTTCTCCCAAAATTGGCGCACGAAGCATACTATGCATATATACACCTTATTCAGCATCTTATATGGGTTTCCAATACAGCTACATTCTAACATATAATTTTAAAAATATCTACTTCTATTCTATCCGCCTTTCAAACACTTATTCCCATCTATATAATTTTAGCGGCATTTTCATCTTCCTGTATTTTAAAAAGCCCTCCGAAGAAATCCTCGGAAGGCTTAATTTTACTGAATAACAGTCGATTACTCGATAACGGTAGCAACACGGCCGGATCCTACGGTACGTCCACCCTCACGGATAGCGAAACGAAGACCCTGCTCCATAGCAACCGGATGGATCAGCTCTACGGTGATCTCTACGTTATCACCAGGCATGCACATCTCAACGCCTTCCGGAAGCTCGCAAACGCCGGTAACGTCGGTAGTTCTGAAATAGAACTGCGGACGATAGTTGTTGAAGAACGGAGTATGACGACCACCCTCGTCCTTGGTCAGTACATAAACCTGGCCAGTGAACTTGTTGTGGCACTTTACGCTGCCCGGCTTAACGATAACCTGACCACGCTCGATCTCGGTTCTCTGAACGCCACGAAGCAGAACGCCGATGTTATCACCAGCCTGAGCCTCGTCAAGCAGCTTACGGAACATCTCGATACCGGTTGCAACGGTCTTACGGGACTCTTCCTTGATACCCATGATTTCAACTTCATCGTTCAGATGCAGAGTACCACGCTCTACACGGCCGGTAGCAACGGTACCACGACCGGTAATCGTAAATACATCCTCTACAGGCATCAGGAACGGCTTATCAGTCTCACGAACCGGATCCGGAACCCACTCGTCAACAGCGTCCATCAGTTCCATGATCTTGTCGCCCCACTCGCCGGTGCAGTCCTCAAGAGCCTTCAGAGCGGAACCCTGGATAATCGGGGTGTCATCGCCCGGGAACTCATACTCGTTCAGCAGCTCACGGATCTCCATGTCTACCAGCTCAAGCAGTTCTTCATCATCTACCATATCGCACTTGTTCATGAATACTACGATATACGGAACGCCTACCTGACGAGCCAGAAGGATATGCTCACGAGTCTGAGCCATAACACCATCGGTAGCTGCTACAACAAGGATAGCGCCGTCCATCTGAGCTGCGCCGGTGATCATGTTCTTTACATAGTCAGCATGACCTGGGCAGTCAACATGTGCGTAATGTCTTTTAGCAGTCTCATACTCTACATGCGCGGTAGAGATCGTGATTCCACGCTCTCTCTCCTCCGGAGCCTTATCGATCATATCGAATGCGACAGCCTCGCCCGTGCCATTTCTCTGATTAAGAGTTTTGGTAATCGCTGCAGTCAGAGTGGTTTTACCATGGTCTACGTGGCCGATAGTACCAATGTTACAATGCGGTTTAGTTCTTTCAAACTTTGCTTTTGCCATTTTATGACGTCCTCCTTAAACTGGCCCTCCGGGCCATTCTCTTTAATCTCAGGCTGTTCTTAATTATATGCTATTTATGCAATATTTTCAAGCCCAATTCTTTTTTACCAGCAGGAATCGTCGGATTTTTTTCGCAGACAATTCCTTTTGTTTATCCAGGCGCCGACCGCATGCCAGAAAACAAAACTTCATCATTTTCATGCAGCCATGCCCCTGTTATGACTCAAATCACTTGTGATCGTTGATAATCTTCTCCTGCAGGCTCTTCGGCACCTGTTCGTATCTCTCAAAGAACATGGAGTAGTTGCCACGTCCCTGGGTCTTCGAACGAAGATCCGTCGAATAACCGAACATCTCCGCCAGCGGTACATATCCGCGAACCATCTTGCCGCCGCCTACGTCATCCATACCTTCGATCCGGCCGCGGCGGGAGTTGATATCGCCGATAACATCACCCATATACTCCTCCGGCATCGTAACCTCGACCTTCATGATCGGCTCGAGCAGAACCGGATTTGCTTTCTCCATTGCTTTCTTAAATGCCATAGAACCGGCAATATGGAAAGCCATCTCACTGGAGTCAACCTCATGATAGGAACCATCATAGACATTTGCGGAAACACCCAACACTGGGAATCCGGCAAGGATACCGGTATGAGTAGCCTCCTCGATGCCTTCGCCGACTGCCGGGATATATTCCTTTGGAATCGCGCCGCCGACAACCGTAGACTCGAACTTGAAGGTCTCCTCTGCGTTCGGATCCATCGGCTCGAATTTCACCTTACAATGACCATACTGACCACGTCCGCCAGACTGCTTCGCATACTTGCTGTCCACATCAACTGCCTGTGTAAATGCTTCCTTATAGGCTACCTGCGGAGCGCCGACGTTCGCCTCTACATTAAACTCACGCAGCAGACGGTCGACGATAATCTCCAGATGCAGCTCACCCATACCGGAGATAATGGTCTGTCCGGTCTCCTGATCTGTCCTTGCACGGAAAGTCGGATCTTCCTCCGCCAGTTTTGCAAGTGCCTCGCCCATCTTGCCCTGACCTGCTTTGGTCTTCGGCTCGATCGCGATATCGATAACCGGCTCCGGGAACTCCATGGATTCCAGGATTACCGGATGCTGCTCATCGCAGATGGTATCGCCGGTCGTCGTTCCCTTAAAGCCAACGGCAGCAGCGATATCACCGGAATAAACCTTTTCCAGTTCCTGTCTCTTATTTGCGTGCATCTGGAGCAGACGCCCTACACGCTCTTTCTTACCCTTCGTAGCATTCAGCACATAGGAACCCGAGTTCACCGTACCGGAATAAACACGGAAATACGCCAGTTTACCTACAAACGGGTCTGTCATAATCTTAAATGCCAGTGCGGAAAACAGCTCTTCATCAGAAGAATGTCTCTCCACTTCATTGCCATCCAGGTCAACACCTTTAATGGACGGAATGTCTGTCGGAGCCGGCATATAGTCAATAATCGCATCCAGAAGTTTCTGAACGCCCTTATTCCTATACGCACTGCCGCAGCATACCGGAACAGCGGTACACTCACAGGTGGCCTTTCTCAGAACCCTCTTCATATCCTCAACAGAAGGCTCCTCTCCATCCTCCAGATACTGCATCATCAGGTCGTCATCCAGCTCGCAGATCTTCTCGATCAGCTCAGTACGATACAGTTCCGCATCTTCCTTCATATCATCCGGAATTTCTTTGATCGTGATATCGTCGCCCTTATCATCATTATAATAATAGGCTTCCATCTCGAACAGATCGATAATTCCCACAAAATCATTTTCCTTACCGATCGGCAGCTGCAGAATAATCGCATTCTTGCCGAGTCTGGTACGAATCTGTTCTACCGCACCATAAAAATCCGCGCCCAGGATGTCCATCTTGTTGATAAATGCCATACGGGGTACATTGTAGGTGTCAGCCTGACGCCATACATTCTCGGACTGAGGCTCTACGCCGCCTTTCGCACAGAAGACGCCGACAGCGCCGTCCAGTACACGCAGAGAGCGTTCGACCTCAACCGTAAAGTCCACATGGCCTGGGGTATCAATAATATTGATACGATGCTCCAGAGCGCCGGGCGCCGGTTTATGATGATCCTCATGTGTCCAATGACAGGTGGTAGCCGCTGAAGTGATCGTGATACCACGCTCCTGCTCCTGAGCCATCCAGTCCATGGTAGCCGTACCTTCATGAGTATCCCCGATCTTGTAGTTTACGCCAGTATAATACAGGATACGCTCAGTCAACGTGGTCTTACCAGCATCAATATGAGCCATAATACCGATATTTCTGGTTCTCTCCAACGGATATTCTCTTCCAGCCAAAGCTTCGTCCTCCTAATTAAAATCTGAAATGAGAGAATGCCTTGTTTGCTTCCGCCATTCTGTGCATTTCTTCTTTTCTCTTGACAGATGCGCCGGTATTGTTTGCCGCATCCATAATTTCATTTGCAAGTCTGGCTTCCTGGGTCTTCTCTGATCTCTTGCGGGAGAACATCGTAAGCCAACGGAGCGCCAGGGTCTGCCGTCTCTCCGGTCTTACCTCGATCGGCACCTGATAGGTGGCGCCGCCGATACGTTTTGCCTTAACTTCCAGAACCGGCATAATGTTGTTCATTGCTTCTTCAAAGACCTCAATGGCCGGCTTTCCGGTCTTTTCTTCGACCTTCTCGAATGCGCCATATACGATCTTCTGGGCGACACCCTTCTTGCCGTCCAGCATGATGTTATTGATCAGCTTGGTTACAACCTTATTGTTGTATAACGGATCTGCCAATACATCTCTTTTCTGAATATGTCCTCTACGTGGCACGTTAACTTCCCTCCTTAATCATAATCGGATTAATTCATCGGTACTCACAATCATTCCTGAAAATGTGTTCGCGCACGGTCCTTCTATCTCCTGCAACCTACAGGCCAATATCACCGGCACTAACTTCATTTCACTGCTGTTAGTGGTACTCTTGCGACTGTCTCGCAGTCAGCGGATTACTTCTTCGCTTTCGGCTTCTTCGCGCCGTACTTCGAACGGGCCTGCTGACGCTTTGCCACACCCGCGGTATCCAGCGTACCTCTGATAATATGATATCTGGTACCGGGCAGATCTTTTACTCTGCCGCCACGGATCAGAACCACGCTATGCTCCTGAAGGTTGTGTCCCTCACCCGGAATATAGCTGGTAACCTCGATACCGTTGGAAAGACGTACTCTTGCGATCTTACGAAGCGCGGAGTTCGGCTTTTTCGGGGTAGCAGTCTTAACTGCGGTACAAACGCCTCTCTTCTGAGGGGAAGAACTGTTTACCATGCGTTTCTGTAAAGAGTTGAAACTTCTCTGCAGAGCCGGCGCCGTAGACTTCTTAACCGATGTCTGTCTGCCCTTTCTTACAAGCTGGTTAAATGTTGGCATTCTTTTTCACCTCCTGTGATATTGTCTGTGGTTGCTGTAAATGCAGCTTATCACACGCAAAAATGTGCATCCGTCACATTTTCGCACGCCATATCATTATATCCGCCGGTCTGAGAAGTGTCAAGGCTCTTTTTCATTTTATTCCGTACTTTGATTCCGTACTTTGCGAAATTCTTTGTTCCGTTTCGTACTTTCGTATAATTCGACTGCCCCCGGAATAAGATAAAACAAACCATCCCGGCAGGTGCCTGATGAATCTGTCCATACCCAAAACTCTGCTTCGCTCCCTGATCATTTCTTATATTTTATCCGGAATCATGATCCTGATTCTCGCTTTTGTCCTCTACAAGCTAAAACTCAGAGAAACCCAGATGAATGCAGTGATTCTGATCGTCTACGGCGCAGTCTGCCTCGCAGGAGGCTATACGGCGGGAAGACGCATCGGATCGCGCCGCTTTTTCTGGGGACTGCTCACGGGATTCCTGTATTTTGCCGTGCTCCTTGCCGTGTCTTTTTTCCTGTCGCATGGAGAAACCCCCGATACCGCAAAAATGCTTCCTGTATTCGGCTCCTGCGTAATCGGTGGAACACTGGGAGGGATGATGAGCTAAACATAGTTCGTGATCGAGTAGGAGACGGCTTTTTCGCCTCATACTCGCCGCGCGGGTTGCTGTGTGCCAGTGGCACACGCTTAGCAACGACCGAAGCGGAGCGTAGACGCTTTAGCGACATAATTCCACTCCGCCGCAGTGCGATCCGTCGGAGACTTTTTATTTCATGGGACGCACTTTCCCATGAAATAAAAAGCCGGCGATTATTCCTTCGCCGGCTCCTCTTTCTTTGCAATATCACTATCTTCCTGATTTTCCTCTGCTTCCCGGATCTGCAGCCGGATCTTTGTGATCCGGTTTTTATCCATCTCCTCCACGGTCAGGTGGAGGTTCTCGTAATCCGCTTCCTCGCCGCCCGACGGGAGCTGTCCGAGCAGACCGATCATCAGTCCGCCCAGGGAATCATAGATTCCCGATTCCAGCTTCAGTCCCAGACGCTCATTCAGATCATCCAGCTTCGCGTGACCGTCGACCAGATATTCCCCTGGAGCAATCTCTGTCACCAGATCCTCTTCGTCTTCATCATACTCATCCCGGATCTCTCCGACAATTTCTTCCAGCATATCCTCCAGCGTAACCAGTCCGGCCGTTGCGCCGTACTCGTCCAGCACGATAACGAAATTATTGGACGTTTTACGCATCTCTACCATAAGTTCCGACAGATTTTTATACTCGTATGTGTAAACCGGCTCACGCATCAGGTCACGGATCCGGAACTCCCGCGACTGATCAAACAGAAGGATATCCTTCATATTAATTACGCCGATCACATTATCTGTCGTCTCCTCGTAGACCGGAACCCGGGTGAATTTATTCTCACGGAATACTTCAATCAGTTCCTCATAGGTGATATCCACGCTGACAAATACCACGTCAATCCGCGGGATCATGATATCCTTCGCGACCGAATCTCCGAAATCAAACACATTGTTGATCATTTTCTTTTCTTCGGTCTCAATAACGCCCTCCTCATGGCTCACCTCCACGATCGTGCGTAATTCATCCTCCGTAATGGCTTCCTTTTTACGATTCGGGTCAATATGAAGCAAAAAAAGGAAGGCCAGAGACAATTGGTTAACAATGAATACAACCGGAGTCAGCACGATCATCAGCATATGGACGATCCCTACATATCTTAAAGCCAGTTCTTCCGCATACAGAGACGCAATCGTCTTGGGAGATAATTCTCCAAATACCAGGATCAGAAGCGTCAGAATACCAGTCGCAATGCCAATCGCCATATTGCCAAACATGCGGATTGTCAGAGCGGTCGTCAGCGATGACGCAAACAGATTTACGATATTATTGCCCACAAGAATCACTCCGAGCATTTTCCCTGAGTCATCGATGATCTCCAGCAGCCGTGCGGCCCTCTTATCCCCCGCATCCGCCAATGAACGGATGCGCATCCTGTTTACCGTTGTCAATGCAGTCTCAGCCGATGAAAAAAATGCGGACAGTATAAGCAGTACAATCAAAATTGTAATTTGTATGCCCGTACTGTCACCCGAATCCAACATAGAAGAACCAAACTCCTTTTCAAAATATTTCTTATAGTTCTACACGATTTTTTATCATTCGTCAATCGTTATTACTCACATTTAACTCTTTTTTCCCTTATTTTGCTCCTTTTTTCGCCCTGAAGTTCCTCAAAAATCTCCAGGACAGCCATAACCGCAAATCCTGCAAATACAAAAAGGTCGCCCAGATTGAAAACTACTTTCTTTAAAAATCCCAAAGAAAAGCTGAAGTAATCGACTACATAATGGCGAACCATGCGATCATAAAGGTTGCTGAGCGAACCTCCGATCGCCAGGGCAAGCCCCAGGCGATATACCGGGCGTTCTCTGCGTTTCTGCAGATAGAAGAAATTACCGGCCAGCATGGAAGTAACGATCACAGGGATCATCCGGACCAGATGCTGCTGTTCCCGGCAGACACCAAACGGAAAACCCGCGTTATGGTTGCGATAGAGGACGATCTTTCCCCCGGTCTTTTCCAATGGCTGTGGAAATGTCTCATTTTTCATTTGTTCGATCCGGTTCTTCGCGGCCTGGTCCGCGCCGGCAATCAGGAGTATGATTCCTTCCAGTATCATAGATGGTTATTCTACCTTTCTTTTAAATTTTTAAAGCAATATTATTGGTAAATCGTCCGTCCCTTAGAGGAAAAATATCCTCCGAGGACCGCTCGCGCTCAGGTTTTCACGTAGCGGTCCTCTGCGGATATTTTTTCCTCTAGGGGACTGATATATTGACCTGCAAATAATATCCCTTCAACTTTAGTTTCTTCACTTTTATTACCTGTTACCATTGTACTATTTTCCAGTAAGATCGTCAAATATCGATGATACAGCATATCTCTTATCTGTTGATTCCCGAACATTCTTTTCTTTATTACATCATTAACGATTTTGCAGTTAATCGCATATAAATATAACAACCGTTTCGATCTTGACAAGGTGACGCAATGACTTCCTGCCTGTATGATCCGGCTTCGGACGCCTATGAGGATTTTATCATACAATATCTGCACACCGCCTCAGAGCAGCTGGATGAACTGGCCAGAACATCCTGTATCCAGGTCATTGATCAGAATTATGCTGTCATTTACGCAAACGCGGAAAATATCCGTGATCTGAATATCTCGGATTACACTTACGCTTCGATTCCCAAGATTTACGGACTCCTGGACACGGGCGCAGTGGAAACGTCCGGTATTCTCAAAGCTGTCAATCAGCCTTCGCTTCTTGCCAATGGGCGCGGCGTTCTGATCGGTTTCATCGATACCGGCATTGACTACACCAATCCTCTCTTCCAGAATACGGACGGGACAACGCGCATCCTGGCGATCTGGGATCAGACCGCCAGTTCTGATAAAACACCTGCAAAAACAACTTTCACAGAAGTTTCTGACGATTTCCCGGTTGTAAATGATACTCCTGATTCCAACTCTTTTTACGGAATGATCTACTCACAGGAAGAAATCAACCGCGCGCTCGCACGTCTGCATAGCGGAGATGATCCGTTTGTTCTCGTTCCACGGCAGGACGAAAACGGGCATGGCACCTTTATGGCAAGTGTCGCTGCCGGCCGGGACGTCGCGCCGCCTGTTGCTTTTTCAGGCGCCGCACCGGCAGCACTGATCGCCGCTGTCAGGCTGAAACCCGCCAAGCAGTATCTGAAGGACTATTTTCTCATTCCTGACGGCATTCCCGCCTATCAGGAAAACGATCTTATGACGGCGACTGCCTGGCTGGTCCGTCTCGCACAGCAGCATCAGCTGCCGCTGGTTATCTGCCTGGGTATCGGCACCAGTCAGGGCAGTCATGATGGTTCTTCTCCCTTTTGCGAACAGCTGAACTTCCTTACCGGCTATCCCGGTGTCGCCGCGGTAACCGGAGCCGGTAACGAGACTGGTTCCCGGCATCATTATCACGGACTCACAGAGGCCGACTCGGAATATGACGACGTACAACTGCGGATAGGTGCAGAGAATCAGAGCTTTTGTATGGAACTTTGGACCCGGGAGCCGAACCTGTTTACCGTTGGTTTTGTCTCACCCTCCGGCGAAACGATCCGCCAGATTCCGCTTGCTCTGGGCAAAAATACAAAAATCCCTTTTCGCCTGTCAAAAACCGAGATTTCTCTTAATTATGTTAACTATGAGTCCGGTTCCGGCAGTCAGCTCATCTTTATGCGTTTTCAGAATGCGACTCCCGGCATCTGGCATCTGCTTGTCTATCCGGACATACCGGCTGCGGGAGAGTTTCACATCTGGCTTCCCATGCGGCAGTTTCTTTCTGAAGATACGTTCTTTTTAAAACCGGATCCGGACACGATCATCACGGATCCCGGCAATGCCGCCATGCCCATCACAGCAGCCGCTTTCAGTCATCTGTCCGGCGGCATCGATATCCACAGCAGCCGCGGTTTTACCCGCAGTGGCCGCGTCAAACCGGACTTTGCCGCACCCGGCGTCGATGTCCAGGGAGCCGCGAAGCCGCTATCTCGCTCTTTGTCCGGCCAGGCCGATGAAATTCGTTTTACCCGGATGACCGGAACCTCCGCTGCCGCGGCTGTCACTGCAGGCGCTGTCGCTGATCTTTTTACCTGGGCGATCACAGACGGCAATGACCCGGCTCTCAGCCCCGCTGCCGCTAAATCCATGCTCATCCGCGGGGCAACAAGAAATCCAGCCTTCACCTACCCCAACCGTGAATGGGGGTTTGGAAAACTGGATCTCTATCAGACTCTTGCTCTTCTTTAATTTGCAGCCCCCGAAGGGGTTATTGTAAACGCCGGATTTATCTGGCGTTTGCTATCGACAGGTTACACGGACAGCTTGTTTTCAGCATGCACGTTGTCAGTTGGTCTCAGCCTCTTCCCTCTCGCCAAGCGTAATCGTCACAGTTCTCTCAACATATTCTCCATCCTGGAGCGTCTGTACTGTGAGATCGACCGTCGACCCTGCCTCATAATAGGTCAGCATCGTCTTTAACTCTGCCATTGTTTTTACTGTCTGACCGTCAAACTTGGTGATGATATCCTTTTCTCTCAGATCAGAAGCCGCTGCCGCGCTTCCTTCCATAATCTTATAGACATACACACCACGCGGCATCCCATACATCTCTGCGGCGCTCTCATCAATATTGTTGCCCTGGATACCAAGGTAACCCTGTTTGGATTCCTCGACAACAATATGTGTGCGCTTATTCATCAGTTCGTTGATGATGTCTTCTGCCTGAGAGATCGGAATCGCGTATCCCATGCCTTCCACCGAGGTCGAAGAATATTTTGCCGCGTTAATACCGATCAGCTCACCACGCATATTCAAAAGCGCGCCGCCGCTGTTGCCGGGGTTGATGGCCGCATCCGTCTGCAGAAGGTTCTGGCTCGTGGACTCATCCGTCTTCACCTCACGGTTCAGCGCACTGACAACACCTACGGTTACCGACTGCCCATAACCAAGCGCGTTACCGATAGCGATCACACCCTCGCCGACTTTCAATTCATCCGAATCTCCGATTGTCGCGATCTTGATCTGTGCCATCGTCTCTTCACCGATATCCTCCAGCGGCACCGCAATCACCGCAAGATCACTCTCCGAATCCGTACCTTTCACCACTGCTGCCACCTGACTGTCGTCAATAAAGGTAACGGTTGTATCCTTTACTGATTCCACCACATGATTATTCGTTACAATCAACAGTTCTTCATCATTCTGTCCCACGATAATGCCGGAACCGCTGCTGGCCGTCTCCACATCCTGGCTGAATCCAAACCACGTCTGCTGTCTGGTCACCATCGTATTATTGATCGCCACCACTGACGGCATCGCATCCTCTACAATCTTGGCGACGTCGATCTGGATCGCCGGCGACGCCTCTGCCGCCTGCGTTTCCGCCTTAGAAACGGTAACCTCCGGCTCTGTTTCTTCCGCTGCGTTTACCGGAGCCAGACGGTTCTTCATGTATTCCGCCGCCGTATTCACGCCAAACATGGTACCGCCGGCTACTACGCCAAACAATAACGCTCCGGCTACCAGTCCTGCAACCTTTTTGCCTCCGGATTGCCTGCCTCTGCTGCGCACCGGTTCCTCCGGCATATAAGACATATCCATACGGTTTGTTTCCCGGTATCCGCTCTCAGCTGTCCGCTGTCCGCTTCCCATGGTTTCCTGTGAGGTATATGCCGCCGTCTGCCCGGCGCCCACGGTCTGCTGTCTGCTGTTCTCTGCCTGCTGTCCGGTGTAACCTGCCGACTGCCCGGTATATGTTGTCGGCTGACCCGTACCGGTTTCCTGCTGCTCACCCCTCATCTCATAAGCCTGCGGCACCTGCATCCCGTCCTCTGACTGACTGTTATGATTATCATTTGTATATTTATCTTCTTCAAACATGATCTTAATCTCCTTTCATGTGTTCTGAACTTTGTTATAAGAGAATATAGCCGCTTTTTGTGTTGGAATTGTGATATGTTTATAAAAAATGTGCGTGTAAAAACACGCACATTTTTTATACTTTCTTTTTTCTATTGTCCCGGTCCGGATACCGTGCCGCTGGTCGGTGTGATCGTCGTCGAGGACGCAGACGAGCTTCCCGGACCGCTGCTGATTGTCTCCGCACTCGTAGCCGCAGTCGGCGACGGACTGTTTGTCGTACCATCCGCTGATGTCGTTCCCGGAGCCTGCTGAACGATCGTTGTCGCCGCAGTCGGCGAGGTACTGCTGCTCTCACTCGCAGAACCGGACGCCGACGTCGGATTTGCAGAAACCGATGTGCCGGAGCTCGTCGGACTTGTCGAGGTACTGCTTCCGGAACTCGTCGGGCTTATCGAGGTACTATCACTATCATCCTCATCATCGCTCTCATCTTCATCTGTCTCACTTAAAAATCCCGGCCGCAGGCCCGTCCCCGAGCTTGTGCTCGAACTTACCTTATTTCCATCCTCATCCGTCTCATCTTCCGGATCATCAGAATCTCCCGGAGCCTTATTGGTCAAAATCGTGTTGCCGTCTTCATCCGTCTCAGCCTCGGTGTCTGTCTCTCCTGTACCGGATGATGACGACGAAGACTTTCTCACCAGTTTTCCATCGGAATTCAGTACCCATTCTGTAGAAATTCCATCCGCGTCTGTCTCAGGCTCAATCGCGTCACCGTCTGCGTCTGTCTCCATCACAACGGTCTTTTTCACCTTATTTCCATCTTCATCCAGTACATAAATTACCGCATACTTCTTATCATCTTCTTCCGCAGATGATGATGCCTCCGCGGCCTTCGACGCCTTGGCAGACTGGATCACGCCGCCGTCCGTACCCACAGACTCCACATAAGAACCTTCTTTATACATACCGGAGTCTGCCGCAATCTTCTCACTGATTGTCTGCACCGTGGAAGATGGCGTATAATCCTCTTCGCCAAAAAGGAATTCATGCAGCTTGATGACATTGCTGACCAGCGTCTGCGGAATCACGCAGGCACCCTTCTTACCCATATTGGCGTCACCGCGCGCCTGCGGAAAACCGGTCGTCTCCCCCAGATGGTAACGGTTAATAATCTTTAAGCTGTTAAAAATGTCATTGACATTGATACTGGTCGCCACCTGCGGAAATACCGTTGCCAGTACCCGGTTTAACGTATCCAGATCCGCCTTTTTTGCTTTCTCAAACGCCAGCTGGATCACCTTTCTCTGGCGCTCCGTCCTGGCATAGTCCGTGTCCATCAGTCTCAGCCGGCCGTAAGCAACCGCCTGCACTCCGTCCAGATGATTCAGCCCCGCGCTTGTCAGCTGCGTGGAACCGATGCCGGTCACATTGACTGTCTCTGTAATAAACGAATTGATATAGTAGAATTCTGCTTTTGAAATCTCGATATCCACACCGCCCAGCACATTAATCGCATCCGCGACCGCTTTCCAGTTAAACGTCATATAATCCGTAATATTGAGATCCAGATTGCGGTTCAACGCTGACACAGCCTGTTCCGGACCGCCGATAAAATACGCCTGATTGATCTTATTATAAGTTCCGTTTTTCGAAATATTCAGATAAGTATCCCGATATACGGAAACCAGCTTGATCTCACCCGTATCCAGATTAATATTACAGATAATATTGACATCCGCATTCGTACTCTTGGTCAGCGCCTTGTCACGGGCGTCCACGCCAAAGATCGCAATCGTCCAGTATCCTTTCATCGTTTCGATGGTATCCATATCCAGATCATTATTTTTGATCTCTTCTTCATTAAAATCAGGCCGCTGGATCTGATTCCATCGACGAAGGAAATACCCATATCCAAATATCAGCGCAAGCGCGATACACTCCGCGACGATCATCACCAGAATGCGCCGACGCTTTCTCCGTTTACGCTGCTCCCTCTCCTGATGGAGCGTAAGCGGCGCCTTTGCCGGTTTTTTCTCACGCCGTTTTCTCTTTTGACTTTTCTGTACCCGCGCTGCTCTGCGGGACGATGGCTCCTTTTTCCCGGCATTGTCCGCAGCCAGACGCTCCCCGGTATCATCCAGGAAACTTAAGTCTCTGGAAACCGGCTTTTTCCCAGGGTCGTCATAATCTTTGCTCATCACTGTTCCTCTTTTAGCTAATAGGCATTTTTATTAATAAATCCTTTGAAAAATGTCAGAAATAAAATTTTGAAATCAAATCCCAACGTCCAGTTTTCAATATAATAGAGGTCGTGTTCAATCCTCTTCTCGATCGAAGTGTCGCCTCTGAGTCCGTTCACCTGCGCCCATCCGGTCATACCGGGACGGACCTGATGCTTGATCATATAGCGAGGAATCTCTTCCTTGAAACGTTCTACAAAGAACGGTCTCTCCGGCCGCGGACCTACCAGACTCATCTGTCCCGCCAGCACGTTAAACAACTGCGGCATCTCATCGATACTTGTTTTGCGGATGATCTTTCCGATCGGCGTCACCCGCGGATCATGAATGGTTGTCCATTTACTTTTTTCCTTTTTCGGATCCTGCACTTCCATGGAACGGAATTTATACATCGTAAACGGACGATTATGCAGACCGACTCTTTCCTGCCGGTATAAAACCGGGCCACGCGACGTACATTTGATCAGGACGACTGTTATCAGCATAATCGGTGAAAACAGGATCAGCGCCACCACTGCGCCAAAAAGATCTACCGCCCGTTTCATAAACGCATTTAACGGATCATTCAGCGGGACATGGCGGATATTGATCACCGGAAGTCCCTGAACATCCTCCATATACGGCCTTGTCGGGATAAAGTCATTATAATCCGGAACAAATTTGGTGTGTACGCCGGATTTCTCACAGGAAGCCACAATCTCCTTCAGATTCGCGTATTCCTGAATACTCAGTGTGATCGCGATCTCATCCAGTTCATTCAGATCGAGGATCCCCTCCAGGTCGCTGATTTTCCCAAGGACACTGATGCCCCGATATTGAGACCCCCATTCTCTGTGATCATCCAGGATCCCTTTAATCTGGTATCCCCACTCCGGATTCGCCAGAACACGGTCGATATACCGCTCGGCGGTTCGACTGTAACCGACTAAAACCATATGTTTCTGATTATATCCTTTGGCGCGTATGGAATGCAGCGCGCTGCGAATCAGATTCCGTTCCAGCGTCTCCGCCGCAATATTGACCAGGCAGAAAACGATTACCAGTTTTCTGGAATAGTTATAAAGATACGGATTTTTCCCTCCCAGGAACAAAACCAGTGAAAATAACAGCAGTCCTGTAATATTTGCCTTGCAGATATTGGCAAATTCCGGCCGCCGGCTCTGCACACGCTTTGGCGTAAAAAGATGAAAGCACGTATACAACAGCAGATACACCGGAACGATCGCTGCAAGTGCGCCCAGATAAAACTGCGGAGGGAGCACCTGGTTTTCCGAATGGAACCAGCCGCTTCCGATAATCAAAAACCAGCTCAGAACATACGCTGACGCAATCACCAGCGCGTCAATCACGACATGGAGGCGATTAAACTTTTTCTGATTGTCCTTTATCATAAATGTGCCACCCTGAATCCTGCCGACGAATTGCCATAAGTTGCGTTATATGCAAGGAGTCCGTCTCTGCAGGGAAGAATATCCTCCGAGGACCGTTCGCACTTAGGTTTTCACGTAGCGGTACTCCCTATGACGTGTCACTGACACGTCATAGGGATACTAAGGCATAAACTCACCGGAAAAACATCCGGTTCGTTAAGTGCCGACGTGAAAAATGTCCTCTGCGGATATTCTTCCCTGCAGAGACTACTTTGTCGGCATATATCATACAACTTGTCACAAGTTACGTCAGCAGGTTCTCATAATATCTACATCTCAGTGATTATACACGAAACCGGGATTTTGTACTATAAAAAAATTCTTAATATTTGGATTTTCGGAGCTGACGTCTCGAAAATTCTGCCACATACACAACGGTTCCCCAGATCAGTTCCCATTCGATCGCCAGATAATTCACCAGGTGCTTTTTCTCGTATGGCACTTTCCTGGTCTTGTGGCAGGTCACAAGGCCCTCCCACAGCCCGGCAAGATAATCTTTCCCGAAGCCCCGTTTCCTGAAAAATACATATTTGACCAGCATACCCAGGATGATCCAGGGTAAGTTTATCACAAGCTGGAGAAACGGCATGTTTTTCACATTCAGATAAATATTATTGCGCGCTGCCAGCCGCACCTTGAACGAATTATACCTGGAACCGCTGGTTCCGCTCCCTACATGATATACAACCGACTCCGGACAATACCGGTTATAGTATCCTGCGATTTTTGCCCGGTATCCCACATCCATATCTTCCAAGTAAGCAAAATGCATCTCATCAAACAGACCGATCTCATCAAAAACCGCTCTGCGATAAATCGCCGCCCCGGCACAGGCAGAAAATATCATACAAGGACGGTTATAACGTTCCGTTTCCTGACCCACTCCCCGCTGATAGGCCCAGCCCAGCAGGCTGTACATATCGCCCGCATCGTCAACCAGCTCCCTGTGATAGAGCTGAACCATTTTGGGGCTGACGGAAAAGATGCGGGGCGATGCTTCCATCGCTTTCAACAGCTCCGCTACATAATCCGGCTCCGGCTCTGTATCATTATTTAACAGGATTACATACGGAGTCTCAGATGCACGAATCCCCTGGTTTACCGCGCCCGAAAAGCCAGTATTCGTCTCCAAAAAAACAGTCGGAATCTCCCGTTCCTTCAGCCATTCCGCACTGCCGTCCGAAGAGCCGTTGTCCACAACCAGCAGGTCAAAGTCCTGACAGGTCTGCTTCTCTAATGCCCGCAGACACGGCTCCATAAAATGTAGTCCGTTATAATTTGGGATAATAATGGTAATTTTCTTTCCCGTATCATGATTCATCGTTTTTTTCTGCTTTCTCATTGATTTTTCATAAGTTCAATTCCCTCCAGCTGATAAGGTTCTCCGATCTTTTCCTTCAGGAGATCCCGTAGCGCAAAGTTTGACTTACGAAGTGTCAGATTAGGATTATAATAAGGATCGCCGTTTTTCAGAATATCCGGCCAGCGTTTCGCAAAGATCGCGACCTCCCCGTTAAAGCGCTTTACTTTTTCCGGAGTATCCTCCAGGCCGCGAGATTTGGACTCGTAGTGATACAGCTTTGCGTACGGCGCGTACACGATCAGATAGTTTTTATCCCTGACCTTCATGCAATAATCAATGTCATTAAACGCGATCGCAAGCTCCTCTGTAAATCCGCCTACCTCGGCAAAGACCGACGCCTTTGTCATCATACACGCTGCTGTCACCGCACTGTAATCCTGTGCGCAGGCTGCCCGGTGAAAATAACTGGTTTCCGCCTCATGCAGCCCGATAAACGTATGCCCCGCGATGCCGCCGAAACCGATCACTACGCCCGCATGCTGAATGGTGCCATCTTCATATAAAAGTTTTGCTCCAACCGCTCCAACCTCCGGTCTCTGTAAAAAACCCAGCATTTCTTCGATCGCGGTCGGCTCGATCAGCTCCGTATCGTTATTCAGGAAAAGCAGGTACTCCCCTTTTGCGAAGCGAACACCGAAATTATTAATCGCAGAATAGTTAAATTCCCGCTCCCAGATCACCACATGCACCTGCGGAAACTCTTCCTCTATGTTCCGGTAATAATCAAAAGTTTCCTGCTGTGTGCTGTTATTTTCGATGACGATAAACTCCAGATTCTGATAAGTCGCCCGCTCCAGAAGTGACCGCAGACAGAGATCCAGATCCCGCGAATGATCTTTATTCGGGATGATCACCGAGATCAGCGGGCCGCCCTTCGTACGAAGTGTCTCCGGTTCCACTCCCGCCTGAGCCGTCGCTCCTGCTATCCGGAAAACAGTATGGTAAATCCCGTAATCAATGCCCTTCTCCACCCGCGCAACTTCGATCCCCATCCGTTTATAATGCGCCATAATCGCGCGTGCCCCCGCTTCAAACGCATATAATTTGCTCTCCGGATTGCTCGCCGTTGAATTCTGATGGCAGCGCCAGTGATACAACACCTTCGGGATATGAAAGATCCCGCGCGCGTTTTCCGTACAACGGAAGATAAAGTCATAGTCCTGGGCGCCATCATATTCATGGCGCAAACCGCCCACACGATCTAATAAATCGCGCTTCACCACCAGCAGATGGCAGATATAATTCACACTTGTCAGCAGATCCGGATTAAAATCCGGCTTAAAATGTGGATCAAAAAGCGCTCCGCCATCCATATCCAGCTTATCCTCATCGGAATAGATCAGTTCACAGTCCGGATGGGCGTTGATTGCCGACGCCACTTCAAAAAGCGCGTGCTCCGGAAGCGTGTCATCATGGTCTGCAAGTACAATATACTCTCCCGCGGCAAGCTCCATTGCCGCGTTGGTATTGCCGGATATACCGAGATTATCGCCAAGATTCCTGCAATGAAACCGGGAATCCCTGGCCTGATAATCCTTCATGACCTTCTGCACGATCGCCCCTTCTCCCTTCGGGCTACCGTCTGCCACGCAGACTTCCCAGTTTGAATAAGTCTGGGCAAGAATCGAATCCAGCATCTCCCTGAGATACTTTTCCGGAGTTTTAAATGCCGGGATGACCACCGACAGAAGCGGCTCGTAAGTCAGCTTTGTCTCCCGCTGTTTCTGCAGCTCCTCCTCCGATGGTTTCGTCAGATGATACCACTCCGAATACTCATAGTCGTTATCCAGTCCCTGAATTTTATGCACGGACTTCAGAAAAAGAGCCCTGATGCCATGCTTCTGAAAGAATTCCCAGGCAACCCGTACCGTCTCCATGTTCATCAGATCATGGATCTTTTCCAGCCGTTTATGCGCCACACTGGAACGCTTCGCAATCAGTTCCTCATTGTATTTGATTCTGGCCGTCCGTCCGTCACAGGTAATCACAAGATAATAGTCCTTCCCTCTCTCATAGGGAAACTGAATATCAAAACCATAATCCCGGTCATATATCTTCTTATAATAAATCTGGCTCACATCGTCGCGGCGGGTGGATACGCAGCGAATCGACAACGGCTGACGGTTTTCATCCAGCACGGCAAATGTGGCGGCGGACTCCGGCTTTTTGCCGATTGCCCAGCCGTTTAGCTGGATGGAGTTTTCCCGGATCCGCACAACATCAATCTTATACTTCATAAACCTTTAAGTTTCCTTTTCTTCATGATCGTCTTCCTGCTCAAAATTCAGCCGTTCTTCTTCGATTACCAGCGGTCGTTTCATCACGCGCTGATTGATCGAAAGCACGTACTCCCCAACCATGCCGATAAAAAATATCTGCACCGACCCCAGGAACAACATACCGATCAGCATCGGCGCCATACCTGCGGGGAAACGATCCCACCAGATCAGCTTCATCACCAGGTAGATAATCGCTACTACAAAGCTGCCGATACAGCTGAGTGCCCCCGCAAACGTCGCCAGGCGCAGTCCTGCCTTTGTATATGACGTCACACTCAGCATCGCGGCGTCATAAAGGCGGTAAAAATTGTTATGAGTCTTTCCGGCACGGCGTTTCGGCTGCTCATATGGGATTTCCTTACGCCGGAATCCCAGCTCCGCGACAATCCCTCTCAAAAAAGGCGTCGGATCGTCCAGATCCCTCAACACCTCAATAAATGACCGGTCATAAAGACCGGAACCGGTAAAATGCTCAATCTGCTCTACATCGGAAAACTTTTTGATCAGTTTATAATAGCAGCTTCGCAGAGCATACATCAGGCGGTTTTCCTGACTGCTGGTTTTGATTCCGATCACGATACGGTAACCTTCTTCCCATGCCCGGACATATTTCGGGATCATATCTACCGGATCCTGAAAATCTGCCACCATCTCAATCACGCAGTCCCCGGTCACCTGCAGCATTCCGTAATACGGCGAATTAAACTGGCCAAAATTTTTCGCGTTGAAAATCGCCTTGATTTTTGGATTCTCCGCGCACAGCCTTCGCAGAATCGGCCGGGTCTGATCGGTCGAATTGTTATCAATAAAAACCAGTTCATAATCATACTGCGGCAGTTCCTTCGTCAGGATTCCGACCACAGCCTCACTGATCGGAGCTACATTTTCTTCTTCATTATAACACGGAATCAAAACGCTTATTTTCTTCATTGGCTCTCTCCTGCCTTCTGCGGCGTTGACGCCAGGATGCGCAGAATTCCCTCCTTAAATGAGATTTTTTCTTTCCAGGCTCCTTCTGTCAGGTAAATTAACGCATCCGTCTGAGGACAGATCGACAATGCGCCTTCCTTTGCCTGGACGAAGGTCCCGTAATCAAGTGTCCCCAGTCCTCCGCAAAGCCTGTGAATCTCCTCCACAAATTTTCGCAGCACACGGGTATCGGTACTGGCGACATTAACGATATGAGTCTGTCCCTCAAAGGCATCGCTGTGGCAGAGGAGTTCTCTGACTGCGCGCGACGCATCCTCAATATCCATAAAATTCCATCGATGTCTGCATGCGCTTAAAGAGACGGTTTTTCCCTGAGGTAATTCTCTGGTCAGTGTGGAGATGATCGACCAGGGATGATCCCCCGGTCCGTAAACACTGAAAAAACGGAGATGATCGTAGGTCATCCCCCACTCTCTGCAAAGCGGCGCAGCCTTTTCATAAAACGCCAGCTTCGCCCTGCCGTAAGCATTGACCGGATGGCATGTCATCTCCTCGGACATCACTCCGTCCTTCGTAATGCCGTACTCCACGCGCGAGCCCGCATCCATAAATACACGGCACCCCAGATCATGCGCGGCTTTCAGGCAGACCAACGACTGGGCCACATTCTGCTCCTGCACTTGTGGAGAATCAATTTCCTCTCGATTAACGCCGCCCCAGGCAAAATGCAGAAATGCATCCGGTGAACTGCCTACCAGCGAGGGGTATCGATCCTTTGCCGATTCCAGCGCTTCTCTGACATGCGCCAGATCTCCCGGAATCTCATGGAATCCGGCATCTGCCGGCAGGAGACTGCGCTGTTTTGATCCCGGTCGTACCAGTGCGTAAACCTGAGCGCCTGCTTCCAGCAGCTGCTTTGCCGTATTTCGCCCGATAAAACCGGTTGCTCCGGTTATGATTATCTTTTTTCCTGCCAGTTCTACCATAATTATCCTCTTTCTGTCAACCCTTTATAGCCGATCCGCGACATACAATGAAGTTTGTCTGTTTATCCCGAGCTATGTTACTGATATCCCATCCGTTCCTGAGAGGAAAGAATATCCTCTCAGGAACTACTATATGGCATATATCAATACTTGCTTATAAAACCACGTAAGGTTTACATTTTATCTTTCTTCTATTATAATCTATAATGATCAATACATTGTCATCCTTGCATCATACAATCAGAAAAAGATAACAGGAGGTAGACCACTTATGTCCCAGTCTGGCACAATGCGGGATCCGGCGCTGGATTTTCTCAAGGGCGTCGCGATTATTATGGTTGTTTTTTTTCACAATGTCCAGTTGAATCCGTCCAGCATTGCCGATAATCTGTTTATGATGGTGGGCAATACTGCTGTCCCCTGTTTTTTTCTGGTGTCCGGCGCGCTTTTCTTTTCCCGCCCTTTTGACCTCAAAAAACATATTTTCCGTATTGGGAATATGTATGCGGTTCTTATATGCTGGCGCATGATTTATTTTGTCTTTTATCATCATCTGAACGGTGCCACGGCCGGTACTCTGAGGGATTTTTTATCCTATCTTTTTTTATTTGATTCCCTGAATGCCGTTTCTACCGGTCATCTGTGGTTTATCGATGCGATGCTTACGGTGCTGCTCGCCGCCCCGCTTTTCCATCTGTGCCGTGAGCATGACCGGCGGCTGACCCTGTATGCGCTTGCCGTACTCTTTGTCTTTAACCAGCTGCTGGCGGACGGCAATCTGCTGATTGCCTTCCTTTCGAAAATAATCGGGCGCTCGGCCTGGGATATCTCCGGTTTTGGTGAGATTAATCCTTTCAGTCTGCGTCATTCCAACTATATGTTTTATTATCTGCTCGGCGGCGAGCTCTATGACCGACGTGACAGAATATCCGTCCGTCTCTCCGGCTTGTTCTGCCTCCTCGGTCTGATCGGACTGGATCTCACCAAATATATCCAGACCGGATCAATCCGCTGGGAAGGCGTCCATCTGACAAGCGGGTATTACTGGTGCTCGACCATACTTTTTTCCTGCGGCGCTTTTCTCCTGGTTCAGCATCTGGAATTTGCGCGCTGTGCACCGCTGCGCTGGTTTGCATCCACGGTGGGCAGATCCAGTCTGGGTGTATTTTACCTGCACCTGCCCTTGATCTCTCTGCTGACACCGTACCTCTTCGAACGTCTCACCGCTTATAACGGCTGGCCGCTCAATCTGTGCGAAAGTCTGCTGATTACGACGGTATCTGTCGCTGTTACACTCGTTTGCCGCAAAATTCCTCTGATCCGGCGGTTATTCTGATCCTCATTACTCCCAGCCGCCTGCCATCACCTCAATATGATCCGTCCGCATCGCCAGAATCGATACCTCATCGCCAAACTTTTCCTTCGCGGATCCTGCAATCTCATCGGTATACCCTGGCGCGACGATTAAAACCGCGTCCACCGGCTCTTCATAAAAATGTTCCGGCGGCACAATCGGCAGATGGGAGGCCGGAGCAAAACGCCCCTGCTTAAATGGCGCTGAGTCGATGATATAGCGGGCGCAATCCCCAAGTTTTGTCGTCGCCGCCAGAGTAAAGCCCTGATGACCCGCGCCCCACAGAGCGAGCGTTCTGCCTGCGGCAGTAAGATTTGCTGTCAATGCGTCGATCTCTTCCTGTACTTTATAATAACCGGCCTGCAGAGAACGAGCCAGCGCGTCATCCCGCACCTTTTCTCCGACATTCTGAAGCGTCTGATCCGTGAGCGGCATTTTCTTTACCGTCATCGTAATCGTATCGCGGTTAATCAACTCCTCTTCCAGCACCTGAAAGCCATTTCTTTCCAGCAATTCCTGCAGAGTATCCATCGAATAATATGCTATATGGTCGCGAATCAGCTCATAATAGCTTCCCTGTTCTGCGATATATTCGAGTGCCGGCACCGTCACCAGTCCCATTCCGTCTTCAGAAAGATTATGATAAATTGCCTGCAGCATCACCGATGGATCCGGCTGATGTTCAAGGAAATTAAAGGATAAAAAAACATCGTAAGGACCGCCGTCAAAGTTCTGATCCCCTCTCTCCGGAAATTCTCTCCAGACGCAAAGCCCATCTGCCCTCGCGATGTCCACCAGATCCGCTTTATGTTCCATGCCGGCAACCGAAACCGGAAATTCTGTCAGCACCTTGATAAATTCTCCACGGCCGCATCCGACCTCAATAAATTTTTTCCCTTTCAGGTCATAAGTTTTAATCATACGCCGATACTGTTCCCGGCGCAGTCCTGTCATCGTCGTCGTAAAACCACCTGCCCGAATCACATCGCGATAATAAGAAACCGGTTCGCAGTCAAACTGCACCAGCCCGCACATTTCGCACTGATAGAGTCCCAGCGTCACGCCGCGATCCCCTTTTACTGCTTTGGCGTCCGAGATATCCTGCGCCGATGCGGGTGCGTCCTCCAGCACAAACAGCGGTTTTACCGGTAGTTTCTTTCCACAGCAAATACAATGATTCTTCATTCTTCTCCTCCCAACGCCAGCATTTTGCGGATTCCCTCTTCAAAGGACACCTGTGGCCGCCAGCCCGTATCTGCAAGAAGCCGGCTGATATCCGGGATCAGATCCGCGGCTCCTTCCGCGTTCTGCGGGCGTTCTCCATATTCATAATCTCCCCGCTTTCCGCAGAGTCGATACATCTCTTCGATAAACGAACGAAGACAACGCGTATCCGCTCCTGCCACATTATAAAAGCCGGGCTTCCCTTCCGTCAGCAGACAGCACAAAGCCGCCGCAGCGTCATCAATATAAAGAAAATTCCATTGCTGCGTACACGCTCCCAGCCGCATTGTTTCCCCAGCCCGCCAGGTGCGCAGACAAGAATTGACCAACGTCCAGGGATGATCCCCCGGCCCGTAAACACTGTAAATTCTTGTATGGATATACTCGATTTTCAGCGACCGGCACAACTTACCTGCCGCAGCGGCGACCGCTGCTTTCGCCTTACCATACTCAGAAACCGGCCGGCAGGGGGTTTCCTCTGTGACCGTCTCATGCCAGATCCCGTATTCTGCCTGTGAGCCGGTAAAAACAAACCGTCGACAGCCAATCTTTTCCGCCGTGCGTACCGCCAGAAGCGTCTGCGAAACATTGAGCTGTTGCACATCCTTCCTGGTCCGGTTATCACTGCCGGCTCCATCCCAGCCGACATGGATCCACCCGTCCCAGGATCCGGCTGATATCTGTTCCGGCAGATGATCGATCTGATGCAGATCCATCTCAATGACCTCGACCCGGCTTTGATCCGGCTTTGATATCTTCTGCAGGAGTCCCGGCAGATTCCTCGAAGCCGGCCGCACGATGGCGCAGACAAAATCGCCCTGATTTAACAGCCGGCAAACCACCGCGGAACCGATAAAACTGGCTGCTCCCGTAACAATCACTCTCATCCTATTTCACCCGCGGGATAATCATCATCTCATCCATCTCCTCATCCGGCAAAAACGGCGACAGATCCTCAAGCGGCGGCGACACCATGGTACCGTCCGGCAGACGCTTTCCTGATGATTTCGGTTCAAAATTCTGATCCATTGTGACAAAGATCTCACAGATCACCGGCCCCTCGATCGCAAGCGCTTCCCGGATCGCTCCTGCCAGCTCGCCGTTATGGCAGGCGCGCACATAAGGGAATCCATAAGCCGCCGCCAGTTTCTCCATATCCGGGAAGCTCAGGTCATGACTGTCCACTCCGATCCCCACCAACGGCTCGCCAAAATAATTCTTCTGTGTCTGGCGGATCGAATGATAGCCGCCGTTATTGATTAAAAATGTCTTAACCGGCATCCGATGATGGATGATCGTCTGTAATTCCTGGATATTCATCTGAATACTGCCGTCCCCGGTGAGCAGGATTACATCGTGTTTCCTCCCGGAGGTATATTCCGGATCGCGCGACGCCATATATACACCGATCGCTGCGGGCAGGTCGTACCCCATGCTCGCAATTGCGTCATTGCTGATAAAGCGCTGATCTCTCTTAATCCGGTAGGAGTGACCGCCTGCTACGCAGGCGGAGCCATTGCCCACGACGATCCATTCTCCTTCTTTGACCTGATCACTTAATTCTTTGCACAGCGCGTAGACATTAGCCTCTCTGACCCCGTCATCCTCCAGATGCTTTGACTGTATCACCGGATATTTTTTCTTCCAGAACTGACAGGTCTCAATCCAGGTCATTCCCGGCAGACCTTCTCCACAATCAAAGACCGGCCTGCAGGAAAGATCTGACCAGAGGTTTTCACAGCCGGTATGCCAGTTTTCCCTGCACCAGGTGTCTGCTTCCAGATGAGACAGAGGATCTCCCGCAGATTCTTCCCTCAGTACCTGCGCCATAACCTCCAGCAGATCTTTTGCGTCACAATGCAGCGGCATATCGATATGCACGCTCGGTTTTTTCAGTTCTTCTTCATCAATATCTGCCGCAATCACATACGCAGCCCTCGCCCAGGTCTGGTAGTTGAACCCTACAATCCGAATACTCAGACGATTTCCGACCGCAAATACCAGATCGCTGTTCTGCACAGCGAAATTACCCGGACGGTCACCCATGTTTCCGCTTCTTCCCACATACAGCGGATGCTCGTCATAAATGCAGTCCTGGCTGTTCCAGCCAGTCACAACCGGGATGCCTAGGCGCTTGACAACTTCTTTGAATACCTCATGTGCTCCCGCGATCCGGATACCGTTGCCTGCCATAAACACCGGGCGTTTCGACCCGCGGATCTTTTTAATCACCGCACAGGCAGTTTCTTTTGTCACTTTCGGTGCGGATACTCTCCGTATCTCGCCCTTCCCGGCTTCATCCTCCGCAATCAGATGACCGGCAGCGCCGCCTGCCCAGCCAGTACCCCCTTTTTCATAATCATCCGCGTCAAAGCCGATCAGATCATCACTGTCTACATAAGCACCCTGCACATCCAGCGGGATGTCCAGCCAGCAGGGACCCGGTCTGCCATGCTGAGCAAGGTAAAGCGCTTTCTCCAGACAGAAACGAATCCGCAGGGGGTCTATCACCATTTCGCTATATTTTGTCATGCAAGAAATCGCACGGACAATGTCAAATTCCTGATCTCCCATCGAACGGATCCCGGTCCCGGACCATCGCGCTGTCGTATCATAACGGACCTGTCCGGACAATACCAGCATCGGAATGGAATCCAGCCAGCCTCCGACTACCCCGGTAATCGCATTCGTACCACCGGGTCCTGTCGTCACGCACAAAAGGCCAATCTTATTATGAATCCGCGCATAAGCCTCCGCCGCCATCGCGCACGCCTGCTCATGATGCTGATATAAGCAGGACAGACCCGGCTGATGTCCCAGCGCGTCATTTAAATGCATCGCGCCACCGCCGACAACCGTAAACGCCTGACAGATGCCCTCATCCACGATCTTCTGTGAGATATAATTGGAAACTTTTATTTTCATATCAGGTGAAACCCCTTTCTGGCACATATTTGGATCTCTTTTGCTCATTGTAGCACAGTTTGTTAAAAAAGACTAGCACAGTATGAGCCTCCCCTGTACAGATCACACGTCAGCAGAACCGCATGTGACCTGTAACAACCTTCCACCCCTGCCAGCAACCTTCACTATACAGGGAGCCCCTGAACCGCTATACTGTGACCTGTCGGACAAAAAACATTCCGACAAACACCAATCCATCACAAAAAGGAGAGTTAAATCCATGAAGAAAAACATGAAGTATCTGGCTGTGCTTTCCACCGCCGCAGCAATCTCAGCAGCAGCTCCTGCACTCCCATTTGCCCTTCCCAATCTCACTCAGATTGCTTTCGCCGCCGGCAGCGGCTGGGTTGATGAAGACGGCGATCTCCGCTATAGAGACAGTGACGGCCATTATCTGACAGATTCCTGGAAAAAACGCGACAACAACTGGTACTATCTCGATGAAGACGGCTATATTACCCGCTCTGAGAGAGTAGACGAATATTATGTCAACGAAGACGGCATACGCGTATCAAACCAGTGGATTGCGGAAGACAATGACGATAACTGGGGAGATGATGAACCAGATACCTACTGGTATTATTTCGGCAAAGACGGAAAAAGCGTGGTCTCCCGCTGGATCACCATCAACGGCAAGGATTATTATTTCAATGAAGACGGTCACATGCAGACCGGCAAGATCGAACTGGACGGCTATACCTATTACCTTGGCGACGAAGACGATGGAGCCAAAAAAACCGGCTGGGTGCTCCTGGAAAATGAAGACGAATATGCCGATGATGATTTTGTCTGGCATTTCTTTGACTCCAAAGGGAGGATGGTAGTCAATGAAATCGACCGCAAAATCAGCGGTTCCTATTATACCTTTGAAAATGGCGTGATGCAAACCGGCTGGTACCGGCTCCCGGTATCTGACACTGCGACAGATGAGACAGCCTCTGTCTCCGATGCCTCTGCCACAGCAGCACTTCCGGCAATCGCCTCCTATCAGTATTATAACGCCGACGGCACCCGCGCAGCCGGTTGGTACACCATCGAGGGCGTCGAGGGTATCCATGACGACAATGAAGACGCCACCTTTTATTTTAAAGAAGGAAAGCCTTACTACGCGCAGACCGGTATCCAGTTCTTCACGATCGATTCCAAACGCTACGGCTTCAATACGCTGGGCGAACGCCAGACGGATCTGCAGGTAGTAACTCTGGAGGACGGAACTACCGGAAACGCCTACTTCGGCACAGACGGAGTCGTAAAAACCGGCAAACAGAGCATCTATGACGAAGATCTTGGCGAGACTCAGACCTGGTATTTCCAGACTGACGGCGCTAATAAGGGCGTAGGCTTTAACGGAATTCGTGACAACAGCATCTTTATCGGCGGTCTTCGCCAGGATGCCGACCGTGATCTGAAATACGCTCCGGTTACGTTTAACGGCGCACAATACCTGGTCAACGCCTCCGGCACCATCCAGAAAGCGTCTTCCTCCTCAAAGTCCACAGTAAAGCCGGATCTTGGCAACGGATTTAAAGATATTAAAGATTCCAATGATAAAATATGGACCGTTGATGTAAACGGAATGATCCAGCAGTAAATACGGTTTATAGGGACCGCCGCAGGGCGGTCCTGTTTTTATTCCATACTGTTTTTATTCCATACTGTTTTTATTCCGTAAGAAAGTACATCCTGTGGAGCAAAAATCCCTCTTTTATCAGAAAATCCAAAAATTTTTTATGATTCCGGCATATTTTGACGTTTTCCCGACTATACTGTAGTAATTCATTCATCATTGCCAGAATACTGCCGTCTAAAATTGTCAGATAGCAGGAAGGAGAATTGTCATGCGTAAGTTAGCGGTATATTATTGTCCCAAATGCAGACGTTACAGTTACTATCAGTCGGAAAACGCCGCTTTCTGTATGAAATGCAGTACAGCCATGTCGCTTCTCTCCGTTGACTATCTGAATTTTGTCCGTCTCGACAGCAAAGACCGGGATAACCTGATCCGGGAAGAATCCCTTCAAACCTGCACCTCCCCGGATCTTCTGCGCTCGCGGATTCTCGAACTGGAAAAGGAAAACCGTCAGCTGAATGAAACCGTCAGCTGGATGCATCAGCTGATCTGGGATCTGATCACAAAAAATAAAGAGTCCGGACACGCCTCTGCAATATCCACAAAATAACTTTAACAAATTTCTTACGTTTCCTTACAATCACCTCCAGGTACTTGCAACCTTGTCCCGCGCTTGCTATATTATAGTCAACGACAAATAATTTGCCATTTCCTGGAACACATCCGGGGATGCGCACGATTTTGAGAGACAGAATCTGCGTTTACATGCAGCAAAATCGGCGCAGGAAATTTTTACAAGGTCCACTCAGGCGGACGCGGAGGTAACACGATGAGACGAAAAACAGGCATTGCACTGATGATTATATTAAGTAGCCTCTTTATGCAGGCGGTACCCGTTTTTGCGGGCGAATGGATACAGGATGAAGACGATCAATGGCAGTACATTCAGGATGACGGCACGGAAGCGACCGGATGGCTTGAAATCGATGACGAAACCTACTACCTTGACGAAAACGGCAACCGCAAAGAAGACTACTGGCTCAAAGACGACGGTAACTGGTACTATCTCGACAGCGACGGCGTTATGGCAACCAGCCAATGGGTTGACAATTATTATGTCAATGAAGATGGCGAGCTGGAGAAAAAGAGATAAGCGAATGTACCAGACCAACATAAGGAAAAGGATGGAAAAAATCCGCCGGATCATACGATCCGGCGGATTTTTTTTGCACAGGGCCGGGTAAGGAATTTTGCGGCATTCGCCGCACCCGGCCCGCGCGGACGGGCAGGAGGCGAAAAAGCCGCCTCCTACTCGATTGCAGGGCATTCCGGCTGATGCCGCACCCGCCATCCTCTACTCCACATCCTGCAATGCCGCGTAATCTTCCTCGCCGGTGCGAACCTTGACAACCTTTGCCACGTTATAGACAAAGATCTTGCCATCGCCGATGTGACCGGTATACAATGCCTTTTTCGCGCTCTCGATCACATCTTCAACCCCGATCTTGCTGACAACCACCTCTACTTTTACTTTCGGCAATAAGGTCGCGTCCATCTCGACACCGCGGTATCTCTCACCCGCGCCCTTCTGAATCCCGCAACCCATGACATTGGTAACGGTCATACCTGTTACTCCAAGGTCATTGAGAGCTTTCCTCAGCATATCATAACGGCTCATCTTTGCGATAATAACAACCTTATGCACACCGGTATCAGGATCCTCCGGCATCTTCACCACCGGAACAGCAGCTGATTTCTTAACCTCAGAGGCTGCGTCATAATCGCTGACGCCCAGGTCAGTATTTTCATTCACTTCCATCACGCCGCCGGAGACGTCCATAATCGAAAAGCCCGCGTAAGCACTCGGCAGGCCATGCTCGGTCGCGTCCAGACCAAGAAGTTCCTCCTCTTCCGATACCCGCAGCCCGATCGTGTGCTTCAGGATCGTAAAAGCAAGGGTAATCGTCACAACCGTCCAGGCTGCTGTAATAAACATACCCGTCAATTGCAATCCGAGCTGCGTAAAACCGCCGCCGTAAAACAATCCCTCATGGATGCCTGCCAGTTCAAATCCCGGCGCAGAACTCGTCGCAAACAAGCCAACCGCAATCGTACCCCAGATGCCATTGCACATATGTACTGCGACCGCACCAACCGGATCATCAACATGAAGAATATTATCCACAAACCAGACGCCAAACACTACCAGAACACCAGACACTGCACCGATGATCGCCGCACCTGCACAGTCCGTCACATCGCAGGGCGCCGTGATTGCCACCAGCCCGGCCAGCGACGCGTTCAGACACATGGAAACATCCGGTTTGCCATATTTGATCCACGTAAAGAGCATGCACACAACCGTAGCGACTGCCGGAGCAACCGTTGTCGTCAGGAAAACGGAACCCAGCGTCGGGATATCCGTTGCCGCCGCGCCATTAAAACCATACCAGCCAAGCCACAGGATAAATACACCCAGCGCTCCGATTACCAGGTTACATCCCGGAAACGCGTTTACTTTTGTAATTTTTCCATTTTTATCTCTGGTAAATTTGCCGATGCGCGGACCAAGCATCGCCGCGCCGATCAACGCGCAGATCCCACCGACCATGTGGATACAGTTGGAACCGGCATAATCATGAAACCCTATATTTACCAGAAAGCCATTGCCCCAGGTCCAATGCGCTTCAATCGGATAAATGATGCCGGAAATTACTGCCGAATAAATACAGTAAGTTGCGAACTTTGTTCTCTCTGCCATGGATCCGGAAACAATCGTCGCTGTCGTCGCGCAAAATACCAGGTTAAAGACAAAACCGGAATAACTGAAATTCGCATAATCCGTAAATACACCAAAACCCGGTGTTCCGATCAATCCCAGGATATCGCTGCTGCCTTCGGCGGCAGGAAGCATCAGGGACGCACCGATAATAAACCACATCACGGTACCGATACAAAAATCCATCAGGTTTTTCATAATAATGTTGCCGGAGTTCTTGGCTCTCGTAAATCCGGCCTCCACCATCGCAAAACCGGCCTGCATCCAGAAAACAAGAGCCGCGCCGATCAGAAACCATACCCCGAAAATCTGTTCACTGATATAACTGATTATCTCACTTGTCATAATTGCCCTCCTCTTAAAAAACCGGTCAGGAACCCATTTTCTCCTGCCCGCGCAAAAGCCGCTTACCACTGCTTCTGCCCCACAGCAGTCATTGCTGCCATGAAAAAAGAATGCGCTTTAGCGCATTCTTGCGCTGAGCGCGGTCGCATTAGCGACATAATTCCCTACGCGCGAGTGCGCATCTCGCCCGGAGGGCTTTTTATTTCATAGGACGTATTTTCCCTATGAAATAAAGAATGCGACAGAGCTCTCTCCTCTTTCAAGCTCCGTCGCATCCAAGGATATAAAATACTACTAACTTACTGCCATCCGCGGAAGTATCGGGCAGGAAGATCTTCTCTGCCCTGAAAAGCGAAAGCGCTATGGATCTCTCCACAGCGCCTTTGCTTTCTTCGCGTTACTATAACATGACTTTATTTTCCTGTCAAGTTTATTTTTTTGTACCATTTTCATCTATGCAGCCCTTCGTTACAGGTCACACGTCAGCCAACTGACGTGTAACCTGTAACGGCGGCGCCCACATTTAAAGATGAAAATCAGATCAGGCATTTCAAAATTCCGATAAAAATCCATCCGAGCGGATTGTACTGATACAGAACAGCCAGCCACGTAGTGCCTGCAATCTCCTCCAGCACCACCTTTGCCCATCCCATACCGCTGCCAATATCCAGAACAACAAAAATTGCCCACAGCCAGAGAAGTCCGCTCAGCAGGCCGATCAACGCTCCCGCAATCTGATTGATCCCGCACAGGATCGGCAGGCGAGCTACCAGATCCAGCGTATTGGTCAGCAGCTTCAGCCCAACGTAGACCAGCAGAAAGATCAAAATCGAAGCAATCAGATTTAATACCATATTTGCCAGATATACACCGATGTATTCCAGAAAAGTATCTACCCCCAGCAGTCGGTAGATCTCACTGTTGTTATTCTCCAGCAGCGCATCCTTGATGGAATCCGGCAGATTCAGCTGCTCAATGATCGTGCGCTGAAATGCGGGCAGCTCCATCGCTGATGAAGATTCCTCTTCCAGCAGCGAATCCGCGCCGACCGCATGGAGCATGACCTCCTGCATCATATGCTGGACCTGAGTATTCTCTCTTAAAAATGAGCTGACGCAGGGTGTCGCCAGACGCACCACAACAATACTGATCACCAGAGCCGACATTGTCACCGCGATCCGTATCAATCCCCGGTAATGACCATAAAGCGTCATTCCCACCAGAAAAGCACCGGCGGCAATTGACAGCCAGTGCTCCATCACAAAATCAACCATTCTGCCTCCTCAGGCGTCTAAAATAAATTTATGCAGCGCTGCCGTGACCCCGTCCTCATCATTTGCGAGTGTCACATAATCGGCAGCCTTTTTTACGCTGTCAACCGCGTTTGCCATCGCAACACCGATTCCCGCCAGTTCCATCATAGACAGATCATTTTCTCCATCCCCAAATCCCATCGTCTGAGAGGAATCGATCCCCATATGCTTTGCCACACAGAGAATCCCGTTGCCTTTGGTGGCACCCGGCCCATTGATTTCCAGATTATTCGAGAACGAAGAACTCACCACAATGTCATTGCGTTCCGCCAGCTCAATCTTTGCTCTGCTGCGTTCCTCCTGGTTATCAAAGAAATAATTGACCTTTTCCACGGGTTCGGCTTTCTCACGCACCATCCTGATCAGATTGGTCATCGGCCGTCTGGTTCTCCGGATCATCCCCTGTAGCGTGACCGGAGCTCCGTAATCATCCAAATGATCCATAAAACGGCTTTCTCCGTATCCCTGTCCGTCTATATAGCAGTCATACATCACATGAAACTTTTGTGCCAGTTCCATCAGAGCTACCGCCGTCTCATATGACATCTTATGCTCTGCAAGCGTCTGATCCTTCCGGATGTCCCGGATCACCGCTCCATTTACGGTAATTGCGTAACGAACTCCCGGCAGCTCCCGGATAAACTCCGGAATCCCCTGCCAGATGCGCCCGGTACAGGGAACGATCTCAATTCCCCGCTCTGCACACATACGCAGAGCCTCTCTGTTTGCTTCAGACAGCTTTTTATCACTGTCCAGAAGCGTTCCATCCAGATCCAATGCAATTAATCGAATATCTGTATTCATGATATAAAATGCGCTTCCTTTAAAATCAGCAGTCCATCTTTGTTATACTTTGCGGAAAACAATCCTCTGATTGCTCCTCCCAGTCCCGGCTTTTCCGCCTTGTCAGCCGCCTCTTCGATCAACGCCTCCGCGTTTGCGCGGGTCAGCGGGATACCATCCTCCTCCATGATCTCAATGCGTTCATACAACGCCAGCATACTTTTCCCGGTAATGCTGCAGTCAATTTTTGCCGCGTACTGGCACGCATACTGAGCAAACTCATCAATACCAAGCTCTTCCCTGTCATCCGCCGGCTCTGGCTGCGGTGCCTGTACCGGCTCCGGTTTTGCTTTCGGACTCTTCAGCGCAGTCTCTGCCGCCGGAACAGCTTTCTTCTTCTCCGCAACCGGTATCTCTTCCACATCAATGGCTACCATACGTTCAAAACTGTCCACCAGTACCGGACTCTGTTCAAGAAGCATATCCAGCTGACGCGCATTGTCAATCAGAATGACCCGGATATCCCCCGCCTTTTCCTCCAGAAGTCTCTCCAACTCATCCACCATGGCCGGTGAGAGATCCCCGGCTTCCTCGATCAACAGAATCTTACCGGACAATTTGTCGGCACTTGATAAAATTCCTTTATTATTTAACCGTGAACCGCTGATCTTTGCCACCGGCGATTTGACGCCGGTTTCTCTTTGATTCTGTTTTAAAAGCTCTAACGCAAATGCCAGCCCTTTCTCGGGCGTACGCGCCTCGATCATCTGGTGCGGTTTCTTTCTTGCCGGCGCAGTTTTAACCGTAATCACTTCCGGCGGATTTTTTCTGCGAAGATCGGACAATATCTTTGTCTTGCCCAGTTCTTCCTCGGTCTCCACCTGTGTTACGCGCGCGGTCTTCGCGCCGGCTTCTTTCATCCTGGAAACTTCTTTTTTCAGTTCTTCCTCGGTCTCTGCCTGCACCACTGCTTCCTGGATCTGACTGGAGACCCGTGTCTGCGCGGCCGGCTCCGGACGTGTTCTCTCCGTTACACCTGATTCCCGCACAATCGACTCCGGCTGAAATGCCCCGGTGCTGACCGGCTGCGACAAAATCGGCTCCGCCTCAACCGGTTCCGGCTGCATCGTCCCGGTACGGACCGGCTCTGACGGAACCACCTCAGCTCTGACCGGCTCCAGCTCAATCATTTCGCTCCTGACCGATTGCGACGCATTGCCGCTGACCAGCTCCGAAGCAACAGTCTCCGGTACAGGAGCCTCTGTCCAGGTCTTCTCCGGCACCACCGGCTCCGTCTCCTCTTCCGTCACGATCGTACTCGAACTGCCCGCTCCTCCGGCATACTCACCCTCTGTCTCCGCGACATCCTGAAATGACTGCGCCACCGCGCGCAGTTTTTCTTCGTATTTTTCCCGGTTTTCAAACAGATCCATCTGATATCCGGTCAACGGAGCATACTGCAGCTTTAATTCCATTGCCTTATCTACATATTTTCCAAGGCCAAACATCAGCATGATTTTATCGCAGACGCTGACACAGTGGCCGGTATCTCCCGCCTCATGATACAACTCCGCCAACTCATAAAGCCATTTTTCATCCAGTTCTTCCGACGTATAACTCTCAAGGGCATGGATCATCTGCTCAATCGGGGCGTTTTTGGCTTTCAGAATCATATACCGCAGCAGATACTGCCGGGAATCATCTCCGGCCATATCGCAAAACTCCCGGTAATAAGCCTCTGCCTCATCGGTATTGCCCTCTTTTAACGCAAGCTCTGTTAATTTATAAAGAAACCGTTTTCCGATCGGCGCACGTTCGAAGGCCAGCTGCAGGATGTCTTTCGCGTCCTGATACTCTTCATTTTTTTCATAAACCTGAGAAACCATAGACAAAAGATTCGCATTGCGTACCTTTTTCCAGTCGATTGTGTCCGCGATTTTCATCGCCGTCTCAAAATCGCTTTTGTTTACAAGTTTCCGTATCTGTTCTACTTTCACATTAAACTCATACTTGTCCATATCCCGCTCTCCTCAATCCGGTCCCGCACATTCATTTCATAAACGAATTAACATCGCTCACGACAGCGCCGATTGTAAGCTGTATAAACAGCCCTTCCACATGCGATCGTGTGTATTTTACAGGGTAATCCTTCCCTCCAGTGCCCGAAGCAGTGTTACCTCATCGATGTATTCCAGGTCTCCTCCTACCGGAACTCCGCTCGCAATCCTGCTTACCCGAATCCCTGTAGGCTTAATCAGCTTGCTGATATACATAGCTGTCGTCTCTCCCTCCAGGCTGGAATTTGTCGCAATGATAACTTCTTTTACATCCCCCTGCAGCCGCTGCATCAATTCCTTCAGCCTGATATCATTCGGGCCAATTCCCAACATGGGAGAGATCGCTCCGTGCAGCACATGGTAAACCCCTTCGTATTTTCCTGTCTTTTCATAAGCAGCAAGATCCCGGGTATTCTCCACCACCATAATCGTCTGGTGATCCCGCAGTTTACTGCTGCAGATCGGACAGTATTCCTGATCCGTCAGCGTCCAGCACTCTTTGCAATAGCGGATATTTGCCTTAGCGTCTGTAATCGCCGCGGCCAGGCTCTTCACCTGCTCCTGCGGCATATTAATAATATGAAATGCCAGACGCTGCGCCGATTTCGTTCCAATGCCGGGCAATTTGCCCAGTTCTTCGATTAATTTTGTAATCTGACTGCTGTAATAATCCATATCAGAATGAAAGGCCTCTGGTAAACTTCGCCATTGCCTGCGCAGAGTCCTCTTCCATCTTGCGCAGTGCCTCGTTCGCCGCCGCCACAATCAGGTCTTCCAGCATCTCAATATCATCCGGATCCACCACTTCCTCTGATAATTTCACCGATACCAGCTCCTTCTTACCGGAAACCGTTACCGTAACCGCGCCGCCACCGGCAGCTGCCGAATATTCTTTTTCCTCCAGTGCTTTTGTTGTTTCCTCCATCTGACGCTGCATGCGTTGTGCCTGCTTCATCAGGTTATTCATATTGCCCGGCATACCACCGGCAAATCCGCCTCGCTTGGCCATGGTGAACTCCCTCCCATTTTATGATTATTTCATCTTTATTGTCTCATCTTCCCGTCCGGCTTTGCCTTCCGGAACATGTTTTAATCTTCAATCGTGATCTCGGTATGGATCACCTGCTCCGCTTCTCCCTCACACAGATACATCTTGCGGGTAACCTCTCCCGGTCCCCGCATCCGGACTTTAAAATTCATATCCTTATGATATTTTTCCCTTACATACTGTTCCAGCTGTCCCAGCACCGTCGGGCGGCTCCCGATCTGAAAATTGCCAGGATTCTGGAACACAATACACAGACACTGCTCGCCTCCCGGTTCCAGCTCCGATTCGCGGAACGCCGGAGGGATCGATCCGATCGATTTGCCCAGATCGCGGATAATCCCCGTCCAGTCTTTACGGATCTGCATCAGATCCTCATATTGTGCTTTTGGAAGCATCACCTTCTCCGTCTGAGCGGTCTGCTCAGACGTCTGTTTCCCGGTCTCCGATACCGTCCTGACGGTCATCTGTTCCAGGAGTTCCGGGGTCAATGCCGGACTCTCATCCATCCGTTTCTCAAGATCGGTCAGGCGCTGCAGGATTGAGTCCAGATTTTCCTCCATCTGGGGTCTTGTCAGCCTGATCAATGCGATCTCTATCAGAACCCGTTTCTGTGACGCGTACCGGAGCTGATTGGAAAGATCAGAAAAGATCCGGATAAATCTCATCAGCGTGTCAGTATCTGCCAGCTTTGCTTCCTCCCGCAGAAGTTTCAGATTGTCTTCCGACATCTCAAGCAGAGCCTCCGCGTCATCCGCAGACTTTAAAACCAGAAGATTGCGCAGATACCAGATAAAATCCGAAACAAACTGCCCCAGTTCCCGCCCCTGGATCACCATTTCTTCCAATATGCGGATGCAGTCTGTCGTCCTTTTTTCCAGTACTGCCCGCAGCAGGTTACTGAACACCGTGGAATCTACCGCGCCCAATACCTCCAGCGCATTTTCATACGTCAATGTAGTTCCGTAATGAAATGCCACGCACTGTTCCAGCAGACTCAGCGCGTCACGCATGGAACCATCTGCTGTTTTTGCGATATACCGAAGCGCACGTTCCTCCACCGGGATCTCTTCCGCATCGGTCAGTTCCTTCAGCCGCGAACTCAATGTCTCCAGGGAAATCCTCTTAAAATCATATCTCTGACAGCGGGACAACACCGTAATCGGGATCTTATGCACTTCGGTCGTAGCCAGAATAAAAATCACGTAAGACGGCGGTTCCTCCAGCGTTTTTAACAGCGCGTTAAAAGCGCCGGGAGAAAGCATATGCACCTCGTCGATAATATACACGCGGTATTTTCCCTCCGCAGGCGGATACTGAACCTGCTCCCGGATCTCGCGGATATTCTCCACGCCATTATTTGACGCTGCGTCAATCTCGATCACATTCATCGACCGTCCCACCAGAATCGCCCGGCATGCCGCACACTCATTGCACGGGCTGCCGTCCCTCGGGTTCTCACAGTTTACCGCACGCGCGTAAATCTTGGCGACACTGGTTTTGCCGGTACCCCTTGTCCCACAGAAAAGATACGCATGCCCGATGCGACCGGAGGTTATTTGATTTTTCAGCGTCTGCACAATGGGGTCCTGTCCTTTTACATCCTCAAAAACGACAGGACGCCACTTGCGGTATAATGCCATATATGACATAGATTATCTACTTCTTTCCTGATTTCTCCCGAAGGAGCCCACGCGAGACAGATTACTCGTCGCCAAAGCTGATCCCCACCATCTTCGCCTGCTTCACGATCAGACTGTTCGGATCAACCGTCTTTAATTTATTCGCGATCTCTGCCAGCGGAACATACTGTGTCTCATAATTCTTCCAGCATACCATATAACCATATTTCTTTTCACGGATCAGTTCTGCCGCCGCCGCGCCCAGACGTGTCGAGAAAACCCGATCATACGCGCACGGCTCGCCGCCGCGCTGCATATGCCCCGGAACTGTCACGCGAACCTCCTGTCCCGTGCGCTCGGTAATCTTCGCTCCGATCTCATAGGCTACCGACGGATACTGCATACCGGTCTCTTTCTTCTTTTTCAATTCATTCTTGCTGAGGCTCGCATCCTCCTGGGAAATCGCCCCCTCTGCAACCGCTATGATCGAAAAGCTCTTACCTTCCCTCGTCCGCTCTTTTAATGCCCGGATCACGACATCAATATCATAAGGGATCTCCGGAATCAGGATGATATCCGCGCCACCGGCCATGCCTGCATATAACGGCAGCCAGCCGACTTTATGTCCCATAATCTCAATGATAAAGACGCGTCCATGAGAAGCCGCAGTCGTATGAATGCAGTCAATCGCGTTCGTGGCGATCTCAAGCGCGCTGTGGAAGCCAAACGTAAGATCCGTTCCGTACAGATCATTGTCTATCGTCTTGGGAAGGGATATGATATTCAGCCCTTCCTTGCTCAGGAGATTGGCTGTCTTCTGACTGCCATTGCCGCCCAGGATGACCAGGCACTCCAGTTTCAGCTTCCGATACGTATTTTTCATCGCCTCTACTTTGTCAAGTCCGTTTTCATCCGGAACACGCATTAACTTATATGGCTGTCTGGATGTGCCGAGAATCGTTCCGCCCTTTGTCAGAATCCCGGAAAAGTCTGACGGTTTCAGAATTCTGTAATCCGCGTAAATTAACCCTCTGTAACCATCCTCGAAACCAATGATCTCCATATCATCATACATCTTATAGAGAGACTTCGCTACTCCGCGCATGGTTGCGTTTAATGCCTGGCAGTCGCCGCCGCTGGTCAAAAATCCTACTCTCATTGACATTTCGTCCTTTCTTTATCAGATATTGCCCGTTTATCTGAATCGAAACCGTTTTCCGGTATCCGATTCTTCACATTCCGGTCATATTATAATACACCCGCTTTGCTTTTGTCCATAACTTTCCTGATTAACAGAAATTCCAAATCGAGCAGGGAATCCCCTGCTCGCCGCGCCGAGCGGATGCAGCGTCAGCTGCAAAATTTCCCTATCCGCCCGTGTGCATAAAAGTAAAAAAGCGCCCATAAGGCACTTTTTTTAAATCCGTGCATCCCGCTTTGAAAACGGCTCACAGGCGTTACCCTGGCAGCCGGCTCGGTTCAGGCACCCTCACGTCACACAAAGGATCTCACTTAGTGCTGCTGCATTCCTGCCCTGACACGGTTCATGAGGCTCTGTTGCGTAAGACCCAAACGTCATCACTGCTTACCAGGGGCAGCCCCACAAGACCGAATCCGGGGCGGGATATCACCCCTGCTGGAGCGGATTGCAGGTACAGGGCACCGCTATCTCCCCGGCTGCACGGAAACTTTATGACGTATGACTAATGGCGTCTCATGGAGATCGTCTGTAAAAATAATCTCTTTGAAACGCTTTTACAGTATACCTTAGGCGCTGTGTTTTGTCAAGCCGCCGATTTTACTGATCATTCAGCCCATTCCGTTATCCCGGAGCCTGTGTGCCATCTGAATGGTCTGTACTTTCAGAAAATATTTTTGCTTTCTGACGCCTCCTCAGTTCCCGGAAAAATTCACTGAGCATGGCTGAGCATTCTTCCTCCAATACCCCGATCTCCGTCTCTGCCTGATGATTGAACCCATCTTCGTGAAGCAGGTCCAGAACAGAGCCGGCACAGCCTGCCTTAGGATTCATACAACCAATCACCACTCTGGGAATTCTCGCCTGAACGATCGCTCCGGCACACATCGGACACGGCTCAAGCGTCACATACATCGTACAGTCCTCCAGCCGCCAGTCACCCAGCGCACGGCAGGCTTTTCGTATCGCGATGATCTCTGCGTGTGCCAGTACCGTATGATCCTTCATGCGGCGGTTGTAACCACGGCCAATGATTTTATCCTGATGTACGATCACGCAGCCAATCGGCACATCACCAAGTATCGCGGCTTTTTTTGCCTGACGGATTGCCTCTTTCATGTATTTTTCCCCGGTTGTCATCGGCATAATTATCTCTCCTCTGTAGTTTCGCTCCATGCCGCCCGACATCTCATCAAAATAACAGACTGGCTGCGAGGCAGCGCAATTTATCATGATTATAAGTGTATTATCGTATACCAATATCCAAATTTTCCGTCCGCATCCGGCTGTTTTCTCGCCGACACAAAATAAGGAAAACCAAACATTGCTGCCATATTTCTTTCATTGCTGTAACAGCGCCCCGGTACTCCCAGCAGATAGCGTGGCTCTCCGGGCAGATCCTCCAGACGGGCCAGTATCAGATGACGATAATGATAATATCCGTGCAACAGGAAACTGTTATTACCATAGATCCAGATATCTCTCGGCAGAAGACCGATATCCTGGGGCTTAATTGACAGAATCTCACAGCCTTTATCGTAATCAAAAGCGAGAACTTTCGCGTACTCCCGCTGCATCCGGTTCCATAAACGGCTCTCCTGTGAGCGAATGGCCGGTGCTTCCCGCGCAGTCGGCTGACCGGCAGCGAACGCGGTTTCCTCCTTGACTGGATTTTCCGCATCTGGTTTCGGGACAGACGACCTTACCGCTGCCGGATCCTCGTCCCATGGTGCAATATCCTTTAATGCTTCTTCCTCTCTCCGCAGATCGCTCTCGATCTGCGCCGAAATCGGGAATCGCTCCGGAGAAACCGTTTTCTCCTGCTTCTCTGTTTTGTCAGTTTCGGTAGCTCTTTTCCTGTCAGTCTCAGAAACTCTTTTCTCTGCCTGATCCGGTACGTCTGATCCCTTTTCTATGTTCCCGGGTACTCCACTTTTCTCTGTGATTGCTTTCTCCTGTCGGATTTGTCCCCTGATTGGTCTTTCTTCTATGGTTCTTTCTTCTATTGTCTTTTCTTCAGGTATTCCCTTCTGAACCGCTCTTTCTCCCGCTGCTTTTTCTCTGACAGCATTTCCCTGAACCGCTTCCTTTCTGCGCGCATTCGCGGATGTTACCTCTGCCAGATCAATTTCCGCCGCGTGTGTCACCGCGTCCTCCCAGATGGTAGTATAGCTTTTCCACGAATTTTCAATATCATGAATCGTAAGTCCGTGGCACATCTCCATGCGCCGGCCGGTGCCGTCGATATCCTGCGCATTTAGCGTCGTCCGAAACTCTCCATTACCGCCGCGGATAAAAATCTTTCCGATCCGCACCTCCCCGTCTCCCGTCAGCAGATACACGCCGATATCATTTCCGCCTAGATAGACCCGGCGCACATTCACATAGATCCGGCACTGACCGTTTCGTACCTCAATTTTGGCATAACCGGTATTGGCTCCTTTGACACCACCTTCGTAAACATAAAGATAAGAAATCAGCCTCCGATAATCCGACATACCTATCACCTCTGGTATGTATTCTATGCACGATACGATCTCTTATATGACACGAATCATCCATAGATTTGTGCTGTCAATCGCAAAACCAGATCCGGCTCTCTGTGAAACGGCTCTCACTTTTTAAGAGAATCCTCGATGTCTTCTGTACCAGTCAGGATATCCGCAAGACACGCGAACTGCGCCAGCGTCAATGTCTCACCACGAACCGTTGGCGGCAAACCAATCCTTTCAATCGCCGCGGCGATCTCTTCCCGTGAAAACGGAATATCAGCACAGTTATTCAGACCATTTTGCAGAGTTTTGCGCCGCTGCTGAAAAGACGCGCGGATCAGGCGAAACATCAGTTCCGGATTACGTACACTCACCGGTGGTTCCTGATATCTGGTCAGCCGGATCACCGCAGATCCTACCTTCGGTCTTGGAATAAAGCAGTTGGGTGGGACATTCGCGACAATATACGGTTCCGCATAATACTGCACTGCCAGCGACAGTGCCCCATAATCCTTGCCTCCCGGCTCGGCCTGCATCCGCTCCGCCACTTCTTTCTGTATCATTACAGTAATATTATCCACCGGCATCTCTTTTTCCAGCAGTCCCATGATAACCGGCGTCGTGATATAGTACGGCAGGTTCGCCGCTACCTTGAGCGGGCGGCCGCCATGATAACGCTCTGCCAGTTCCCGGATATTAACTTTGAGAATATCGTCGTGAATGATGACAACATTATCATAACCCTTCAACGTCTCACGCAGGATCGGGATCAGCCGGTCGTCAATCTCAACAGCGATCACCAGCCCGGCCGCCTCTGCCAGATACTGCGTCATCGTGCCGATCCCCGGTCCGATCTCCAGCACCACATCGTCCTTTGTGACATTAGCCGCACGGATAATTTTATCCAGCACATGCGTGTCGATCAGAAAATTCTGACCGAAGCGTTTTAAAAAATTAAATTCGTATTTCTGGATGATTTCTATGGTATTTTTCGGATTGCCGAATGTTGGCTCCATGCTGCCGTCTCCTTTTCCTGTTTTCTCATACAAAAAATTATATAATGCCTTTTCCTTTTCTGTCAGAACCTGACACAAAGAGCGATCGGTCACGCAAGCTGATACAATCGTCTCGCGTTGGCTTCCGTAATCTCGACAACCTTTTCCGGCGTGATCCCTTTGATCTCACTCACAGCCTGTACCACATACGGGAGGTACAGCGAACAATTTCGTTTTCCACGATAAGGTACCGGAGCCAGATATGGACAATCTGTCTCCAGTACCATCTGTTCTATCGGCATAAACTGAACCACTTCTTTTAATTTTCTCGCGTTCTTAAACGTCAGCACACCTCCGACCCCGATAAAGTACCCCATGCGAAGGTATTCTCTCGCAAGTTCCACCCCATAGGAAAAGCAGTGAATCACACCGCCCAGATCCCGGCCGTACTCTTTCATGATCTCCAGGGTATCCTGTGCGGCGTCACGGCTGTGGATAATCACCGGAAGGCCCTCCTCCCGTGCAAGTTCCAGCTGACGGATAAACCACTGTTTCTGAAGCCCACGATCCGGCTCCGGCCAATGATAATCCAGGCCAATCTCTCCGATCGCCACGATCCGCTCCCTGCCGGATACCTCCCGCAGCCAATTGATCCCGTCCTCATCAAGTTCCTCTGTCTCACTCGGATGCACCCCGACCGCCCCATAGAAAAAGGGATATTTTTCAACCAGCTCCAGCGTCGTCCGCGTGGATGCCAGACTGGAACCGACATTCACCACATGACCGATCCCGCGTTCAACGAGACCTGCCACCAGTTCATCCCGGTCACTGTCAAATGCCTCGTCGTCATAATGAGCGTGCGTGTCAAATATCATTTTACTTCTTCCTCCTAAAACCTGCACTCCAATTTTCCAGACACCTTCCGGAATCTTACCGGAAAGAACAAAGAATACGCCAAGGCGCATCTACACTCCCGTACATGAAAATCAGACAGCAAATATCCGATCATAAATCCCCCACAAAATCAACAGATGCACCGGATAAACAAGATAGACTGCCCATCGCAGCACCTTATCATGGCGAACGGGCGCTCCCGCACGAACCACATTCTCTCCTCCGCTATCATACAGATAATACAGAAGAAGAAATGCCGCCGCATATCCGGCCATAAACACCGTCGGCAGCAGGAGTCCCCATACCATTGCCGACCAGAGAAATCCTGTCACACACTGCCGCCTCCGATCCGCGCGGGTGTGATAGAGGAGCACAATCAGGACAACTCCCTCCCAGCTGTAATCCGAGCGAATCATCAGCGCAGCCACACAGGCTGCTGCTGTCGCTACCGTTACCGCCGCATACCAGCTTCCGGCGCCATATCCGATGCGCCCCATCCTCTCCTGCAGGAAATCGCCCCCACGCAGCGCCAGCAGCCCCAGGAGCAGGGTAAATACTGTATTCTGATATCCCCACGTCACACCCCATCTGCCAAACACAACCCAGTCAAACGGCACTTCCGAAATCAGCGCCAGCAGGGCAAGCCTTACTGCATATTTCCTCCAGTCCCGCGTCCTCACATACCCTTCTGCGATCAGCCAGGCAAAAATGGGGAATGCCATTCTCCCCAGGACACGAAGTCCGGTAGCAATGGCATTCCATCTCTCGTAAGCGTCACTGCCGACAGGCAGTCCGCTCATGATCCCATATCCGATCAAAAGCAGGGCAGCGTGATCCGCGATCATGCTGATAACCGCAATCAACCTTAACATCAGATCAGCAGATCTCCGCGCCTGACGGCATTTCTTTTTCCGGTATCATCAGCGAGAGATTACCTTCTACATCCTCCGCGCAGAGCAGCATACCTTCAGATATCATACCGGCTAACTTCGCCGGCTTCAGGTTCACAACCACCATAACTTTCTTGCCAACCATCTCTTCGGGACTGTAATAAGCCTTGATCCCGCTGAGGATCTGTTTCACCTGGCTGCCGATCTTTACCTGGCTGCACAGAAGTTTGCGGGACTTCGGAACTGCTTCACATTTGATAATCTCTCCCACCTGGAACTGGAGCTTTGCGAAATCATCGTAAGTGATCTCCGGCTTCGCTTCGATATCGATCACAGAAGCCTCCTGGGCGGACGTCCCGTCAATTGCCTTTTCGGCCATTTCTCCGGTTGACTTTTCCTTCTTTTCTGTCGCTTCCGCCGTCCCCTGAGCCGACGCCCCGGCGATCTCTGCCGCTTTTGCGGCCTCCGCCTCATGCATTGCGTCTACTTTCGCGATCAGTTCCTTCAGATCAATCCTTGCAAAAAGGATCTCCGGTTTCTCCGTCACTTTATTTCCGGACGGATATAACCCGAAGCGATCCATCTCCGGCAGCGTTCTCTTCTTGGCATTTAACTGTTTCAGGATCTTTGCGGAGGTCTCCGGCATAAAGGACTCCAGCAGGGAGCCTCCGATCGTGATCGCCTCCGTCAGATTATAGAGAACCGTCGCCAGACGGTCTTTCTTTGCCCCATCCTTTGCCAGCGTCCAGGGAGTCGTCTCGTCGATATATTTATTGCAGCGACGGAAAATATTAAAGATCTCTGTAAGCGCATCCGCCACCCGCAGTTCATTCATCTTCGCGTCCACTTTCTTCACTGCGTTCAGAACGACCGTTTTCAGATCCTCATCGATCTCCTCTGCCGCCCCGGCATCCGTCACCACGCCGCCGAAATATTTATTGCTCATCGAGATCGTGCGGTTTACCAGATTTCCCATGATATTAGCCAGGTCAGAATTCATCCTCTCAACCATCAGCTCCCAGGAAATCACGCCGTCATTGTCAAACGGCATCTCATGCAGCACAAAATACCGGACAGCGTCCACGCCAAAGAAATCCACCAGGGTATCCGCATAGAGTACATTTCCTCTCGATTTGCTCATCTTACCGTCGCCCTGCAGCAGCCACGGATGTCCAAACACCTGCTTTGGCAGCGGCACATCCAGAGCCATCAGGAAAATCGGCCAGTAGATCGTATGGAAACGGATGATGTCCTTTCCGATCAGATGAAGGTCAGCCGGCCAGTATTTTTTATATAATTCGCCGTGATTGCCGTCACAGTCATAGCCGAGTCCGGTGATATAGTTAGTCAGAGCATCCAGCCATACATAGGTTACATGCTTCGGATCAAAGCTCACCGGGATCCCCCAGGTAAACGAGGTCCGGGACACGCACAGATCCTGTAGACCCGGCAGAAGGAAGTTATTCATCATCTCATTCTTGCGGGCCACCGGCTGGATAAACTCCGGATGAGTATTGATATGCTCAATCAGGCGGTCGGCATATTTACTCATCTTAAAGAAATAAGCCTCCTCACGCACCGGCTGCACCTCACGGCCGCAGTCCGGACACTTGCCGTCCACCAGCTGAGACTCGGTAAAGAACGATTCGCACGGTGTGCAGTACATTCCTTCATAATATCCTTTATAAATATCGCCCTGATCGTACAGCTTTTTGAATATCTTCTGTACCTGCGCTTCATGATCCTTGTCCGTCGTACGGATAAATTTATCATAGGAAGTATTCATCAGATCCCAGATCCGTTTGATCTCCCCTGCCACATCATCCACAAACTGCTGCGGAGTGACGCCGGCAGCTTCGGCCTTGAGCTGAATTTTCTGTCCATGCTCGTCGGTACCGGTCTGGAACCGGACGTCATAGCCCTGTTCTCTCTTATAACGCGCAATACTGTCAGCCAGCACGATCTCGTAGGTATTCCCTATATGAGGTTTTCCGGATGTATACGCGATCGCGGTGGTGATGTAATATGGTTTTTTACACTGACAATTCTGATCCTGACACATGAGTCAATTCCTCCTGAATAAGATTACTGTCCTGACTATACCATAAAGAGTGAAAAAAGACAAGAAAACCCGGCCGCTCTCTCAGTCTCATAAGTTGTAATTTCGGGAAATATAATGTATATTGATACTGACAGAACGCTTTCAGATAACCTGTTTTATCTGCCGGTTCATTCTCAAAGCGTTATGACAGAAATTTCAGAATCGTTCGGGAGGTTTTTTCATGCGAGAATTACAGATACGTCTCACCAGCCGGATCCTCGTACTGATACTTCTGGTATCTCTGCTGGCAGGCGGATGCGCGCCCAGACGGCCGGAACCGACTACAACAACCGCCGCAGCATATTCCCAGGGATCCTCCGATGGATATGAGCACTATGAAGAGCAGCAGATGCTCGAACAAAGACGTTTTTCAGAATGGGAACAGGAGCTTTTTCTGGAGGAAATCAGTGCCAGCCAGCTGGACCTGCATTTTCTCTTCAAAGATCCTGCTGCGCTTGGCATCGAAAAAGCAGATGCTCTCTATCCTTCTCTTTCCGAAGAAACCCGGAATCAGAATATCAAAGACCGCCAACAGTTAGAGGAGGATCTGGACTCCTTTGACCTCAACCTGCTTAACGACAACCAGCGGTGTACGCTTCGCGTGCTAAAAAGCTACCTGGATACGGAAAAACTCGCGGACGGACTGGAGCTCTACGCACAGCCGCTCGCCGTGACCATCGGCACACAGGCGCAGCTCCCGATCCTCCTTGCCGAATACGCATTTTATGATCCGGATGATGTCGAGGATTATCTTGCGCTCCTCGGAGGCATCGACGACTATTACACCCAGATCCTGGCATTTGAAAAGGAAAAATCCGCTGCCGGACTCATGATGAGCGACACGACCATCGACCACATTATCGAGTCCTGCGAAAGCTATCTGCTCGTACCGGGCGATAATTTTCTCATTGACACCTTTGACTCACGCCTCGATACTCTCACTGGGCTGACAGAGGAAGAAAAGGATGATTACCGCGAAAAAAATAAGGCTCTCATTGAGAGCGATTTCATTCCCGCCTATCAGCTCCTGATCGACGGACTCCGGGAACTGAAAGGCACCGGTACCAATCCGGGCGGACAGTCCGGCTATCCTCAGGGCCGGGAATATTATGAATATCTTGTCTACTCCGCAACTGGGACCTCCTATACCTCGATCGAGGATCTCCTCGAAGCGATGGAGAACTGCATGGACAACGCTCTGAGCGACATCTCACGCATCCTCAGTGAGCAGCCGGAGCTGGCCGATGAGATCGACAGCTATGCGTTCCGTCAGACCGAAGCGGCAGACATCATGGAGGAACTGAAGGTTCTGACAAAAGAGGACTATCCGGAATTACCGGAGTGCAGCTATACCTTCAAGGACGTTCCGGAAGCGCTCCAGCTCTCCTTAAGCCCGGCCTTTTATCTGGTCTCCCCAATCGATGACTATCAGAATAACGTGATCTATCTGAACCACAATCCCGATTACTCTTCCAACGATCTCTACACCGTCATCGCCCATGAAGGATATCCGGGACATCTGTATCAGAACGTATATTTTCACACGCACTGCGACTCCCTGCTCCGCATGATCCTCTCCTTCCCCGGATACAGCGAAGGGTGGGCCACCTATGTCGAGCAGGCTGCCTATCAGCTGGACAACGGACTGCAGCCGCAGATGGGCGCCCTCCTGTCAGCCAATTACATCGCGACTCTGGGACTAAGCGCCTGTCTCGACGTCTATATCAATTATTACGGCTGGAACCGCGACCAGGTGCGCGATTATCTCAAAAATTTTAACAGTAATCCCGAAGAAATCGCAGATTCGATTTATCAGACCATGATTGAAACTCCGTCCAACTATCTTTCTTATTATGTGGGATATATGGAATTTCTGAATATGGAAAATACCGCCAGAAAGCAGCTGGGAAATCGTTTTGACCTCAAATCCTTCCATACATTTCTCCTGGATATCGGAAGCGCTCCCTTTGATGTGATCCAGCCGTATTTTACCTCGTGGCTGCAGGCGCAGCAGCTGGGGCAGTAGGTAAAAACTGAATCTTACGAGCCTGCTACACCGGACTAGCGGCTCTGCCACAGAAGAATATCTATAAAACGGACGAATCCCCCCGGCAGGCTTACCTTGGTTGCCGGGGGATTATGTATCTGTCAGTGTTATCATAATTCTTCCGGTACCCTGTGATTGTTTCATAGTGCTGCTGATCCTTCCCTGCATCCCATGCTTGTCCCACAGTAAGGACATCCAGGATATCCCGCATCCGTCTCGATAGCACCGTCAATCGTTGTGCCCTCGTATCCTTCGCGGCGTGCCGCCGCTTCCTTCATCGGAAACGCCCAGGTATACTTCCAATGCCCGGGTGCTGTTTTCTCAAAGCGAACCCCATATGTTTTATGTGTCTCTTTACATTTGCAGATTGCCACAGTTGCTTCCGGCATCGCCACAGGCACTCACCTCCCATCAACAGAAATAGCTCATTACTACCGTGATATCATCCCCACATCCCAGCTCGCTCGTTTCTGATAACCAGTCTTTCAGATTTCCCGCCACTGTCTCAAAACCATGTTCCTGTATCATATGAAAATAATCACGGCATGTCCCTTCAAAACCCTCCGTCGAAGGATAACTATTGGAAAAGCCATCCGTTGCCATCAGATAGAGCTGAGGAAAGTCTCCCTCCTCCCGCCTGCGCACAACCGTAATTGCCTTCTTCCACGCATTCTCACTGGAAAGAGAATGTGTCTCTGTGCCAAGGATTTTATCGGCCTCAATCACAGGCTGTACCTGATCCGCGTTAAGATACAGAATATCTCCATCACCGATCTGGAACGCGAACAGGAAATCCGGCGTAAGGAGTAAGCCCAGCAGAGTTGTCCCGTACATCCGGTAAACTGCCGCTTTATCCGGCTTTCCCTCCGCATCCAGCGGTTTTTCCCGTTTATTATCCAGGTGAGCTTTCCAAACCCGTCGCTTCCATTCCTCATCAATCGCCTGCGCGACCCTGACTTCACCCTCGCGGTTCAGATAGCTCATAAAGAATTCCTGATTGTCCGAAAGGTTTTCCCAGAGCTGTCCGACGACGGTGCAAAAAGTATTGACCGCAATTTTGGCACCTGTCTTACTGAACGGGCAGGATTCACTGCCATGACCATCAGCAACTGCCACCAGTGATACGGTATCGGAAATTTCCCGGACTTTAAAACTATCCTGACAAGGCTTATCATTGCGGATATGAGACGCTCCCCGGACGCTTTGCCCGCAGATCATACGAACCATATCAATCACCTCTCTTACCAGACATCATCTTCCCCGATATCATCCGGATTTGGGATATTGTTCATATCAAGAACCAGCGGCGCTTTCCCTCCGCCCTGAGGAAGCAGGCCATCAGCCGGAGCCGAACCCGGTCGATCCGCGCCTTTATCATCCTGTTTGATTCTGCTTGCCGGCGCAGATACCATAGAAGCGGCTGTTGACGCCCATTTGATCATTTTTGTCAGCATGGCCGCATTATTTGCCTGTAAGACCAGTTCCCGGTTGCCGGTAAACTCCGTCAGGACAGAATCATCGGCATCCTGGCCGATGGAAATCGCGATACGGACCGCTTTCTTTCCCCACGGAAGATGCAGCAGCTGATCCAACGATTTCTTATAATCATCCGTAGGCTGCCCGTCCGAGAGCAGCACCAGTACCGGCGGCAAAGCCCGGTCAGACATCGGCGGTATCGTCAGCTGCGCTGCCAGCAGATCAAATGCTTTTCTCAGGTCTGTAACCCCACCTGCCTCCAGGTCATCCCAGGCGAAGTCTTCTACCGGCACCGGGGTTGTCGTCACCCACGATGCTCCCGTAGAAAATTTCAGGGTGCGAATCAGAAGCTGTGCATTCGGATTGTTCTCCGCAGCATCCACCATATCCGGGATCGTAGACTGGATCGCATGGTTCACAGTGCCGATTTTTTCTCCGTACATCGATCCCGAGCAATCGACGATCCAGAAGAAATGGAGCGGCCTGCTGGCAAGCTCCCCTCCTGGTCTTTTTAATTTCTCTGCCATTATCATATCCTCCTTCTGTATGCGCAGGGTCAGCTTCCCTCTTTACATGAATGCGCCCACACATTCCCCAAAATGTATTTTGACTCCCGGCGCAATCCCCGCAGATCGCCCGACGGCCACGGGAATCTGCTTCCCATCTGCTTTTTCGTAAGTCCAGTTCACCTTGTCCTCATTGCGAATGCCCCACAGGGAGGGATTTTTCGGATTCTGGACGACGGTGCCTACCGCTGTATCCATATCAAAATCCCCATAAATATGATGCGACTTCAGCTTTGTCCCTGCCGACAGCAATATCTTCTGTTTCCCGATCACCAGTTTCGCCGGAACCGTTATCGTATGAGAACATCCCCAACAGATATGAGCAGCTCCAAGCTGTTCCTTTCTCTCATCATAAAAAACCTCTGCTCCGCAATTCGGGCAGATGATGATTCCACTCATCAGATTTGCTATCGCCTCCAGCCATTTATTTTCTGTCACACGCCGGTTTGGCGATTTTAAACCAACCGTAAATACCTGAGTAAACAGTTCCTTGAAATCCTCCGGATACAAATCCCAATAAATCTTTGCGTTATCATGGATGCCCGCGACCGGACGGTTGCGCTTGTCATCCGGATCGAAGATGAATACCGGATCTGTCCCATATAACCGCTCCATTGCCAGAATGTCCATACATTTGATATTTGCTTCCAGCCTTCCGTTAAGCGGATGATTGACCATGAACATATAAAAGAGCAGCACGGCGAGCGAATGCAGGTCGGTATTACGGGAAGGCTTCGCCTTCCCCAGCACAATTTCCGGAGCCATAAATCCCGGCGTTCCCAGCACCCCACTGTCATCCCTGCCATTCACAGATACATTATCGTTATCACAGATCAGGACATCCCCATTGTCCGGGTCAAAGAACATATTTCCAAACGAAATATCCCGATAACTGTATCCCATGGCATGAAGTTTCTGATATCCTTTTGTAAGGTTAAACGCCGCGCGGCAAATCGTATAAAAGGACGGATCAACCCTCCGCTTCATCAGATCCACGATGCTCTTATAGTTTTTCGGACGCAGCGCCATAATATAGCCAAAGGATGTGCCCTGGCTGGGATAAATCAGATCTTCCGGCCACAGGAAAGAGGCGTCCGGGCTCCCCTTTGCAATCAGGTTATCCAGGATATGCTTCTGTTCACTGGTGGCGGAATTTTTAAAATACCATTTCAGCGCATAATGCCGTCCGCCGTTTTCCACATCATACACCTCTCCCTGCCCGCCGGCGCCGAGGAGTTTTTGTACCACATACTTATTTCCGCTTTCAGATGCCAGTATCGTCCCTGTCTTCAACAAGCCATCCATCAATATGACCTCCTCTGCTGAATCAGCTTTATCACCTGATACGGGATATTCCCATCCGGAACTACCAGGGTATAGGTTTTATCACCGTACTGCAGTTCAATCCCATTCGTAAAAGGTTTTACGGCTGACAACTGCCTGTATGATTTGTCAAAGCCATGATCCTTGCAGTTTAAAATAATCCTCTGATTCGTAATATACAGGATTGCTTTGAACTGCTGCGTCTCCGTATATTCTTTGGAATCGCCGACGCCGATATTTACCCTGTCATTTTTAAACAGCCCCGGAGAACTGTTGCCGACGTGCCGGTACACCTTTTTTGTCTTATCGATCAGAAGGATCGCCTTATCGACATAACAGCAATATTCTCCGCGTTTTAAGAACACCGTATCCGTATTCAGCCGCGGCAGCCGTCCCGCCAGGATTTCCTGCCTGGCGGCATCCGGCAGGATGGTAGTCACAGGCGGAATCTTATTCCCACCGAAGAGCGCATCCAGTAAACCCATCGGATCTTCACCTCCCATCAAACAAACTCCTGTAATTCTCAGAGGGTCTCAGTTAAATTTAAGGATTCCGCATTGATTCCGTAACCTGCCAGTTTTATTTTTAAAATTTTCAACTGATAATTCAATTCTTTATCACGGTCAGCAGCCATTAAAATACACTGTAAATCCACATAATGATCCATCAACATATAGACGGATGTATCTTCATCTGTATCTTCAGTCACAACTTTTTCTTCCAGATTCATAAAAATACCTCTCCTGTTATATTAATTGATACTTTAATTGATATTTCCTCGCGTAGCTCTCCGCATAGGAGCCAAAGCTGCACATCAGGATAAATTTGTCATGTGTCCGGATAAAAGCGTCTTCCCCAATCTGTATCACGCTGTCCGGGATATCGATTTCCTCCAGGTCACTGCACCCGTCAAAGGCATGAGCACCAATTTTTGTCAGCTTCCCGTGCAAAGTCACTTTTGTCAGACCTGTACAGCCGGAAAATACCTGATCCGGCAGTTCTGTAATGTTTTCCAGCACTTCAATTTTCTTTATGTCCGTACAGCCGGAAAAAGCTCCCACCCCAATCCAATACAATGTTTTCGGAATAACAATGCTTTTCAGTCTCGTCCCTGACAGGCTGTAATCGCCAATCTTTTCCAAAAGCGGCGGCAGCGCAGCCAGAGACAGGTTTCCACAGCCCGCAAACGCATAATCGCCCAGTTCCTTCATGGATGCCGGGAAAATGACCTGGGACAATCTACCACAGCCGTAAAAAGCACGGCTGCCGATCCGGGTAAACCCTTCCGTAAAAATCGCTTCCTCGATCTCACTTTCCGAAAACGCGCCATCCAGAACTTCAAGAACCGGTTTCCCACCGGAGCTGTTCTGGAAAATGATTGTTTTTTTGCTGTCACCGGTAAACCCGGAGACAGCAAGCCCGTTCCCGTCAGGGCATCTCACATAGCGGAACAAATCCCCATATGTCAGCACTCCCGGCTTTTCTTCCTGAATCGACGGTGCGTGGGAACCACCTTTGGCTGACATCTTAATCTCGCAAGGCTTTCCCAGCATATGCTGTCCATAGCAGACACACCAGAGGGAAACTGCCCAGTCCGCGTTCGCCCGGCTGATCCCATACTCATCCACAAGCCGCTTTACGAAACGATAAGCGAACGTGTTGTTGATCCGTACTGCCGTTTGAATATCCCCCACAATCCCCAGATCGTAGGCAGATAAGATCAGATGAATCTGCATCGGCTGACCGGGGAAATAATCTTTCACCAGCGCAGAAAACCAGCCCCAGTCAGAGACAGCGTCCGCATAAGTCGACAGCAGATTTTCAAAATCCGTTTCAAACATAAGCCTGTCCTCCTTCCAGGCAGCTTAATCCCGTTATTCCACGCCCAGCGCCTTAAACACCGCCTCCTGCGGAGTGGAGTAAAAGATCAGACTGAATGCACCTACCAGTTCCGACGGAACCGTGCCCAGATCGGCCGCGGACGTAATCGGCAGCAACACCTTCTTTGCGCCGCTGTCCAGACATACCTGCAACACATTAGCCAACTCGCTTACTTTAATCAGGGTGCCGCTGATACTGATCTCTCCCAACACAGCCAGGCTGCTTAAGGTCGGTTTCCCCAGGGAAGCGGAACAGATCGCGATCAGTGTCGGCAGCGCCAGGTTCTTTGTTATACCGATACCCTGCAAATCCTGATAATTGATGATGTAATCCTTCGTCGTCGTACTGATCGACCCGGAGATCGAATTGCTGTTCGCCTTCAGATAATTGAATGCCGTGTTGGTCGCTTCCTTTGCGTCCCGGTCTGTGCCGATACCAGTGCGTTCAAATTTCCCATTTCCGGGCAATACCTGCGTCTCCAGACGATATACACCAACCATGCCGGCCTTGCTCTGGGAGACGGTATAGATATGCCCCGGCTTATTCATCCCCTCCGGAATCAGTTTACCACCGCCGTGCTCCGGCACCGAGACATAGCTTTCCTCAAAGCTCTCATTATCTATGTAGGAGAAATTGACATCATAAAATTCCATGCCGCCGATCTTTTTCAGCTGTTCCTTGACCCTGCGGCGCAGTTCCAGCGAGACATCTAGGATCTCCCGAATCTCCTCTTTGCTTACCTCCCCATCCGGATAGACCAGCTTGACAAAACCGGATACCATCTTGCGGACTGCGATGGTATCACGCTGGTTTAAGTTACTCCCAAACCGGAAATATTGATCCGCAGCGTCCCCGTAATTTTCCTTACGCATCTGGCGCATAAACTCAGAGAGGTAATCTGTAATAAAGCCGTAATCATCGGTAAAGAAATCCGGCCGGTACTTCGGGATCTCCCACCCGGGGATATAGCAGTGCATCCGGTCAAGGAATGCCGTATCATAAGCCATAACTGCTGGAAACGGCTCAAACAGGTGGGAAGTTTTCTGCAGAACGTCCACGCTCTGATTGATATTCCCGACAAAGGCCATTGAAGCTGACGCCGCCTTTTCTTCCCGTCCTCTGGCAAAAGAACCAGACGCCATATAGTCCTTCATGATCTGGACACCGTCTTTGTCCTTGAAGGTAATTCCCGCCACTTCATCGAATGCCACGCAGTCCCACATTCCCACCAGGCCGACCGTCTTTGTGGACATATTGTAAAACAGGTTCGCGACGGTCGTCTGACCGCCGGAAACGAGGATACTGTTCGGTGAGATTTCTTTATAAATATGCGACTTACCTGTACTGCGCGGTCCCAGTTCACAGAGATTAAAGTTATTCTCCACCAGCGGGATCATACGCGCCAGAAGCAGCCACTTCACACGGTCACTGAACTTCTCCGGCTCCATGCCCGTGGAACGCAGGAGCACATCGATCCATTCTTCCTTCGTAAAGGCTTTCCTGCCGTTTTTAATCTCATCCATGTCGATATGCGGCATCTGGATCGGCGTCAGCTTGCGGATGCGGATGGGCGTCGTATTCTTTTTATCTTCTTCAATAAATTCATAGTCCAGCTGCAGGATACACCAGATACCGCCGCACAGGAGGCGGTCATATTTGGACGGGTAATCCGGGTGGATCGGAATACTCTTAATCCCCAGGTTGGAAAACTCCGCTTCGTAGCGATCCTCCTTGATATTCAGGTGCACCGTGATCTTGTCGATCACCGTATAGCTACCGCGCTCCCGGAGAACGGAGAGAACTTTCTGCGCTTCATCCGGACGCACAAAATTATCTGCGAGAATCCGTTTCACGTTATTCACGCCTGCCTCGATGATTTCCTCATCATCTGAACTGCAATACTGCCCCAGCAGGAACTCCAGCACATAGACCGGAACGTTCGCTCCCTCCTTAATCCGCTTTGTCAGGTCCTTGCGGACGATGCGGCCGTCAAAATACTGACGGAGCTTGTTTTTTACGACCAGTCTGGTATCGTCTTTCTCTGTAAATTCGTCCATCTATGATTCCTCCACGGTATTCACTCATTAACCAATCTTTATATTAATCTGCAAATATTCTTTGTAGTTCCGCTCATCCTAACTGCTATGCTCAAACAGTGTTTTGGCTATTCTATGATATTTTCAGTTTATCTTCCAGCCACGAAATGATGATCCCACAATAAGGCATTAAATTTCTTTCCTGCATCAGACTTACATATGTACGCTGCACTTCCCTCATAAAAACATCCCTCGATTTACCCTTACACTTCTTCATGATTCGATTCTTCTCTGCCATCAACACATTTTTCCGTGTCAGCGGCAGGGAAATCGCTTCACAATTAAGATTTAAGGTCTCTGTTACATCTCGATTAATCTCAGGATCATCGGAATAAATGCGTCCATCTGACCTGTATTTTATCTTTCTTATTGATAGTTCATTATAAGGATTAATTGTCAGCTCTTCATTTTCTTTGTGAGCGTCACATGTTGTATCTTCCCGTTTTACGCCCCTCACCAAACTATTTCCATAGCAGACCCCAAGCATCCATTTGAAATTCAGCGTCACACGTTTATCATGATCCACTTCCCCTTGAGGATGTCTTGGTATGCAATGCTCAATCCTCATATCTTTCGCATGATCGATTTTTCTCATGCAATATCCACACAAACATTTCTGTTCCTGCCACATCTGTTTCCTGATGTCGTCTCTCACATTGGATAGTGTATCCTCATAATCTGCCTCTGGATTCTGCAAGCGAAATTCCAACAAACTGTCAGGTTCTTTCCCTCTGTTGATCACTATCATAAGCTATTCTCCCAACAATCTTTCCAGTTCCAACGATGTTCTTGCCGCTGCAATATCCGGATCATTCGTTCCAACGATATTTTCTATTTCCGTCAGCACTTCATCCGCCATTTCATAATTGTTTTCATCCATGCAGGCATAAAACCAATCGATGCGTTGCTTTACTTCGACAGGTCTCTCTGATACTTTCATAACCTCTCTTAAAATGGAATTCGCATCTCTCCCATATGTCTCAGCTGCCGGCACATAAATTTCACCACTGTCCAAAACCCGTATCTGCTCTCTTGAAACCGAATGAATCACCGCCGGTGCATGAGATGTAACAATAAACTGCACTTTCGGAAAAACAGCATGAAGATCACTAAGAATTGTCTGCTGCCACTGTGGATGCAGATGCAGATCCACTTCATCAATCAGAACAATTCCCGGTGTTTCTTCCAAGACACGTTCTCCCAGCATAGGATTCAAAACCGCCATTCGGTAAGCGATGTCACCAATCATACTTAGCGTATTCTTATATCCGTCACTCATTTCATCCAGCGCAAACTTTTTCACACTGCCATCAGATGCCTTAAACTCCAGGACCAGTCTGTGCGTATCAAGATCAAATATAAGGGCAGCTTTACTCGCCCCGCTGATTCTCTCATAGCTTTTACAAATAGCATTCTCCACCATCTTTAGAAGCAATGGATGTTCCAATTTTCCTGTTTTCTGTTGATCCTGCAAACTCTTCATCGTCTGCTTCTGAAACCAGTTCAGCATCAGCTTTTCATTTGACTCCGCCGCCATACAGTCTACATACCCAACCTGACGGTTGAATTCTGTCAAAGCCTTGAGATTCCGCTTTTCTTTCTTTTGTGCATATAACCGCCCGGTCCCATAATAAGATATAAGGGGAAGCACTAAGGTCTTATCTCCCGCCATAATCTGTTTCTGTGCCTTTTCAGATATATCTGTTAATTCTGCTGCATCCTTAATAGTTGTCCTGCTGCCGGCAGAATTCAAAGAACGAAACCATCTTACATCCTGCGCACCACAACAATCTCCAACACTCGCGATACTCACGGGAAACTGATGCTGGGGATCAATCGTTCCTCCTAAATCGTGAAACTCATACCTGGCATCATCCTTTAAAATATTCCTGCTTATCCCACCATCAATTCCCACCAAAAATGTACTGATAGAAACAGCCACAGCATCCAGGACAGCCGTCTTTCCTGCTCCATTTCTTCCAACAATCAGTGTTACATGATCATTAAAATCTATGCTTGCCTCTTGAAAGCACCGATAATTCGTAATCTTGATTTTTTTAAGTTTCACTTCCTGTCACCTCGACTTTGTTTTTCACGTTATCAATTATACCCGTTCTGAATTTCCAGATCGTCATACAGATGTCTCTCATCCTGATTCGCTTTTAATCCAATATCTGGTGCTTTTATACGAATCGGTTTTTACCAATATATCCTGATTAACCCCGCCGCAACGGAATATCCAAAATCACTTCCTCTGTCCTCTAAAATCGGCTCCGGAAGGCCATACTGCTGTGCATCCATAAACATATCCGGAATACCGCTTCCCCAGCCCTCAATCATATGCATATGTGCGAAGACTTCCGCAATCCCTCGATTGCGAATCCGGGACAGCCCCGTTTCCATCTGCTCAATCGTCAGATCTGATCCGAAGACCATTCCGCTTTTGAAAAATCGAACTGATAAACTCCGTTTTCTTCTTTATAAATCTGTGTCATTTTCCCCTCACCAAGTCATCATAAACCATATCTAACAGTTCTTCATCCGCAAGCATAATATGATTCGGCTGCAGTTCCTCCATGGTAAAAGCGGAGTTTCCATAGACTTCATCGGTACGGTTATTATCGTCACTAATGGCCTTTTTTAGTATCTCCGGCATCTCTGGCATTTCTGATGATCCTTTGTAGAGAGTATGAAATTTCACCTGTTCTTTTTCATTCCTCAGGATTTCCAGATATTTAGCAAAATTATAACTGTGCGTAGCCACAAAAATCTGTCAACACATTAATCCCATCGGCAAAGTTCAACTCAAATGCGTCATGAATCTTATCTCCAGACTTAAGTTTGCCCTCTTTCGGATCCCCGTTATTTTTACGCCATTGTCTTTGAAATGCCATGACATTCAACACCTTGATAGACTTAATCGGCATATTCCAGTCCTCCTCTACGCCCTGTTTCATATACTTTATATATTGCCACATTACACGGCTTTTGTAAAACCATGAATAGCGGTTCTTTCTCCAATTGCCCAAACATTGTTTGGGTTTTTCTAAGATGAATTGCTCAAATGTTTTCTCAATACATATCAAAATCCAAATCCAAAATCGTCTCCGAACGCCAAGTCCATAATAACCGGATGCCTCCATGCTTCCAAAGTCCGCCGTATCGTCCAGTCGGTCATAATGATAATAGAAATGCCGGTACTCCTGATCGAAAGAAAAGTCTTTCTCTCGGAAACGGTTTTCCTGCTAACCGATAAATTTTCAGCCAGCTTCGCATAGGTATATCCTGGATCTTCCTGTAGTAATTCGATCACCCTTCGTTCCTGCTCAGTCACCCTCTCAGTCGCCCCTCCAGGTCTGCAAACAATCTGATCTTTTGAAGCAGTAACTTAACCATAATATCTCCAGGGTTTACGATAAATTCAGGAGCCGGGCATCCTTCTTTCGAACATGCATTTTTTTCATGGCAGCCTCTTTTGTTTATTCTTGCACCACTCCAAACTAGCGGCTCCGCCGCAACGGAATATCCAAATCAATTATTCATCTTGACAATAAACTCAGTACCTGAACATTCTGTAATTATTATAGATATAATTCTATACGCATACTTCTTCCACCCAATCCATATCTTCACTGATGTTAATTTCACCAAGTATTGCAAGAGAACTCAACATCGTTTTCCCAACCGTATGGTTGCCCCGGCTGCGCAATTTCGATAATATTTTCTGTGCCTCGTCTGGTCGCACAAAGTTGAGTCCATACACGTTCCTCCAAAATCTATATAATCAGCTGAAGAAATCGAAGTCATCTACAGCAAATGCTATGTCTATCTGGAATTCTTCTCTCTGTGGTGCCTGCAGACCGCTCTCGTCCGCTATGACGAGATAGTAGCTGTCACGACTGTTATATTTCCGCGACCGCAGGTTGAAGCTACAGCGGAATGTCCGCTCACGCCCATCCTGGTTTTTCTTATCCGCTATAACCTTCTGCGTGTCGCTGACTTTGTTTCCGGCAGCGTCGGTGAAATAAAGCAGATAAGTACACGG
>JAJQAC010000066.1 GCA_021204025.1 Clostridiales bacterium | reverse complement strand
TTAGAAAAAACAGGGTGTAGAAAATGTGCTTTGAGTCATAGTTATAACTTTTTAAGGCAGGAAAATGACAATGTAAATTTTAATGCAATAGACTTGCAACTAGCGAAAATCAGAAATGAGTCTGCACATTGGTTAAATAGTATGTTGTGATTGGAAACTGGATGGAATGAATTGATTGATAATGAATTTATTAAGTAGAACCTAATGAGTCAACTAGTTTGTTGTGTGAGTTATAGCAACAGTGTAAAAGTCATTTTATTACTTGTGCATTCGAGAACAGAAAAATTTGCTTTGCTGGTGAAATTGGGTTATAGAGTATCACAAAGAGCCAGGGCTGTAAACATGGTTAAAGAAGGTTATTTATCACGCAGAACATGGTAATTTTTTATGTTAGTGATATAAGAATCCAATTTGGAAGGTGCAGAGAATGAAAAAAAATGTTTTAATACAGACCACGGTATATGCCGCTAGAGTAAAGGATAGAAAACTTCTGCATAGGAGTTCATCTGGCGGTGCATTTACAGCCATTTCGGATTATTATTTGGAAAATGGAGACGCTGTTGTTTGTGCCGTTTATGATTATGAATCGTATCAGACCGAGTTTTGTCTGCTTACGAACAAACAGTCACGGGATCAAGCGATTGGCTCCAAGTATATGCAGAGCTTTTCTGGAAGAATTTATAGAACGGCCCTGCAATGGTTGAAAGATAATCCTGACAGAAAGATTCTATTTGTCGGAATGGGATGTCAGGCTGACGGATTTAGAAAGTATGCAGAGACAATGCATATTAGTGACCGTGTTGTAATTGTGGATATTATTTGTCATGGTGGTCCAAGTCCGAAGTTGTGGAGAGAGTATGCAAATAATCTTGAGACGAAAAATGGCGGGAAAATTGAGTTTCTTACTTTTAAGGACAAGAGAAACGGGTGGAATCATCCAACGGCTATGGCGATAATTAATGGAGAAGAGATATCTCTGAATGAGTATGTTAAGATCTTTTATAATAAATGCGCCTTGCGTCCGTCCTGCCATGAGTGTCCATACACTACAACAGAACGGGAAACCGATATTACAATTGGTGACTTTTGGCACATTGAGAAAACGCTTCCGGATTTTTATGATAGCGAGGGGACATCTGTCTTTTTGATTCACACAGAGCGTGGGTTGGAACTATTCGATAACATTAAGAAAACTCTTGACTATAAACCTAGTAACACGGATGAATGCTGGCAGATTAATCTTGAAAAACCAACTGAAAAATCTCTGTTGAGAGAACAATTCTGGTTGGAGTATCAGACGAAAGGGATAGAATTTATAATGAAGAAATATGGGAAAAACAGCCTACGAAGAAAAGTAAAGAATGAGCTTAAACGGATGTTCGGGGGGGGGTATTGTATAACTAGTGTATATACCTCAAGTATTGGATTTCTTGTGGTAAAAAGTGATACTTCTTTCTCTGCTGTGGACTCCTATGGGAGGGCAGTATGATGGAAGAGAAAATCATAAGACCGGGTGTTTATGCTGTAAAGCACAAAGATGAATCAGTAAGGGCAGTTTCCCGGTCAGGGGGAATTTTCACAGCCTTATCTGATTTGATTTTGGAAAGTGGTGGCGTTATTTATGGCTGTGTACTTTCCAAAGATTTTGAGGCTATTCATGTAAAAGCGGACAGTGTTGAATTGCGCAATCTGATGCGTGGATCGAAATATATTCAAAGTGAGCTGGGTGATACATACAAAAGTATTAAGCGTGATCTGGACGCAGGAAGAGATGTGTTTTTCTCTGGGACATCTTGCCAGGTCGCTGGTCTTCGTAGTTTTCTCAGTCGAGACTACGAAAACTTGATTTGTACAGATATCGTTTGTCACGGCGCGCCGAGTAAGAAAGTATGGTTGCAGTATTTAAAGTGGCAGGAGAAAAGAAATGGTAAGAAAGTAGTTGCCGTTGATTTTCGAGATAAAGAAAATTTTGGTTGGAGAGCACACATCGAGACGCTGATAATGGATGATGGAAATAAAGTAAGCAGTGAAGTATTCAAAAATCTGTTCTATGGGCACACGGTACTACGACCTTCCTGTTATGAATGTCCATATAAAGACGTAATGCACCCAGGTGATATAACAATCGCAGATTATTGGGGTATAGAGAAAGCTGCGCCAGAGTTTGATGATGATAAGGGTGTTTCTCTAGTACTGGTTAATAACGACAAAGGAGAGAGCTTATTTGAAAAGTGCAAGGGGAAGATGATTTGGAAAGCAACGAAGATAGAGGACAGTATGCAGCCCCCATTAAAGGCACCCTTTCCAAACCCGAAAAATAGAGAGTCTTTTTGGAACGACTTTCAAAAAGAAAATTTTGAGATTGTGGCCAGACGTTATGGTGGATATGGATGTATTAATTCAGTTAAGAAACATGTAAGAGGCTTGATAAGGCGAATTGCAAAAATCATAAAGGGATGACGACAATGGATAAACAGATACCAGTTCTATACAATAGAAAAGAAGAGTGTTGCGGATGTACAGCTTGCTATGCTGTTTGTCCGAAAGAAGCAATTTCTATGATTGAGGATAGTGAAGGTTTTCTCTATCCTGTAGTAGATGCAGAGAAGTGCATCCGGTGCTATAAGTGTCTATCCGTGTGTGCATTCAAAGAAGGACAGCGGGAGAAAGGGTATTTGAAAGACACAAATATTACATCATGATACATAATAATGAGGGAGAGAAACTAACCATGAAAACAACACTTCTTATCATGGCCGCCGGCATCGGCAGCCGCTATCAGAAAACCAAAGACGCAAAAAATACCGGCAGTACATCTGCCATCAAACAATTAGAACCAGTCGGCCTGCACGATGAGATCATCATGGACTATTCCATCCATGATGCGATAGAAGCCGGATTTAACAAGATTGTCTTTATCATCCGCCCGGATATAGAAGTCGATTTTAAGGAGCGGATTGGTGACCGGGTGGAGAAAATCTGTGACAGACTCGGCGTGGAGGTCTGTTATTGTTTCCAGACGCTTACGGATATCCCACAGGGACATACAGTCCCGGAGGGGAGAACAAAACCATGGGGCACCGGGCAGGCTGTCCTTTCGGCGAAGTCGCTCATTCATGAACCGTTTGCCGTGATTAATGCGGATGATTATTATGGGAAAACTGCGTTCCGTAAGATCCATGACTGGCTGATTCTGCCGCATGCCAGTCAGGCGATTGCCATGGCGGGTTTTATCCTTAAAAATACCCTGTCGGAGCATGGCAGTGTGACCAGGGGTGTGTGTAAGCTGGCTGAGGGACATACCCATGTGATCGATGTGGTGGAGACAGGCGGGATCATCAGGACTGTGGATGTCGACGGGAAGATCGGAGCTGCTGTGCAAAATGCGGAAGGATCGGATGTGCAGGTATTGGACCCGGAAAGCTACGTATCCATGAATTTCTGGGGATTCCCGGCAAAAGAAGGATCCGACCCCTGGTATATGGACATTCTGGATCAGAATTTTGCTGATTTCTTTCAGGAAACGGTTCCGGACAATCTGCTGAAGGCAGAGTATCTTCTCCCGACACAGATCGGCGGTCTGCTGCGGGAGGGCAAAGTGACGGTGAAAGTACTGGAAACCGGTGATAATTGGTTTGGCGTGACCTATCAGGAGGACAAGGCTGCCGTGGTTGAGAATATCAGAGGACTGATTGAGCGTGGGGTATACGCAGAAGAATTGTACTCAGACCTGTAGAGAGTCTGGCCAATGCCTGTTTTTAAATCTTTTTGTTGTTTCATATTGACTTATTTCCGGAAAATGAGTAGAATAATATTCGTATTTTGAGTTTATCCATATTATTTTTAAGTGAATCCGGGAGGAGGATGTATGCAGGAAGGAGAGTCTTCCATCCGTGTAGTCCAAGGGGATATCATTGATGTCCATGCGCATATCCTGCCTGGGGTGGATGATGGCTCCCGTGATATGGAGGAGTCGCTGAGACTTCTGGATATGGCATATGGACAGGGCGTACGTGCCGTGATCGCGACGCCTCATTACTCCAGGAATGGTGAGAATCGCGGTTACGAGGAACTGGCGGCCCGTCTGGAGGAGCAGTTCCGGGAGGATCATCCGGGTTTTCGGATCTTTGTTGGTCAGGAGACGTATTATCATGAGGAGCTTCCTGAACGGTTAAGACGGAGACAGGGATTACCGATGGCAGGGAGCAGGTATGTGCTGGTCGAGTATGATGTGGCAGTTCCCTTTTCTGTACTGTGTCGGGGGCAGCGCCGGTTGCTTGACGCGGGCTATATCCCGATTCTGGCGCATCTCGAGCGTTATCCCTGTCTGTATGAGAAAGGGAAGACAGAGGAGCTGATCCACTGCGGCAGTAAGATGCAGATGAATTATGAGAGTCTGGTCGGAGGACTTTTTGACCGGCAGACCCGGTGGTGCCGCAGGCAGATCCTGGAGGGGCATATTCATATGCTGGGGAGTGATATGCATCGGCTGGATTTCCGACCTCCGGCGATTACGGAAGCGATGGCATGGCTTAGCAGGCATATCGATGCCGGCACCTTAGATCTTCTGATCAGAAAGAATCCGGAGCGTATCATAAAGAATGAGATGATCGTATAAAGGTTACAGAAGATGAGTGAACCTTTCTATATGGCAACTTGATGGATAAATCGAGTAGGAGACGGCTTTTTTGTCTCATACTCGCTGCGCCGGGCAGATGCAGCGTGAGCTGCAAGATTTCCATATTCGCCCGTGTGCATAAATAAGAGGGAGCAGGTAACGGATCCGTTACCAAAGAGAAATCAGGATGGAGAATAAACAAAACATGAGAAATGGCAGAGATGATGTGATTGAGATCGATCTACTACAGATCCTTTTAGAATTTAAAAAGAGAATATGGATCATCCTTGCTGCGATGATACTGGGCGGAGGACTGGCGGGTGCGTATAGCGTATTTGCGTTGACGCCGCAATATACATCTTCCGCGATGGTATATATTTTATCGAAGGAGACAACGCTTACTTCGCTGGCGGATCTGCAGATCGGCAGTCAGCTGACATTGGATTATAAAGTGATTGTGACAAGCCGTCCGGTGTTGCAGGACGTCATACATAACCTTGGCCTGGATATGACATACAGGCAGCTGGCAGGCAGGCTGAAGATTGATAATCCGACGAACACACGTATCCTGACGATTGCCGCTACGGATCCGGATCCGGAAACAGCGAAGAAGATTGTAGATGAGGTAGCGTCCAGATCAGCCGATTATATTGCTGATATTATGGAAATGGCGCCGCCGAAGATTATCGAGACAGGTGAGGTACCGACAGAGAAAACCAGCCCCAGCAATACCAAAAACGCGATGATCGGAGCGTTAGCGGGTATGGTTCTTGTCTGCGGCCTGATCACTCTGGAAGTGATTATGAATGATTCTGTGCGTACAGAAGAGGACGTTGTCAGGTATCTGGAACTCTCTGTGCTTGCGGCGGTTCCTGTACGTGAAAATGAAACGGCGGAAGACAAAGAGGCGATGGCAAAGAATAAACCGGCCTCGTCGGATCAACACGGGAAAAACCGTGCGCCGGAGAAACGGAGGAAAAGCTGATGGAAAAGCAGATAATTACGCTTAAGAGTGAGGCGAAGGACGATTATAACTATAATGAGGCGATCAAGACTCTGAGAACCAATTTGCAGTTCTGCGGCAATAATATCCGTACCGTTATGTTTACCAGTGCGATGCCGGATGAGGGTAAGAGCGATGTTTCTTTCTCTGCCGCCCGGTCGCTTGCACAGATCGGCAAGAAGACGCTGATGATCGACTGCGATATCCGCAAGAGTATTCTGGTGACCCGGTATCATGTTCTGGAAGAAGTAAATGGTCTGACCCATTATCTGACAGGACAGAAAATGCTGGATGAGATTATTTATGGAACCAACATCGATAATATGGACGTGATTTTTGCAGGTCCCTATTCGCCGAAACCGACGGAGCTGCTGGAGGAAAATCTTTTTACGGAGCTTCTGATTTATGCGAAGCAGAACTATGAGTATGTGATTATCGATACTCCCCCGATGGCAAACCTGATCGACGGAGCGATTGTGGCGCGTCAATGCGACGGAGCCGTTCTGGTGATCGAGAGCGGAGCGATCAGCTATCGTCTCGAACAGAGAGTAAAGGAACAGCTGGTACGTTCCGGCTGCCGGATCCTGGGCGTGGTGCTCAATAAGGTTGATATCTATCACGATTCGTACTATGACCGTTACGGCAAATATTCCAAATATGCGAAATATGGCAAATACGGTAAGTATGGCAAATACGGAAAATATGCCCAATACAATCGGTATGACCGGGAGGATAAGGCAGAGTCATGAGCTGGTTTCGAAGCCATTATACCCAGATAAGAAATGCCCTGATCGGCTTAATCATGGCGGCCGTAGCTGTCTTTATCTGGTATGGCATCGGGAAATATCAGGAGCGGAGAGCGCAGGAAGCGTTGTACGCAGCTTGGACCGGACAGACCGCTGAGGCGGAAAATGTGCCGGGACAGGAGCTGGCATCTGACGGTTCACAGACGGGAGAATCCGGACAGAGTGGGACAGAACCGGCACTGGCAGAGGAAAAATCAGCTGGTACCGGGACCCAGGAGACCGGGACAGGCGACGTGACGGCTGGTGTGGCAACTCAGGAAGTATCGATTGGTGCGGATACAACAGAGGTATCCAGACAGCTATATCGCGCGGGACTGGAGCAGAAGGCGCAGCTGATTCATCATGAGGACGGAACGGTTACCTGGCAGGATAAAACGTATCGACGCAGCAGCTATATGAAAGCAATTCTCTGCATGGGTATCGATCGGAACGACACCATGGATGGAGTCCGGGGGTTTGGAGAGACGGGACAGGCAGACGGTGTTTTCCTGATTGCCCAGGATACAGCGAGAAATCAGATTCAGGTCCTGATGATTCCCAGAGATACGATGACTGCGGTGAGGGAGACAGACGAGGACGGCAATGATCTGGGACTGTGGCTCGATCACCTGACGTTGGCCTTTGGTTACGGAGATGGCAGTACCGACAGTTGTGAACGGATGGTGGAGGCGGCTTCTGATGTGTTGTGCGGCCTTGAGATTGATCATTATCTGGCGGTGGATACCGCTGTGATTGCAGAGCTAAATGATGCGGTAGGCGGCGTGACCGTTACGATCCCGACTGACGGGATGGAGAAAAAAGACCCGGAGTTTGTGATGGGAAGTCAGGTTACTCTGCGAGGGAGCCAGGCGGAAGCCTTTGTCCGTTATCGGGATATCGAGAGAGATCACAGCGCGGTATACCGTATGGATCAGCACCGGGAATATATCCGGCAGTATTTTAAGACACTTCAGGAAAAGTCAAAAGAAGACAGCGGTATCGTGGTGCGTCTCTTTGACATGATTCAGGATTATATGATCACGGATATGGATAAGTCACAGTATCTTAAGATCGCGGTTGATTCCTTAAACAGCGGCACACTTGAGGATGACTCTTTCTATACTCTGCCGGGTCTGGGGATCACGACAGATACGTTTGACGAGTATCATGTAAACTTCAATCAGGCGATCCCGATGGTTTTAAAGTTGTTTTACCGTGAGACAACATGATAAATGCAATATACGGCATGGGGCCGTTTATTGAAAATAAAAAAAGGATGGTGATAAAAATGAAACGATCATTGAAAGCTCTTCTGCTTGCGATGGTGCTGGTAGCGATGCCGGCAGCTGTGTTTGCAGCAGGCAGTACGAGCACATCGAGTGGGTCCAGCCGGCCGGCCTCCAGCAATAGCAGCAGCGGCGGCGGTGGCGGTGGCGGCGGCTCCAGCAGTAGCAGCAGTTCCAGCAGCTCCAGCAGCGTGTATGTAGCAGGCGGTCCTAGCGGCTCGACATCGAGTTCATCTGTCAGTTCGACGGAGAGCAGCGGCACCACAACGACAGACAGCGGTATCATTGAGACAACAGCTGCTGTTGTTACAACCGAGTCTGGTTCTACGTATGACGCCGGTGCTGCCTATTATGATCCGGCTACGGGTATCACGATCGCCCTGGTTGCGGAACATACAGCCGAACACAAAGAGGTAAACAATCCCGGAACTACCTATGTAACAAGTGGAGTGGCGAAGAGAGCAGGTCTGCCGGAAGCAGTGGTAGCGGCTCTTGATAAGGCGGACAAAGGAGATCTGAGCGGTATCACAGGTCTGGATACTTCAGGAAAGACTACCCTGGGTCCGACGCTCGCTGCCAGAAACGAGGCGGGCGGTCCTGCAACGATTTACTGCTCGGCGATTACGACAGAGAACGCCGGAAAGCTGGTTGTGCTGTGCTATAATAACTGGACACAGCAGTACAGCTATCTGGATCCGACCTCTGTAGACATTGAAAACCAGCTGGTACATTGCCAGATACCGACTTCGTGTACCCTGCAGATTATCGTAGTGGAATAATTATCCGGAATAAAGAAACGTTCCTGTGGCAGATGAGTCTGAATGCCATAGGGACGTTTTTTTGCTGCAGAGTGAAAAAAGTATTTCAGCAAATTTAATGGATTTGTCATACTTTTTTATCAGATTCTGTGTTATGCTTAAATACAGCTTCCGGAAATGAGCAGGATGGCACTGCACTGTCTTTGATGCCTGCTGTATGACGGAATGACGGATCTTCAGAAAATACGACAGGAGAAGGGTTATGAGATTAAGGGAGATATGCAGGCGGGCTGCGGGGCTGGGACTTGGTTTCGCGCTGCTTTTGGGACAGACGGTATATGCAGAAACGGTATTGACGCCGATCACGGTGTCCTCACCGACAACAGTGACTTCCGATGCTTCATCATCGTCGGCTGACCTGGAGGAACCGACGGTTTCGGCACAGGGCGCCTGTCTGATGGATGCAAGGACGGGGCAGGTATTATACGGGAAAAATCAGGATGAGCAGTTTTATCCGGCAAGCATTACCAAGGTGATGACAGCGCTGCTTACGCTGGAGTACTGCAGCCTGGATGATATTGTGACGTTTTCCGCGACGGCGACGACCAATCTGGAGTCCGGGGCGGTATCGCTCGATATCTCGGAAGGCGATCAGCTTACGGTTGAGCAGGCGCTGTACGGACTGCTTCTAAAGTCTGCCAATGAGATCGGGAATGGTCTTGCGGAGCATATTTCCGGGAGCAACAGTGCGTTTGCGGATCTGATGAATCAGAAGGCGGCCAGTCTTGGCTGTAAGAATACTCATTTTTCCAATCCGCACGGGCTGACAGATTCCACACACAAGACGACGGCTTATGATATGTGTCTGATACTGGCCGCGGCGCTGGAGAGCGAGACCTTTCAGAAGATTGATACGACATTGAGTTACGAATTCCCGGCTGTGCAGAATGCGGCGGCGCATACCATCACGATGGGACACAAGATGATGTATCCCTCAGATTCGCGTTATTATGAGGGAATTATCGGCGGCAAGACCGGTTATACATCCGCGGCAGGCAATACTCTCGTAACAGGAGTAGAGCGTAACGGCGTGCGTCTGGTTGCGGTGGTTTTGAAATCATCGGGCACTCATTACACAGATACCAAAGCAATGCTGGATTATGGATTTGAAAATTACGAGACGCTGACCGGTCGAAGCGCGTCATCGTGGACGTCGGAAACTGCTCAGACCGGTCAGACGACGGTGACAGGTCCGGGCGCATCCGGACAGAGCGGGAGCAGTGTAGTGATCGCGGGCAGTCAGACGGCTCAGGCAAATCCCTCAACGTCCGATCAGAGTTCTTCGACGACGGCAACGGTAACAGGTCCGGCAGTTTCATCCCAGACAACGGGGGTCGTCACAGGACCGGGTGGTACGGCTGTTGTAGGCAGCTCGAATCCGTCGACAGCATCGACAGGAGGTCCGGGGAGCCAGACAAGTGTGCAGTCCGGATGGAATCAGGTGAGCGGAGAGTGGTATTATTATAAAGACGACGGAAGTCTGGCTGCGGACGAATGGGTGACTGTCAGCGGACTGGACTATTATTTTGAGTCTGATGGGAAGATGGCGACAGGCTGGAAATACGTAAACGGGAACTGGTATTATCTGAAGCCCACGATCGGCTACACGATGAAAGGTCAGTGGATCCAGGATAACGGGAACTGGTATTATCTGGACAGTGATGGCGCAATGCTTACCAATACGGTGACGCCGGACGGATATACGGTGGATGCGAATGGAATATGGCAGTAAGGGGGAGGAATCAAAGAATGAAGAAGCAGGATATTCGCGCGGTGATTTTTGATCAGGACGGACTGATGTTTGATACCGAGAGGGTGTCATCGGAGGCCTGGGATCTGGCGGGACAGGAGATGGGGATCCATCTCGAAGAGTCCTTTTTAAGCACAATCCGGGGCATGAACCTTGAGGATGCGACGATACGTTTCCGGGAAACTTTTGGCGCGGATTTCCCGTTAACCCCGCTCAGAGAGCGCAAATGGGAATATGTGAGGAAGATTTTAAGAGAACGGGGAGTGCCGGTTAAGCCGGGACTTCGGGAACTTCTTGAATATTTAAAGGAAAACGGGTATAAAATAATACTGGCAACCGCGAGTTCCGCGGAATATACAGTCAATAATCTGAGAGAAGCCGGAGTCGAAGCATATTTTGACGGAATGATCACGGGCAATATGGTAAGTCACGCGAAGCCGGATCCGGAAATCTTTTTGCGTGCGGCAGAACTGGCAGGAGAAAGACCTGCCAACTGCCTGGTACTGGAAGACAGCCTGAACGGGGTGGCGGCCGGATTTGCCGGAGGCTTTGCGGTTATTATGGTTCCGGATCTGACGCCGCCGACACCGATGATCCGGCAACGGGCAGCGGCTGTCTACCGTTCTCTGCATGAGGTGGCGACATGGTTGAAAGAAAAGGATCATCCGGCATCCGGAAGGAGTTGAATGCGATTCGTGAATCATAATCATCGGTTTCTGGAAATGGGAGCAGCGGCGGGAACCGCGGCGCTGGCAGCGGCGCTGCTGCGATCCGAATATGAACGGGCTCATTTTGTAGTGGAGGAAACGAAAATTGCGTCTCCGAAGATTCGAAGTGCCCATACGCTGGTATTTCTTACAGATCTTCATGACCGGGAATTTGGACAGAGAAACCGGCGCCTGCTGGATGCGGTACGGCAAATCCGTCCGGACGCGGTTCTGATCGGCGGAGATATGATGCTGGTAAAGCCCCGGAAAGCAGAGCTTGCGGTAACGGAAGATCTGCTGGAAGATCTGGCAGGGTTATGTCCGGTTTATTATGCCAATGGAAATCATGAACAACGGATGTGGCAGGAACCGGAGGAGTACCGGGGACTCTATCAGAAATTCCGCAGGATCCTGCATAAGAACCGGATCAGATATCTTTCTGACGGTTCTGCCTTTCTGTGGGATGATGTGCGGATCAGCGGATTGAATCTCGATAAAAAGTATTATGATAATTTCTTCCCGCCGAATCTGTCGGCGCGTGTTGTCACGGCACATCTGGGGAAACCGGAGCCGGAACGTTATCAGATATTGCTGGCGCACAATCCGCTGTTTTTTGATGCTTATGTTGGATGGGGCGCGGATCTTACGCTGGCTGGTCATTTTCATGGCGGTACTATCCGGCTGCCGGTGCTCGGCGGGCTTATGACACCACAGTATCAGTTCTTTTCACGTTACTGCGCGGGAACCTTTGAAAAGGGTGAGCGCCGGATGCTTGTAGGACGGGGGCTGGGGACACATTCTGTCAATATCCGGCTGGGTAATCTCCCGCAGGTATGTGTGATCCGGCTGGAACCGGGAATGTCCGGACAGCAGAAGTGAATCAAGGAAAGGTATGCTGCCGGCGGTTAAGTACCTGCGGGTATGTGTTGTGTGGAAAAGAAAATCAGAAACCGGAGAGAAACCGACCGTGAGGGTCGGTTTTTGCGTTTGTGGCAAAGCTCGTTGAGTCTTTACAGAAACTTCCTTTTTTGTTATACTTACGAATGTGTTTGGCAAAAGGAGAGCGGGGAAATGGCGATTTATTATAAGCTGGAAAAGTTTGAAGGTCCGCTGGATCTGCTCCTGCATCTGATTGATCGCAGTAAGGTGGATATTTATGATATTCCGATCGTGGAGATTACCCGCCAGTATCTGGATTATGTCAGCCACATGGAACAGGAAGATCTGAATGTGGTTAGTGATTTCCTGGTGATGGCAGCTACACTTCTGGATATCAAATCACGGATGCTTCTGCCGGTGGAACCGGACGAGGAAGGGGAAGAAGAAGATCCGAGGGCAGAACTGGTCGCAAGATTGCTGGAGTATAAGAAATATAAACGGATGGCAGGAGAACTTGTCACGCTGGAAGAAGAGACCGGTGCCGTCGTCTGCCGGCAGCCTTCCATCCCGCCCGAGGTGAAGCGGTATGAACCGCCGGTGGATCTGGATCAGCTTCTGGACGGACTGACTCTGGCAAAGATGCAGCGGATTTTTGATTCGGTCATGAAGCGGAGGGAAGATCGGATTGACCCGATCCGCAGTCAGTTCAGCCAGATCAGGAAGGAACCGGTCCGATTGGAAACGCGGATTTATGATGTCATGGCCTATGCGCGCAGACATCCGAAATTCAGTTTCCGCCAGACGCTGGAACGGCAGGGAGACCGTATGGAGATTGTGGTAACCTTCCTTGCTGTGCTGGAATTGATGAAGCTGGGAAAAATCGCTTTGACGCAGGAAGAGCTTTTTGATGAAATTTACATAGAGACACTGGAAAAAGAAGGCGATGAGACGGAGCTGGATCTGACAGATCTGTCCGGACTGGAAGGATAGTGCAGCGATGGGAGAATGGAACGAAGAAGAAAGAGCAGCCGGGATGACCCAGGATAAGACTCCGGACGGACAGTCTGACTGGGAGGCTGTGATCGAGGCAGTTCTTTTTACGATGGGTCATCCGGTGGAGCTTCGTCAGCTCGCGGCGGCGATTGGCCAGTGTGAGGGCATTGCCCAGCAGGTAACAGAAAAACTGCAGGAGCGCTATCGGCGGGAAAACCGTGGGATGCAGATCATTGCGCTGGAGGATTCCTATCAGATGACCACAAAAGCGGAATATTATGAAAATCTGATCCGGGTCGCTGCTACACCGAAAAAACAGGTTCTGACAGAAGTGGTGCTGGAGACTCTGTCGATTATCGCATATAAACAGCCGGTGACAAAGACGGAAATTTCCAGAATCCGCGGAGTATCGTCCGACCATGCGGTAAACCGCCTAGTTGAATATGGGCTGGTATATGAGGCCGGCAGGATGGATGCGCCTGGTCGTCCGGCGTTGTTTGCGACGACGGAGGAGTTTCTGAGAAGGTTTGGGCTGGGATCTGTCACGGATCTGCCAACGATTTTGCCTGAGGAAGAAGCTGAGATCGAGCAGGAGGTAGAGGAAGAACTGGGAGTTCTGCCGGATGATGACCGACAGGAAAAAAGGGAGAGAGTTGATGATGGAAGAAACGAAGAACAATCCGCTCCGGAAGACAATAAAGATCAAGTATTTTGATGAGCAGATGGAGCGGCTGACGTATATCGGCGGGAAATCGGACTGGATCGATCTGCGTGCGTCAGAGGATGTGGAAATGAAAAAAGGAGAGTTCCGTCTGATTCCACTGGGAGTGGCGATGGAACTGCCCAGAGGTTATGAGGCGCATATCGTGCCGCGCAGCAGCACCTTTAAGAATTTCGGCGTCATTCAGGTCAATCACATGGGTGTGATTGATGAAAGCTATTGTGGAGATCACGATCAGTGGAGATTTCCAGCGTATGCCATACGCGATACGAAGATTCACGCGGGTGACCGCATCTGTCAGTTCCGTATCATCGAGCATCAGCCGGTGATACAGTTTGAGGAAGTAAAAAGTCTTGAGCATGAAGACCGGGGAGGCTTTGGCACTACCGGCAGAAAGTGACAATAACGTGAGCGATTACAGGGACAGACAAAATACAGGGAGCAAAAAATCGGGAGAGGAAATCAGCGCGCCGAATATCCGAAGTCAGAAAACGTATCCGCGTCTGACGACACCGCAAAGTTCCACGCATGCTTCCGGACAGAGCCGTTCGGCAGGTCAGAGCAGAAGGTCCGGTCAGAATCCGTCATCGGTTCAGAGACAGACATCCGGACGGAGCCGGTCAGCCGGTCAGAGCCGGCCAGCCGGTCGCGCCGGTGCGGTTTCCGGGCGCAGCCGCGCCATGTCAGGCCAGCGGAAGCAGACACAGGGCAATACGCCTGCGGATCCGCGGGCAAAGGCGCGTCAGGCTCAGGCGAAGAGACGGAGACGGAGGAAAAGACAGATCCGGAGGATCCTGTCGATTTTGCTTGTGCTGGTCATTCTGGTGGCAGCTGTGATCGGAGTGCGCGTGCATCTGAAAAATAAAAAAATAGAGGAATATTCGGCGGCCGGAATCGCCGCTATGGAAGATGGCGAAAATGAAGATGCGGTCACGTATTTTGACCAGGCGCTGGAACTGACTGGCAGCAGACTCGGAAAGTCGGGAATGGATATTCTGGAGCGCCGTGCGGAGGCTCTGTATGAGATCGAGGAGTATGAGCAGGCTCTGGAGAGCTGGCAGCGCCTGATAGAAGCAGATCCGGATAATGAGGAGTATAAGGAAAACGCAGTACTCTGTATGCTGGAAACCGGAGACTATGAGGAAGCGTTGAAGCTGGGCGTACTGCAGAGCCGGATTTATAATAAGATGGCGCTGGAAAAACTGGCGATCAGCGACTATGAGGGAGCTTTGTCGGTGATCCAGCAGGGCATGGCCGTGGATGATGGAAGCGCCGCGGCAGATCTGGCATATAATCAGGCTGTGGCGTACGAGTATCGCGGGGAATATGAGAAAGCGCTGGAATTATTTGAGGAGTATATCGCGCGTTTCGGATCAGATGAAAATGTAGAAAAAGAAATAACATTCCTGAAATCAAGAACGGGAGAATCATCCGATACGGAAAGCGGGGAGGAAACTCAGGAGGAGTAGCCTATGGCGGAATTTACGGAGACAAAAGAGATCCCGGAGCGGGTGATCCTGCTTGCGGTCTGTACCGGGGAGGAAGCCCGGACGGCAGCCAGTCTGGACGAACTGGAAGATCTGGTTGATACGGCAGGGGCGGTTACCGTGGATAAGATGATCCAGAACCGGGAACAGATCCATCCGGTGACCTATATCGGCAGGGGAAAGATCGAAGAAGTAAAGGAACGTATCTGGGAACTGGACGCGACCGGTGTGGTCTGCGACGATGAACTGTCTCCGGAACAGATGAAGAATCTTGAGGATGCGCTGGATACGAAGATCATGGATCGCACCATGGTGATTCTTGATATTTTTGCGGGACATGCGGTAACCAGCGAAGGGAAGATTCAGGTGGAACTTGCGCAGCTTAAGTACAGCGCATCCCGGCTGATTGGTCTTCGAAGTTCCCTGTCGCGGCTTGGCGGAGGGATCGGTACCCGCGGCCCCGGAGAAAAGAAAATCGAGATCGACCGGCGTGTGATCCGGCATAGGATCAGCCAGCTAAGCGGAGAGCTGAGAGAGGTCAAAAGCCACCGGGAACGGCTGCGCCGCCGCAGGGAAAAATCCCATATTCCGGTGGCGGCGATTGTAGGTTATACCAATGCGGGGAAATCAACGCTTCTTAACGCGCTGACAGGAGCCGGGATTCTGGCGGAGGATAAGCTGTTTGCCACGCTTGATCCCACGACCAGGATGGTGGAGCTGGGAAGCGGACAGCAGATGTTGCTTACTGATACGGTTGGTTTTATTCACAAACTTCCGCATCACCTGATCGAAGCGTTTAAGAGTACACTGGAGGAAGTCCGTTACAGCGATATCATCCTGCATGTCGTTGATTGCGCTAATCCGCAGATGGAGCTGCAGATGCAGGTCGTCTATCAGACGTTGCGTGATCTGGAGATCGGAGAAAAAACGATTGTGACGATATTTAATAAGATCGACCGGCGCACAGACCAGGATCCTCTGCGGGATTCCCAGTCAGATTATCAGATCGGGATTTCCGCTGCGACGGGGGAGCATCTGGATGAGCTGAAAGCCTTACTGGAGGAAATTCTCAGGAGCCGGACGATCCTTCTGGAGAGGATGTTTTCCTATGCGCAGGCCGGCCAGATCCAGGAAATACGCAGATCCGGGCAACTGGTCAGTGAAGAGTACGGAGAGCAGGGGATCCGGGTAAAGGCTTATGTGCCTGTGGAATTATATACAAAGCTGATTCTGCGGAGCAATTGAAGCAGCAACACAATCAGGTGACTTCCGCAGGAAGCGTTTCTACTGCAGTTCCCCGATACCGGATACGGTAACATAGATATGTGAGATGCGGTACCAGGTTGCAAAGTCGGTGATCCCGGTTACGGGCAGTCCGAAGATGGATTGAAACTGGCGGACCGCGCCGGCTGTGCCGTTTCCATAGATGCCATCCTGCGCTACACGCGGAATCGCGGTGTAGATGGTCGCAACGGTGTCAAGCTGCTCCTGCAGCTGCCGCACCTTGTCGCCGGAAGAGCCGGCGGCAAGATCATAGCCCGGCCAGGAAGCCGGAATACCGGCAATCCCTTCCGCGGTATTGATATAGAGATCATCTCCGTAAAAATACCGCAGGATTTCGATCGGGGAATATCCCATTTCCCCAAGTTCGCAGGAGCCCCACTGGGTCATCCATCCCCGGTCCCGGCACTGCACCTGCCGTCCGTCACAGTATTGTGTGAGAATCGGCTGGCGGACGCCGGGACGCGAGAGATAATTATCAAAAATATCATCGGTGATCACAGAGATACTGTCATAGATGTTGCGTCCATAGATCCACTTGTGGTCGTAGGCGGTCGAGGATGTGATGGTAAACTCATAGCCCCGGTTGCGATAGTGTTCGGTATAGACGCGGTTCAGCGTAAAACTCATGATGGCGAGAATATTGGCAGTGATGGCAGACTGTGGCCAGGTCGCGTAGATCTCACTGGAGGCGACATTTTTGATATAATCCCGATAGGGTACATAGTAATCCTGCGCTGTGGAGTCTGAGGGAGAACCGTCATGGACAATGATCGTCTGTGGGACGACAACCCGGCTCAGGACAATCTCTCCGCTCTCGTTGACAGGCTGAATCTCATTTTCAACAGTCTTGGGCGGATATTCCCTGTAGAGTGTATGCCCGGGGATATCGATCCGGTCCGGCATATCGTCGGAGTCTCCCAGAGGTTTCAGCCGGACAGGCTGGATGGCAGTGGTATCCGGAAGGATCTCTGTGCCGGTGATTTCAGTGGTCTGATAGCCGGGAGCGGATATATGAAGATTGTATTCGCTGTAAGGCCGGCCGGAACCGGGTGCCAGGCTGTATTCGAGAGGCGGGGCGGGCAGTGTGATCTCAGAAGTCTGACCGGAGAGATTCGTTGAAATTTCGTCGAGGATTTTTTGAGGATTATCCGCGGAGACGATGGAGATCTGAGCATTGGTGACCGGGAAATTATTTTCCGTGTTGACGACAGTGATTTGAAGAAAGCCATTGCCGGTAAAATCTGCTTTCTGGATTTCGGCAGACTTTTGAGTGGTATTTTGGGGCATGGGAGCCTCCTGAAAGGGAATTTCTCATGACTATTATATGATGAAGAAAAAGAAAGGATAACCATTCAGACGGGAGGAAAGATAAAAATTATGGAGATGTCGCAGATTTTGATACAGTCCGGCTGTTTTATTTGTGTGATTTTGATGGGGTCTTTCCTTCGTAAAATCGGATTTTTTCAGGAGAGCGATTTTCGTTTACTGGCAAATATTGCGCTGAAAGTTACGCTTCCTGCGTCGATTATCTGCAATTTTAACGGGAGAGAGATCTCCGTTGCGATGCTGGGATTCAGTGTGCTGGGATTTGTGTTGGGTGTTTTGTATATTGTGCTTGCCTGGCTGACGCATATTCATTCCGATCGTGAGAAACGGGCTTTTGCGGTGTTAAATTGCAGCGGCTATAATATAGGCAGTTTTACGATGCCGTTCGCACAGGGATTTTTAGGGGCGACAGGCGGGGTTGTGACAAGCCTGTTTGATGTCGGAAATGCGTTTATCAGTCTGGGCGTGTGCTACAGTATTGCGTCCTTGATTAAGGGAAATGACGGGAGGTTATCTCCTGCTGCTGTGGTAACGTCAATTCTTGGGAAACTGGTTCGTTCAGTCCCGTTTGACGTTTATTTGATTATGTCTGTACTTAGTTTGCTGCGGATCGCGCTGCCTTCACCGGTGATCTCATTTGCCCAGGTGATCGCCAATGCGAATGCGTTTGTGGCGATGCTGGCAATCGGAGTCGGGTTGAAACTGAGTGGAGGTATTTCGCAGATTCGCTCTCTGGGGAGAATGCTGATCCTGCGTTATGCGGTTGCGCTCGCGATCTCGCTTTCCTGTTTTTTCCTGTTACCGCTTCCGCTGATTTACAGGCAGACGCTGGCTATCATTGCTTTTTCACCGGTTACCTCTGCAGCGCTCCCGTTTACAGCAGAATTAAAAAGTGATACTGGTCTGTCGAGCGCGATGAATTCCATTTCGATTATTATCAGTATTGCATGTATGATTACGGTGATTTTGCTGGTCTTGTAATTCGGCCGAAAAACGGAGATTTTACATAAGAGTCCTCTTTTTCACGTTGCAGAACAGGAAAAAATGGTGTTATAATACAGGAGACTTAAGATGATTGATCTAAGCGGAATGATCACGATCCCTTTTTTAAAAAAAAGCCGTTTTACGGGCAGCTACCGGGGAATGCGTTATGTACTTTTCCGATGCGAGAGTGTGGATCCGGATGAGCAGAAAGAAGGCGCTGGCGGAGAGATTGTGCTTCGGGCGGAGATCTGGCCGGAACCGATGAATTATGAATGTACTCCGAAGGAGAAAAAGCACGGCAGAAATTTTACGTTTGACCGGGAGGGACTCACAGAAGCTGTTGCCTGGCTGAACTCCGAATACGAGGCGAGGCATTTCTGAATGCTGGTAAGACGGCAGGTCGGAGGAGAAAAGAGCGGCAGAAGCGGCAGGGATCCGGCTTACCGGCGGATCGTGCCGCAAAAGACAGTTACACAGGAACATGGGATTACCAGAACACGGAGAACTTGATGATGAACTTCTTGCAGACAACAGGTATTTACTTCAGTCCCACAGGAGGGACAAAAAATGTAGTTGAGACGATGCTTTCCGGTTTTGCCGGACGGACGGAGACGCTGGATCTGACCGGCGCCGGGATGAGACCGGTATATGGTTTCCGGGAAAATGAAGTGGTCGTCGCAGGCGCGCCCGTATATGCGGGGCGGATCCCGCGGACGGCAGTAGAGCGTTTCCGGCAGCTTCGTGGGTATCATACGCCTGCGATTCTGATCGTGACTTACGGAAACCGAGCGTATGATGACGCGCTGGCGGAGCTGGCCGGCGTGATGAGAGAGCAGGGATTTGTGCCGGTCGCGGCGGCGGCTGTGATCTGTCGGCACAATATCGTTCCGACGATTGCGGCGGATCGGCCTTCGGCGTCTGATATCAGGGAGATTCAGGCTTTTGTCAGAAAGACAGAGGAGATGTTAAAAGCCCTTCCCACAGGCAGCGGAGCCGGTGAACTGCAGGTGCCGGGGAAATATCGGGAGCAGCCGGCAAAAAATGTCGGATTTAAAATAAAAGTGGGAGGCAGCTGTTCGGGCTGCGGCCTTTGTATCCGGGAATGCCCAGTGCAGGCGATCTCGCGTACCGATCCGCGGATTACAGATGAAGAAAGATGCATTTCCTGTATGCGATGCGTCTTTGTTTGTCCGAAAAAAGCAAGAGGACTCGGACCGCTGATGGAATTTGCAGCGAAGCAAAAACTGAAGAAAATGTGCGCCGGACAGAAACAGCCGGAATTTTATTATCTGTGATTGCAGGGAGATCATCGCATGATCATAAGAAAGCATTTTTATTTTTCAGGTCGGGTACAGGGAGTTGGATTCCGGTTCCAGGCATGCAGACTGGCGAGATCGCTGGGGCTGACCGGATATGTGCAGAACCTTTCGGATGGGCGTGTGGAGCTGGAGGCTCAGGGAGAGGAGAGGGCAGTTGACCGTCTGACGGTGATGCTGAATCAGCAGCCCTATCTGCGGATTGACGATATCAAAGCGACGGTGATACCGGTCCGGGATCGGGAAAACGGATTTCACTGGTAGACAAGGTTCCTTCTGTCAGCAGAGCGCATATTCTGTGCATGACGAAAAAAGTGGAGCCGTGAAGGATGTTAGCAGGAATCTTACTTCCTTTTATGGGCACTTCGCTGGGAGCTGCCTGTGTATTTTTTGTAAAGAGAGAAATCCATCCACTGATTGAGAAAATACTGATGGGATTTGCTTCGGGGGTTATGATAGCCGCGTCAGTCTGGTCATTGCTGATCCCGGCAATGGAGATGACTGTTCAGAAGCTGGGAAGACTCTGCTTCCTTCCGGCGGCGTCCGGGATCTGCGCGGGTATCCTTTTCCTGCTGTTGATTGACCGTCTGGTGCCGCATCTGCATATCGGCGCGCAGGCGCCGGAGGGGATCCACAGCAGGCTGGCCCGGACGACGATGCTGACTCTGGCGGTGACGATTCATAACCTGCCGGAGGGGATGGCCGTGGGTGCGGTATTTGCCGGACTCATGGCGGGAGATTCCCGGATCACGATGGCGGAGGCTTTTGTATTGTCCGCAGGGATTGCGGCCCAGAATTTCCCGGAGGGCGCGATTATTTCGCTGCCGCTTCGAAGCGGCGGACAGAGCAGAAAAAAGGCTTTCCTCATGGGGACGCTGTCCGGTGCCGTAGAGCCACTGGGCGCTGTAGCGACTGTATGGATGGCGCGTGTGCTGACGCCTGTGCTTCCTCTTTTGCTGTCATTCGCAGCAGGAGCCATGATTTACGTTGTGGTGGAAGAACTGATACCGGCATCATCCGGTGGGGAACAGGCGGATCTGGGAACCATTGGATTTGCAGCCGGATTTTTGATTATGATGAGTCTTGACGTAGCTCTCGGCTGATAATGGCGGTTGACAAATCAGGGGAGGATTGTTATATAATAAAAGATAAAGTTGTTATGGAAAATGGCAAAAACAAATTGTCGTTTCCTGTTTATTCATTTTCAATAGCGGATGAAGGAGAATCCATGGACAGAATCGTATTATCATTATTGGTTGACAATACTGCTGGAGTGCTGAGCCGGGTTGCGGGCCTGTTCAGCCGGCGCGGTTATAATATTGAAAGCCTGACTGTAGGAGAAACTGCGGATCCGAAGTATTCCCGTATGACGGTTGTTTCTAACGGAGATAAGGTGACGCTCGCACAGATCGAGAGCCAGCTCAGCAAGCTGGAAGACGTCCGGGATATCAAGGAACTGATTCCCGGTAAATCGGTATACCGGGAGCTGATTCTGGTGAAGGTAAAGGCGAACGCCAATGACCGTCAGGCGATCAACGCTGTGGCGAATATTTTCCGTGCGACGATCGTAGACGTGGGGAAGGATTCGCTGACGGTTATGGTGACCGGAGATCAGTCAAAGATGGACGCGTTAATTACGCTGCTGGAGGATTATGAGATCCTTGAACTGGCGAGAACCGGGCTGACCGGGCTATCCCGTGGAGCGGACGATGTCCGCTGGCTTCCGTAATACGGATCGACAATTTATGATGAACGACAAAAATAATCTGTCGTTTTTTTCAGTATGGGCGGTAAGGAGCGCCGGGATGGACATCGGCGTCAGACCTTTTACGCATAGATCATTTATTTAAAAATCCTTAGGAGGGAATAATCATGGCAAAGATTTACTATCAGGAAGATTGTAATCTGTCTCTGCTGGATGGCAAGACGATCGCAGTGATCGGTTACGGCAGCCAGGGACATGCTCACGCGTTAAACGCGAAGGAGTCCGGATGCAACGTAATTATCGGACTGTATGAGGGCAGCAAATCCTGGAAGAAGGCTGAAGCGCAGGGGTTTGAGGTATATACCGCAGCTGAGGCGGCAAAGAAAGCGGATATCATCATGATCCTGATCAATGATGAGCTGCAGGCCGATATGTATAAGAAAGACATCGAGCCGAATCTGGAAGAAGGAAACATGCTGATGTTTGCTCACGGCTTTAATATCCATTATGGCTGCATCAAGCCGCCGAAGTATGTGGATGTTACGATGATCGCGCCGAAAGCTCCGGGTCACACGGTACGTTCTGAGTATCTGGAGGGCAAGGGTACTCCGTGTTTGGTTGCTGTTGAGCAGGATGCTACCGGCAAGGCTCTTGAGATGGCTCTGGCTTATGGTCTCGCAATCGGAGGAGCCAGAGCAGGTCTTCTGGAGACGACGTTCCGTACAGAGACAGAGACGGATCTCTTTGGCGAACAGGCTGTCCTGTGCGGCGGCGTATGCGCTCTGATGCAGGCTGGTTTTGAAACTCTGGTTGAGGCCGGATATGATCCGAGAAATGCTTATTTTGAGTGCATTCATGAAATGAAGCTGATTGTTGATCTGATCTATCAGTCCGGTTTCGCCGGCATGAGATATTCGATCTCCAATACCGCGGAGTATGGTGATTATGTGACGGGTCCGAAGCTGATTACTGATGAGACAAAGAAGACGATGAAGAAAATCCTTTCTGACATCCAGGACGGTACTTTTGCAAAGGAATTCCTGCTGGATATGTCTCCGGCCGGTCGTCAGGTCCATTTCCAGGCAATGAGAAGACGTGCTGCGGAGCATCCGTCTGAAAAGATCGGCAAGGAGATCCGCAAGATGTATAGCTGGAACAATGAGGATGACAAGCTCATCAACAACTGATGGTTGTCGTTGCAGATGAATAAGAACCCTGGAAGAACAGGTTAAATGCGAAAAAGGCAGGAGAGATTTAACCTCCTGCCCTTTTATGCGCAGGACCGGGTAAGGAAATTTTGCGGCTTGCGCCGCACCCGATCCGCGCGGCGAGTAAGAGGCGAAAAGCTGCCTCCTACTCGATCGCAGGACCGGGTAAGGAATTTTGCGGCTTATGCCGCACCCGGCCCGCGCGGCGAGTATGAGGCAAAAGGCCGCCTCCTACTCGATCGCAGGGGCGTCAGGGGAAAAGGGAGGATAAGTCATGTCATGCGGTAAGATTTTTAAATTTCACAACGATCTGGATACTGACCAGATCATTGCGTCACAGTATCTGCTTCTTCCGACGATCGACGAGATGAAGGGGCATACGTTTGAATCGCTGGATCCGCAGTTTCCGCAGAAAGTCAGACCGGGCGATTTTGTGGTAGGGGGAGAAAATTTTGGCTGCGGTTCTTCCCGTGAACAGGCGCCGAGTGTTTTAAAGGCTCTGGGAGTCCAGGCGATCGTTGCCAAGTCGTTTGCCCGCATTTTTTATCGCAATGCGATCAATATCGGTCTGCCGGTGATTGTCTGTAAGGAACTGCCGGATGCGGTAAACACCGGAGATGAGATGGAATTGTCAATGGAAGAAGGGGTGGCCCGCGCAAATGGCCGGACCTTTTCCTGTACCAGACTGCCGGCCTATATGCAGCAGATCTTAAATCAGGGCGGTCTGATCGCATCGCTGAATCAGGAGGAGGCATAATTATGGGAATGACAATTGCGGAAAAGATCATCGCGCGCGCAGCAGGTGTGGAAACGGTCAGACCGGGTGATATCCATACGGTTACGCTGGACCGTATGATGAGCAATGACGGGACGACGCACCTGACGGTTGACATGTATTATAACAAATTAAAACATCCCCGTATTGCAGATGTAAAAAAGATGGTCTTTATTGTAGATCACAATGTACCGTCAGACAGTCCCAAGACCGCGGCATCTCAGAAGAAGATGCGGGATTTCGCAAAAGAGTACGGGATTGATTTCTGGGAGGGCAAGGGTGTTTGCCATCAGATTATGATGGAACATTATGTCTGCCCAGGCGAGTTGATTTTCGCTGCCGACAGCCATACCTGTACCTATGGAGCGCTGGGAGCATTTGGCACCGGCGTGGGATGCACGGATCTTCTGTACGCGATGGTAACAGGGACATCCTGGGTGCTGGTTCCGGAGACGATTAAGTTTAACCTGACGGGAAAACTGAGCGAGGGCGTTTACCCGAGAGATCTGATGCTGACCATCATCGGCACCATCGGCGCAAACGGAGCGAATTATCAGGTGATGGAATTCTGTGGGGACGGAGCGAAGACCCTGAACGTTGATGAGCGGATGGTTCTGTGCAATCTTGCGGTGGAAGCCGGAGCAAAGACCGCGATTTTTGAGGCAGATGAGATCGCCCTGGAGTATCTGCGGGCAAGGGGCCGCGAGCCGAAAGCAGTATTTAAGAGTGACGCGGACGCGCATTATGTAAAAGAATATACGTTTGACCTGTCGAAGATCCGCCCGGTAGTAGCAAAGCCGGATTTTGTCGACGCGCTTGCCCCGGTCGATGAAGTGGAGGGAAGACGGATTGACGAAGCGTTCCTTGGTTCCTGCAATAATGGCCGGATTGAGGATCTGCGTGTCGGAGCGGCGATCGTCAAAGGACGCAGGATCTCCGATCATGTGCGTTTCCTGGTGGTACCGGCCAGCCAGAAGATTTATCTGCAGGCAGTCAGAGAGGGTCTGATCGATATCTTTATTGGGAGCGGCGCGATTGTGATGAATCCGAACTGCAGTGTATGCTGGGGGAGCTGTCAGGGTGTTATCGGTGAGAATGAGGTACTGATCAGTACCGGTACCCGTAACTTTAAAGGGCGTGCCGGACATCCGAGTTCAAAGGTTTATCTCGCTTCTGCGGCGACAGTAGCGGCATCAGCGGTGAAGGGAAAAATCTGCACTGTGGATAAGCTGTAAGAAAGGGCGGAGACAGGATGGAAAAGTTTACAGGAAACGTATGGGTTCTGGGAGATGATATCGATACCGATATCATTATTCCGACAGAATATCTGGCGTTAAAGACGATTGAAGATATGAAGCAGTATGGTTTTTCTCCGCTGCGGCCGGAACTTGCGGCACAGATCCATGAGGGAGATATCATTGTGGCCGGCAAAAATTTCGGCTGTGGTTCTTCCCGTGAGCAGGCGCCGGAGGTTGTCAAAGCCCTGGGCATCCGCTGTGTCATTGCGAAATCTTTTGCCCGCATTTTTTTCCGCAATTCGATCAATAACGGCCTGCTGCTGATCGAGCAGCCGGATCTGTATGACGATATTCTGGAAGGTGAGAAGATTACGGTAACTGTCAATGAAGCGGTTGAGTATCATGGCAAAAAGTATCCTATCCATTCTCTGCCGGATAATCTGGTGGAGATTATCAGGGAAGGCGGACTGGTAAAGGCGATGCGCCGCCGCAACGGACTTGCCTGACGGCAGAAGGGAGACAGGGATGGGACAGACAATTATTGAAAAGATCATTGCACATAATATTGGAGCAGATGAGGTAAAACCAGGCCAGATCGTAACCGTTCAGGTTGATCGGGTGATGGTGGATGATATCATGATGCCGTTTATCGTTGGCAAGTTTGAGGAGATGGGCTTTGATCGGGTCTGGGATCCGGACAAGGTGGTTATGATTTATGATCATCTTGTGCCGGCAAGCCAGCAGGATGATACCAGACACTATAAGGTCGGAGATGCTTTTGCGTCAAAATATGGCCTGACCCATGTCCACCGCAGTGATGGTATCTGTCATCAGCTGATGACGGAGGCCGGTTATGTAAAACCGGGTGATGTGGTATTTGGTACGGACAGCCATACGACAACGTACGGTTGTGTGGGAGCTTTTTCCACGGGAATCGGCTACACGGAGATGGCGGCGATTCTGGGAACCGGCACACTCTGGGTGAAAGTGCCGGAGACGATCCGGGTGGAGATCAACGGCAGACTCCCGGAAGGTGTGATGTCCAAAGACGTCATTCTGCGGATTATCGGGGATCTTCGGGCGGACGGAGCTACCTACTGTTCTCTTGAATTTACCGGTGATACGATCCGGGAGATGAGCGTTGCGAGCCGTATGACGATGGCGAACATGGCGATTGAAGCGGGGGCAAAGTGCGCGATGTTTACGCCGGATGAAAAGACAGCGGCTTATTGTGAGATGGAATTAAATGATTTTCAGAAGAGCCTTGTCGGAGACGCGGACGCCGGGTATATCCGGACGTTGACTTATCAGGCGGAGAACTTTGTCCCGGTGATGGCCTGTCCGTCGCAGGTGGATCAGATTCGCGATGTGAGTGAGCTGGAGGGAACTCCGATTGATCAGGTCTTTATCGGATCCTGTACGAATGGGCGTTTGGAGGATCTGCGGGCAGCGGCGAATGTGCTCCGCGGGAAAAAAGTCGCCCCGTTCGTGAAGCTGATTGTGACTCCGGCAAGCCGTAAGGTATATCGCGAGGCATTAGAAGAAGGAATTCTGGAGACTCTGGCAGAGTCGGGCGCGATGATCACGCATGCCGGCTGCGGGCTGTGCTGTGGACGTACCGGCGGCATTCTGAGTGATTATGAGACCGTTGTTGCTACAAATAACCGCAATTTTCTGGGTCGGATGGGTACCTCAAAGGTACAGATTTATCTGGCGTCTCCGGCGACTGCGGCGGCCTGTGCGGTGGCGGGAAAGATTACCGCGGTATGCGGCTGAAAGGACTTAAGAGGGCGTTATGAAGGTCCAGAAAAAGGAAAAAACGAATGTGATGCGGCTGATGGATGCGGCAGGGATTTCCTACCGGACAATGGAATATGAAGTCGATGAGAAAGACCTGTCCGGTGTCCATGTGGCAGCGCAGCTGGGTCAGGATCCGGATACCTGTTTTAAGACCCTGGTTTTAAAGGGAGAGAGAACGGGATATCTGGTGTGCTGTATTCCGGTTGCTGAGGAACTGGACCTGAAAAAAGTCGCAAAAGCATCCGGCGACAAGAAGGCAGAGATGATTCCTGTGCGGGATCTGCTTGCGGTGACCGGTTATATTCGCGGCGGTTGTTCGCCGATCGGAATGAAGAAAAAATTCCCCACTTATATTGAAGAAACCGCTCAGCTTTTTGATGAGATCGCAGTGAGCGCCGGGATGCGTGGCGTTCAGATTATCCTGAAACCGGAGGATCTGAGGGCTTATGTAGATGGTAAGTATGAGAATCTGACGATCTGATTTAACAAAAAAGTAATATATAATTGGAAATAAGAAAAGAAAAACCGCCAAATTGCAAGGCTTTTGGCGGTTTGTTTTTATGGAAACCTTATAAAACAGTCTGCAATTATCACAAAATCAATAAAAATTGTAACAAAAATGTAAAATATCCGTTGCAAAAACACCATACTCCCACTATAATATCCACTAAGCCGTAAAAAACAAGGAAATAAAGGCTCTGCGTCCCCACTTTCGACACAATTTGAGTGATTTTTCGGGGAACGTTATATAAAAGTGAGGTGTGAGTATGCTGGCAGTAAGATCAGCCATGACGGCTGCGGCCGGGGCGGCAGTCCTTTCTTTCATGGTTCTGACTGCGGCCGGGGCAGCTCCCGGTCAGACGGTCAGTTCGATGGATATACAGGAAGAAGTGTCCAAAGAAAACTTTATAAGTACGCAGGCGACGGCTCCGATCCGGTTATCAGAACGTTTGATTTCTCAGGAAGGACAGCAGCTGGTCGGTAATACGCTGACCAAAAGTGTAGAAGACAGGCAAAAATTAAGAGAGACGCAGCGGGAGAAGGTAAGAGAAGCACAGAAAGCAATTTCTGAGATAGAAGAAGAACGTAGCCGTCAGGCAAAAGAAGCTGCCGCGGCGGCAGAGGCAGAGAAGCACAGATCCGTAGTAGTCCCCTGCTCGGAGGAAGATTATCGGGTCCTGACCCGGATTGTTCAGGCAGAAGCCGGGGGATGCGATATGAAAGGAAAGATCCTGGTGGCAAATGTTGTGCTGAACCGGGTGAAAGCCGGAGAGTTTCCCGACAGCATTACCGATGTTGTTTATCAGAAGTCTCAGTTTTCTCCGGTTAAAAATGGCAGTATTAATACATGTAGTGTGAGCAGGCAGACGATGGAAGCGGTTGACCGCGCGCTGGCGGGTGAGGATTATTCGCAGGGAGCCCTTTACTTTATGAATCGAAGCGCGTCGTATTCCGGTAATGTGCGCTGGTTTGACGGACAGCTTACCTATCTGTTTCAGCATGACGGGCATGAATTTTACAGGTGATTTTCAGGGATGCCATCCGTCGCTGCCACGCAGGACAAGTTCTCTGGTATATTGTGACGCTTCGGTATGGGTCAGCTGATGGACCCAGCCGGGGCGTTTTGTTATATCAGAAGAAGGTCCGACGCTCTGATATTCGGCGAAAAAGACCGTTTTATGATCCTCTGGCCGATTCCAGTCATCCCATCCTTCGGGCCGGATGTGGGCACCGATTTCACAGTTCAGAAGGACGGTTTTCGCGTATTCACGCCAGGGACGTCCGAGATAGGCGGAGTGCGGCGGACAGTTTCCGGTGAAACGGCAGCTTTGCATCACGTAACCATATGTCTGGTTCTGGGGAGTGGAGGCTGCGGTGACAAAACTGTTGACAGGTTTGCCGATATCTTTGGAAAAAAATTCACAGTTTTCAAAGTAGGCCGCGGCGCCGCCAAAGACAAAGTCAATATCCCCTTCGATGTAGCAGCTTTTATAATAATGGCGTCCGGGACGTCTCGGACGATGTTCGCCGGGACCGGTAAACCCGTGCGCTTCCCGTTCTGCTGGAGGGAGCGGAGCGGTAAAGAGCGTATCCTGACCGCCGAGGAAACGACAGTGATCAAATACAAGCCGGTCGCCGTCTGCATAAAGCGCAAGTGCCTGCCCGACGTCCGGACCCTTTCCGGCAGTATTTTCAAAGGTGATGCCGACTGCGGTAAAGTCATGAGTATCAATCATACAGGAATAAGTACGGAACGTGCCGAGTTTTCCGATATCCGGGCAGGGCATTCGGGCATAGAGAACTCCGGTTAAGATGGTTTTGTCCGGATTTTCTCCGATCAGAGTCAGATGGGGACGCGTGATGACGAGTCGCTCGTGGTAGACGCCGTTTGCCAGCAGAATGGTTACAGGAATACTGCTGTCGGTATCTTGCAGGGCCTTAAGCGCGGCTGTTATATCAGGATAATCTCCTGTTTTGTCCGGTCGGATCCGGATTTGCTTCATTTTTTTGTCCTCCTCATTTGAGTTGTTATGATTATACACTCCGGCGGAGAACTTTTCAATCGTACTATAAAAACGACGATTTTTTACAAAAATTTTGGTGAAAAATTTAACGAAAAATTCTTGACAGTATGTGGAAGGTATTATAAAATTATATACGATACGGTTTTTGTTTTCAACATTAAGAAAATATACAAAGTTACAAAGTCAAAGAAAAGAGGATGAAAACTATGGCAAAGATTGATTTAACTAAGTATGGCATCACAGGAACTACTGAAATCGTGTACAATCCTTCTTATGAGATGCTCTTTGAGGAGGAGATGAATCCGGCGCTTGAGGGGTATGATAAGGGCCAGGTGAGTGAACTGGGCGCAGTAAACGTAATGACCGGTATTTATACAGGCCGTTCACCGAAGGATAAGTTCATCGTTATGGATGAAAATTCCAAAGACACCATCTGGTGGACTTCCGATGAGTATAAGAATGATAACCATCCGGCATCCAAGGAGACCTGGGAGGCTGTAAAAGAGATCGCAAAAAAGGAACTTTCTGATAAAAAACTTTATGTTGTTGACGCATTTTGCGGTGCGAATAAGGATACCCGCATGGCAGTCCGCTTTATCGTTGAGGTAGCCTGGCAGGCTCATTTTGTGAAGAATATGTTTATCACTCCGACCGATGAGGAGCTGGCAAACTTTGAGCCGGATTTTGTCGTTTACAACGCTTCCAAGGCGAAGGTAGAGAATTATAAGGAGCTGGGACTGAATTCTGAGACTGTTGTTGTCTTCAACATTACAAGCCGTGAATCCGTAATTATCAATACCTGGTACGGCGGAGAGATGAAAAAGGGTATGTTCTCCATGATGAACTACTACCTGCCGCTGAAGGGCATCGCTTCCATGCATTGTTCTGCCAATACGGATATGAACGGCGAGAATACCGCTATTTTCTTCGGACTTTCCGGAACCGGCAAGACCACGCTTTCCACCGATCCGAAGCGTCTGCTGATCGGCGATGATGAGCACGGCTGGGATGACAACGGCGTCTTCAACTTTGAGGGTGGCTGCTACGCAAAGGTAATCAATCTGGATAAGGACGCAGAGCCTGATATCTACAATGCGATTAAACGCAACGCGCTGCTGGAAAATGTTACTCTGGATGAGAACGGCAAGATTGATTTCGCAGATAAGAGCGTAACAGAGAATACCCGTGTATCTTATCCGATCGATCATATTGAGAATATTGTACGTCCGGTATCTTCCGCACCGGCTGCAAAGCAGGTTATCTTCCTGTCTGCAGATGCGTTCGGCGTACTTCCTCCGGTATCGATCCTGACTCCGGAGCAGACCAAGTATTATTTCCTGTCCGGATTTACGGCTAAGCTGGCTGGTACCGAGCGCGGTATCACCGAGCCGACCCCAACCTTCTCGGCATGCTTTGGCCAGGCGTTCCTTGAGCTGCATCCGACCAAATACGCGGAAGAGCTGGTTAAGAGAATGGAGCAAAGCGGTGCTAAGGCTTATCTGGTTAACACCGGATGGAACGGCACGGGCAAGCGTATCTCCATCAAGGATACCCGCGGTATTATTGACGCGATTCTGGATGGTTCGATCCTGAATACTCCGACCAAGATGATCCCGCACTTTAACTTTGAGGTTCCGACTGAGCTTCCGGGTGTTGATCCGAAGATCCTCGATCCTCGTGATACTTATGCGGATGCTTCCGAGTGGGAGACCAAGGCAAAGGATCTGGCACAGCGCTTCGTTAAGAATTTTGCCAAGTATGAAGGCAATGAACTGGGCAAGGCACTGGTATCCGCAGGTCCGCAGATCTGAATCTCTATTTAAAAAGAATCCTGCAAAGCAGGATTCTCCGCCTGCGGCGGGTCGCTTTAGTGACATATTTCCACTCCGCCGCAGTGCGATCCCGCCCGGAGGGCTTTTTGTTCCATAGGACGTACTTTCCTATGGAATGAAAAATAATTTACGATGATCAGAAAACCGCTTGATGTTGAAAAACTGTCAGGCGGTTTTGTCTTATAGGAAATTCATCCTATAAGACAAAAGCCCTCCGAGCGGAGCGCTGAGCGCCAGTGGCGCTCGTTTAGCGCCGATCGAAACGGAGTGTAGATGCGCACTCGCGCGTAAGGAATTATGTCGCTAAAGCGACCGCGCTCGGCGCGAGAATGCGCTTAGGCGCATTCTCTATTCTCTTCATTTTTACGAAATTCAGCCGCAATTTTCCTGGGTATATTCGTGCAATATTTACGAAATTTCGAAATTTTAAGAAAAACATTGGAAAAGTACCTGTGTTTTTTGGTAAAATAAAAACAACGAGAAAGTATAACCGGTTAACATTGGCACCCAGGTAAAGGATGGTTAGTTATGTTTAAAAAGGGTGAATTTATTATTTATGGAACTTCAGGAGTCTGCCAGGTGGAAGATATTACAAAGATGCAGATGAAGGGTATTCCAAATGACCGCCTGTATTACGTATTGATTCCTTCCAGCCAGAAAGGCGGAAAGATATTCACACCAGTTGACAATGGCAAGACCCCGATGCGCAGGGTTATGAACCGGGAGGAGGCAGACCGTCTGATTGAAGCGATTCCCGGTATCGAGGGACTATGGATCGGCAATGAAAAACTTCGCGAGGAAAAATACAAAGAATGTATGAAATCGTGCGATTGCCGCGAGTGGGTTCGTATCATTAAAACGCTGTATACCCGCAGAATTGAGCGGAGCGCGCAGGGAAAGAAAATCACTGCTACAGATGAAAAATATCTGAGGATGGCAGAGCAGTACCTCTATTCGGAGCTTGAGATTCCGTTGGAAGTACCTAAGGAGCAGATGGAACAGGTAATCTCAGAAAGAATTTCAAAGAGTCTGGCAGAATAAAGTCATTAGAATCAAATCATTATCATAAAAATTAAACGAAATAACAAAGAACCGGATCCGATATTCACAGATCCGGTTCTTTATTGCTCTATTATTTTATTTCTTTGTTACTTTACTTATTATGCGGGGTGTATTTCTGCTCACAGTAAAGGCAGCGATAAGTTTCCTTTGCGGGATCCGCCAGATAAAAGATCTGGGGAAGTTCCTGTTCGATGGAAGTGATGCAGCGTGGATTTTTGCAGGTGACGACATTGGTGATGCGTTTGGGCAGATCCAGACGCTTCTTCTCGACGATCCTGTCATTCCGGATAATATTTACAGTAATATTATGATCGATATATCCCAGAACATCCAGGTCGATCCGGTCAAGTCCGCTTTCGATCTTGATGATATCTTTGCGTCCCATCTTATTGCTGTGCGCGTTTTTAATAATTGCTACCTGGACATCCAGCTTGTCCAGTCCCAGCTTATAATAGACATAAAGGCTCATGCCGGCCTTGATGTGATCCAGTACAATGCCTTCTTTTAATCCGCTGATATTCAGCATGGCTTTTCCACCTCCAGTAATGTCATAATCAGGGCCATACGGATATATACACCATATTGAGCCTGTCGGAAATAGGCGGCGCGGGGATCGTTGTCTACTTCCACGGAAATTTCATTCACTCTGGGGAGCGGATGCAGAACATACATATCCTCTTTGGCCAGTTTCATTTTCTTTTTGTTCAGAATGTAAAAATCCTTCAGGCGTACATAATCTTCTTCGTTGAAGAATCGTTCCTTCTGGACACGGGTCATATAAAGAATGTCAAGTTCAGGGAGAGCCTCGTCAAGGTTGTCGACTTCTTTAAATTCGATGTGATTGGCAAGAAGAACATCCTGACGGATGTAGCTTGGCACCCGCAGTTCATCCGGGGAGATCAGGACAAATTTTACATTGGGATAACGAACCATTGCCTCAATCAGGGAATGGACTGTGCGCCCGAATTTAAGGTCTCCGCACATACCGATGGTCATATTCGAAAATGTACCCTTTAAAGAATGGATGGTCATCAGGTCGGTAAGGGTCTGTGTCGGATGCTGATGGCCGCCGTCGCCGGCGTTAATGACCGGGATTCCCGCAAACTGCGACGCGACTAATGCGGCGCCCTCCTTTGGATGGCGCATGGCTGCGATATCCGCGTAGCAGGAAATCACGCGGATGGTGTCTGCAACACTCTCACCTTTGGCGGCTGAACTGGAATCGGCCGAAGAAAAACCAAGTACGCTGCCGCCCAGATTCAACATTGCAGATTCAAAACTGAGGCGGGTGCGGGTACTTGGTTCATAAAATAAAGTTGCTAATTTTTTTCCGTCACATACGTGAGAATATTTGGAAAGATGATGCTCAATATCGTGAGCAAGATCGATCAGCTGATCGATTTCCTCCACTGAAAGATCCAGAGGGTTTAACAGGTGTCTCATTAAAAATCTCCTTCCTGGCAGTCCTGCCATGGATTTGAAGCTATTGTATCTGATTATCGGATGGATTACAAGTATTTTTATAAAAAATACAGTTCACTTGACTGATTTGCGGAAAAGAAAAACCCCTGAATCAACAATCATAAAATGAACTCTGATTCAGGGGTTATGGAGATAGCAGGACTCGAACCTGTGACCCTCTACACGTCAAGCAGATGCTCTCCCAGCTGAGCTATATCTCCATATGGGATATCCGTTGCGAAGACTCCCTAAAAGAAACATCCTCACAGCGAAAATATTGTAACACAATACAGGAGAAAGGGCAAGCGGATTTTAAAAAAGTTTTTGGCTGTAAAGAAAAAATACTTGACACCATGCGGAGTTTCGTGTATGATAGCCTGCGGTGATGTTATGGAAAGTCTGGAAATGCAGAGCTTGCTGTATGATTTTTACGGTGAGCTTCTGACGGAGCATCAGCGCTCCGTATATGAGGAAGTGGTCTTTCAGGATCTTTCACTGGGAGAGGCGGCTCAGGAACTGGGAATCAGCCGTCAGGGTGTCCACGATCTGATCCGGCGATGTGATCGGATTCTGGCCGGATATGAGGAAAAGCTGCATCTGGTCAGCAAATTTCGTGAGACAAAGCGCATGGTAGGAGAGATTCATAAGCTTACGCGCGAATTTGACGCGACAAAGGATGAATCGCTGATCCGGCAGATTGAAAGGATTTCCAACGATATCATGGATTTATAGGAGGATACCTATGGCTTTTGAGAGCTTATCGGATAAACTTCAGAATGTATTCAAAAATCTTCGCGGTAAGGGAAGACTTTCAGAGGCAGATGTCAAGGCGGCTTTAAAAGAAGTCAAGATGGCGCTGCTGGAGGCGGATGTCAGCTTCAAAGTGGTGAAGCAGTTTATCAAATCTGTGCAGGATCGGGCAGTTGGGGAAGAAGTGCTTGGTTCGCTCCAGCCCGGACAGATGGTGATCAAGATCGTACACGAAGAGATGATCCGTCTGATGGGTTCCGATATGACGGAGATTGCGTTAAAGCCTTCCGGCGAGATCACAGTCATTATGATGATCGGCCTGCAGGGCGCAGGCAAAACGACGACGGTAGCGAAGATCGGCGGTAAACTGAAAGCTGCCGGAAGAAAACCTCTTCTTGTGGCCTGTGATGTCTATCGGCCGGCAGCGATTCAGCAGCTGCAGATTAACGGAGAACGTCAGGGCTTGCCGGTATTTGCGATGGGGGACCGCCAGAATCTGGTTAATATTGCAAAGGCTTCGATCGAGCATGCGGGGAAGAATGGTTATAATGTCGTGATTCTGGACACGGCGGGACGCCTTCATATAGACGAAGATATGATGGACGAACTGATTCATATCAAAGAAGCGGTGTCGGTAGATCAGACCATTCTGGTGGTTGACGCGATGACCGGACAGGACGCGGTTAACGTGGCCGGGATGTTCCATGAAAAGATTGGCATCGACGGCGTTATTCTCACAAAACTTGACGGTGATACCAGAGGCGGCGCGGCGTTGTCGATCCGCGCAGTCACGGGCAAACCGATACTCTATGTCGGCATGGGAGAAAAACTTTCCGATCTGGAAGCGTTTTATCCGGATCGCATGGCATCCCGGATCCTGGGGATGGGCGACATCCTGACGCTGATCGAAAAAGCGGAGATGGAAGTAGATGAAGAAAAAGCCCGCGAGATGAGTCAGAAGCTGCGGAAAGCAGAGTTCGATTATAATGATTTCCTGGATCAGATGAGCCAGATTAAGAAAATGGGCGGCATTGCGAGTATCATGGGAATGCTTCCCGGTATGAACCAGATGAAAGGGATGCCGGAGGCAGATGAGTCCGCACTGAAACGAGTGGAAGCGATGATTCTTTCGATGACCCCGCAGGAGCGAGCAAATCCCGCTCTGATGAATCCGTCCAGAAAACGCCGTATTGCAAAAGGGGCGGGCGTTGATATCAGTGAGGTCAACCGGATCGTCAAACAGTTTGATCAGATGAAAAAAATGATGAAACAGATGAACGGGATGATGAACAGCAAGAAAGGCCGCGGTATGTCCGGTCTGGGCAGTATGTTTGGCGGCGGCAGGTTTAAGATGCCGTTTTGATGAGCGGTTTTGCTGACGGAGGATTGGGCAAAGGAAATTCGTTGTCCACGGCAGATTCCTATGCGTACAATGCACAACTGCATTTGACGATAAATATTTTGCAGGCAGGAGGTGAAAGATATGGTTAAAATGAGATTAAGAAGAATGGGTGCAAAGAAGAAACCTTTCTATAGAATCGTTGTTTCTGACGCAAATTCTCCGAGAGACGGCAGATTCATCGAGCAGGTAGGAACTTATGATCCCAACCTTGAGCAGAGCGCTGTCAAGATCAACGAAGAGGTTGCCAAAAAGTGGCTCGCAAACGGCGCGCAGCCGACAGACCGCGTGGCAAAACTTCTCAAGATCGCCGGCGTAATGTAATAGTGAGGTGAATGGTTTGAAAGAATTAGTCGAAGTAATCGCGAAAGCATTAGTTGACAATCCGGAAGAAGTTGTTGTAAATGAAACAGAAAAGGATGGGGAGATTCAGATTGAGTTAAAGGTCGCTCCGTCCGATATGGGAAAGGTGATTGGCAAACAGGGGCGCATTGCGAAAGCGATCCGGTCTGTTGTCAAGGCAGCCGCTTCCAAAGAAGAAAAAAAGGTTATTGTTGATATTCAATAGCTGTATAAAAAGCTGCCGCGTGTGATCACGGCAGCTTTTTATAAATTCTTTTATTTTGAAAGGATAAGGTATGGAAGAATTACAGAGAGATCATCTGCTCCGAGTAGGCGTAATCAGCTCCACGCATGGACTGCGCGGAGAGGTCAAGGTCTATCCGACGACGGATGATCCGCAGCGTTTCAGGGATTTGAAAACAGTGATACTGGACGAGGGTTCGGAATTGATCACGCTTAAGATCAAGGGCGTCCGTTTCTTTAAAAATATGGTGATCGTTGGATTTGAAGAATTTACTGACATCAGCCAGGTGGAGCGGCTGCGAAACTGCGATCTTCTGATCAGGCGGGATCAGGCGGTAAAGCTGGAGCCAAATGAGAACTTTATCGCCGACCTGATCGGATTGACGGTGATCACAGACGAAGGAAAGAAATTTGGTATATTGAAAGATGTGATGCAGACCGGCGCTAACGATGTTTATGTAATTGACGGATCGGACGGCAGAGAATATCTTTTTCCGGCGATCCCGCAGTGCATCTTAAACGTTGATCTTGAGCAGGAAACAGTCACGGTTCATATCATGGATGGTCTGTTGGATTTATAAGGAGGAGACGGGATGAATTTTCATGTTCTGACTTTATTTCCGGAGATGGTGGAAAATGGCTGTGGTACAAGCATCCTGGGGCGCGCGGCAGCGCGTGGTCTCCTGTCGGTTCATGCAGTCAATATCCGTGATTACACGACGGAAAAGCATGGGCATGTGGATGATGCTCCTTATGGCGGCGGTGCCGGTATGGTGATGCAGGCGGCGCCGGTCTGTGACGCTTACGACGCACTTTGTATGAGAATCGGCAAAAGGCCGCGAGTCCTCTATATGACGCCCCAGGGGCGTGTATTTAACCAGGCGATCGCGGAGGAACTGTCAAAAGAAGAAGATCTGGTTTTTTTGTGCGGTCATTATGAGGGAATCGATGAACGTGCGCTGGAACTGATTGTAACAGATGAGCTTTCGATCGGGGACTATGTGCTGACAGGAGGAGAGCTTCCGGCGATGGTGATGATCGATTGTATCGCACGGCTGATTCCGGGCGTCTTAAACAATGATGTTTCCGCGGAAATCGAGTCGTTTCATGATAATCTGCTGGAATATCCACAGTATACCCGTCCGGAGGTCTACAAAGAATTACGTGTGCCGGAGGTACTTCTGTCAGGACATCATGCCAACATCGAAAAATGGCGGAGAGAGCAGTCGATTTGCCGTACGCTGGAACGGCGTCCTGACCTTCTTGCACAGGCAAATCTGAGCAAAAAGGAAAAACAATATCTGGACGCGCTGATAGAGGCGAAAAACAGCTTGCAATAAATCACGGAATATGCTATCATTTACTTGTTGTGACTTAGAGAGATGTTCCGCTGACGCCTTCGATAAGCGTGTAAGAACGTCAAATAATAACAGGAGGTTCACACAGATGAATGATATTATTAAGCAGATCGAAGCAAGCCAGTTAAAGGAATCCGTACCGGAGTTTCGTGTAGGCGATACCGTCCGCGTACACAACAAGATTAAAGAGGGTAATCGCGAGAGAATCCAGATCTTTGAGGGAACCGTAATCAAGAGACAGAATGGCGGAGTGAGAGAGACTTTTACCGTACGTAAGACTTCCAACGGTATCGGGGTAGAGAAAACCTGGCCGGTGCATTCTCCGTTTGTTGAGAATATTGAGGTTGTCCGTCATGGTAAGGCAAGACGTGCAAAACTTTTCTATCTGAGAGATCGTGTAGGAAAAGCGGCAAAGCTGAAAGAACTGGTAAAATAATTCATGAACACGCAGGAAAAGGGACAATGAAAATTGTCCCTTCCTTTTTAGAGATAACCGGAGGTGAACGGCATGAACTTCTATGAAAGCGAGAGTCCAAACGCGCTCCGCCGGGTCATCAACTGGACGGTTGATATTATTGTAGCCATAGCGTTCGCGTGGTTTTTTCTGTATTCATTCGGTACGCAGATTACGATTGCCGGTCAGTCCATGATGCCTTTGCTGCGTTCCGGCGATGTAGTTCTGATGAATCGTCTGATCTATGACCTTTCGGCGCCTTCCCGTAATGACATCGTTGTTTTTCAGCGAGAGGACGAGAAGCTGAATGTCAAGCGGGTGATTGGCGTCCCGGGTGATGTCGTCCAGATCATCGACGGCTGGCTCTATCTGAACGGGGAAAAGGTGGAGGATGAGGAGCTCGGTCCGGTATCGTCGGCAGGACTTGCGGAAAATCCGGTAGAACTGGAGAAAGGCGAATATTTTCTGCTGGGAGACAATCGCAACAGCAGTGAGGACAGTCGCTTTACCAATATTGGTAATGTAAAAAAAGAACAGATTATCGGGAAGGTCTGGCTGCGGCTTCTGCCGCTTCTGGATGTCAAACTGATACATTCCTGATATCGTGGTAAGACAGGAGATCAAACAACGTGAATATACAATGGTATCCCGGACATATGACAAAGGCGATGCGGGCGATGAAAGCAGATATCGCAATGGTAGATGTGATTATTGAACTTCTGGATGCGCGTGCGCCATTTGCCAGCCGGAATCCGGACATTGACGAGCTGGGACGCGGAAAGTCAAGACTGGTTCTTCTGAATAAAGCGGATCTGGCGGATGACCGGATGAATGAGGCATGGATCTGGTATTTTAAAAGCAAGGGTTTCTCTGTGCTGAAGATCAATGCAAAAAATGGCGTTGGGATCAGGCAGATTCTTCCTGCGGTGCAGGAAGCCTGCCGGGAAAAGATCGAGAGAAACCGCAGGAGGGGGATCCTGAACCGGCCGATCCGCGCGATGGTTGTCGGCATTCCTAATGTGGGAAAATCGACTTTTATTAATTCCTTCGTCGGGAAATCCAGGGCAAAAACGGGTAATAAACCGGGAGTGACTCGTGCCAATCAGTGGATTCGTCTCAATCCGTCGCTGGAACTTCTGGATACGCCGGGGGTTCTCTGGCCAAAGTTCGAGGATCCGCAAATCGGCGTGTCTCTGGCGCTGATCGGTTCGATTAATGACGAGATCCTGAATAAGGAGGAGCTGGCTCTTGAACTGCTCCGTCATCTTTGCCGATATGCGCCCGAAGGGTTGAAACGCAGATACGACCTGGAAATCTGCGGAGAAACGCCGGACATTCCCGTGATGATGAAAATGCTGGAAACCATTGCGCGCAGGCGGGGACTCCTGGCAAAGGGAGGAGAGCCGGAGATGGAAAAGGCGGCCGGTATCCTGTTAGATGATTTTCGCGCAGGGAGACTGGGCGCGATCACGCTGGAAGCTCCTCCGTCCGGGGACGCGGCGTGAGCCGGTGCATTGTGCCATGAGATACGGACGGCATCGGTTTGCGTATTTTTGTGAAATCATGCAGAGAGCTTTCAGAATAGCACACGATAAAACAAAGTATACATAAACGAACGGGAAAAGGGAAGCAGCGATGGCGTTGAGAATTCTGAAGGGAGAAAAACTTCAGGCGGAGCGGGACCGTCTGGAGGGAATGAAAGCATATGAGAGGCAATATGGGTCTTATTCCGCGATCTGCGGGATCGACGAGGCAGGGCGCGGCCCATTAGCCGGTCCGGTTGTCGCCGGCGCGGTGATTCTGCCGGAGGATTGCGAGATCCTGTTTTTAAATGATTCCAAAAAACTTTCCGAAGCCAGAAGAGAGGCGCTTTACCCGGAGATACAGGAGAAAGCGTCCGCATGGGCAGTGGGGATTGCGGGCTGGGAGCGGATTGATGAGATCAATATTCTGCAGGCGACTTATGAGGCTATGCGTGAGGCGATCCGAAAGCTCAGTCTGCAGCCGGATCTGCTGCTGAATGATGCGGTAACGATTCCCGAGGTGACGATCCCTCAGATCCCGATTATCAAGGGGGATGCAAAGAGTGTTTCGATCGCGGCGGCAAGCATTCTGGCAAAGGTCACCAGGGATCATCTGATGAGGGAATATGATAAAATTTATCCGGAATATGGATTTGCAAAACACAAAGGATATGGCACCGCGGAGCACATTGCCGCAATTAAAAAATATGGCCCATGTCCGATTCACCGGCAGACGTTTATCAGGAACTTTCGATGACGGACCCTTTCGCAGGAGGAAAGGGCCGCTGCCGTTTCATTCATGGCCGGAAAGGGTATTTATGTCTGAAATTCGCAACCGGAGACTGCAGGGAGCCGGTTATGAGCAGATCGCCGGCAGCTATCTTAGAGGGCAGGGACTGACGATCCTGGCGCGGAATTATCGCTGTAAAAAGGGCGAGATTGATCTGATTGTGCGGGATGGCGATACCATTGTATTTGTTGAGGTGAAGTACCGGAAGGACAGCAGACTTGGTTTCCCGTCAGAATCCGTCGATATCCGCAAACAGCGAAAGATCCGCTCGGTCGCGCAGTGGTATCTTTATATGTGCCATGACGACGGCACAACCTGCTGCCGTTTTGATGTGATCAGCATTCTTGGCGATCGGATCCGTTGGATTAAAAATGCGTTCTGACGGACAGGTCAGTCGGAAAGGAAAAGATCTTTGAAAAATTTTTCTATAAGAGATAATGCTCAGAAGAGGGAACAACAGGAAAAAGGATGGATCAGAAAACCGGAAGCGGACGAGCGTCTGAAACTGCATGATCAGGACGGCGTGATCTATTTTACATTTCCGGCGCTGGATGGGATGGGTCTGGTAAAGCATGCCTTTTCTACCCGCCTGGGAGGAGTCAGCCGGGGGCAGTTTGCGACGATGAATTTTTCTTTTACACGGGGCGATGACCCAGAGTGTGTACGCGAAAATTACCGGATAATGGCGGATGTTCTGGGAGTTTCCGCAGAAAGGATGGTCTTATCTCATCAGACGCATACAACGAATGTGCGGGTGGTCCGTGAGGGGGACATGGGAAAGGGTATTACGCGGGAAAGGGATTATCGGGATGTTGACGGTCTGGTGACGAATCTTGCGGATGTTACCCTCGTCACTTTTTTCGCGGACTGTGTGCCACTGTATCTGATCGATCCGGTTCACCGGGCGATCGGACTGTCTCATTCGGGCTGGAGAGGTACGGTTTGTCGTATGGGAAAAGCGACTCTTGAGGTCATGCGGCAGGAGTACGGAACATGCGCGGAGGATGTGATTGCAGCGATTGGTCCCAGTATCTGTCAGGATTGTTATGAGGTAGGAGAGGAGGTTGTGCGTGAATTTTCGGAAACCTTTGCGCCTGATGATCAGAAAAGAATTTTTTATCAGAAAAAGAATGGAAAATATCAGCTGAATCTCTGGGAGGCAAACCGGGTTGTTTTTCAGGAAGCCGGAGTTCTCCCACAGAATATCCATGTGACGGATATCTGCACCCGCTGCAATCCGCAGAGGCTCTTTTCTCACCGCGCTCAGGGAGAGAAACGCGGCAATCTTGCCGCGTTTCTGTGTCTGAAATCATAATTATGACGTATAGAAGATCATGTTATATAATCGTCTGAAAATATTCGTATCCGTCGTTATTCTGGTATTGGCGCACGAGCTTCTGGATCTTCTTTGTCGGATTGAGAGCGGTGCTGATGGATACGTCGTGATTCAGGCAGTTGATAATGGTTGCAAGGTATTTGCTCATGTCGGCTTCCATGTACCAGGGGCGGTCGAGCAGTTCCTGCGGCCGATAGTTCAGGTTTGTGGTAATGACGTAGTCGATATAGCCTTTGTGATAAAATTCGTCAAATTTATCAAGACCGGAGGTAAACAGGCCGAAGGTACAGCAGATAATAATTTTTTTCGCTTTTCGCTCTTTTAAAGCCCTCGCGGTATCCAGCATACTTTCACCGGATGCAATCATATCGTCGATGATCAGAACTGTCTTTCCCTCCACAGAAGAACCGAGAAATTCATGCGCTACGATCGGGTTGCGGCCATTGATGACACGGGAATAGTCGCGGCGTTTGTAAAACATTCCCATATCAACACTTAAGTTGTTTGCCAGATAAACGGCGCGGCTCATGGCGCCTTCATCCGGGCTGATGACCATCAGATGTTCCTTGTCGATCTTCAGTGTCCGGTCATGGCGGAACAGGGTCTGGATAAACTGGTAAGTTGGCATGAAATTATCAAATCCATGCAGGGGAATCGCGTTCTGTACCCGTGGATCATGCGCGTCGAAGGTAATGATATTGGCGACGCCCATCCGCACCAGTTCCTCGAGCGCCATTGCGCAGTCGAGAGATTCCCGCTTGGTGCGTTTGTGCTGACGGCCCTCATATAAGAAAGGCAGGATGACATTGACACGATGCGCGGTCGCGACGGTAGCGCCAATGATTCGCTTGAGATCCTGATAATGATCATCCGGAGACATATGGTTGGTAAACCCGCTGACTTTGTATGTGATGCTGTAATTCATGATATCCACCATCGCATACAGGTCACAGCCGCGGACAGACTCATGGATCTCGCCCTTTGCTTCACCGGTACCAAACCGTGGACAGTCGCACTGCAAGAGATAGGAGTCGACATTATATCCACGATAGTTTAAATCTTTTTTACGACGGATCAGTTCTTCGGTGTCATTTTTGCGAAACTGAACAATATGGTCATTAATCTTTTCCGCCAGAGGGCGGCTGCTTTTTAATGCTGCGATCTTTAAAGGCGCCACAGGCAGCACATCAGTCATTACATAATTATTGGACATGCGTTTCACTACCTCTGATATCATATTCCATAACTGATTTATTTATATCATTGAAAAAGAGGGCTCGTCAATGAGTTCCTTTACAAAATGAAGAAAAGTTGTTATGATAAGGACGAAATCGCAGAAAGAGGAGCATATGGATGAGCGATCAGGGACATGTAATCAGATCTGTTGATCCCGGTTCGATTGCGGAGGAACTGGAGTTAGAGCCGGGTGACCGTCTGCTGACGATTAACGGAAATGAGATTGAGGATATTTTCGATTATGAATATTATGTAAACAGTCCTCAGATGCTGATGGTGGTCGAGAAGAAAGACGGGGAATTATGGGAGCTGGAAATCGAAAATGAATATGAGGATCCGGGCATTAATTTTGAAAAAGGACTGATGAGCGATTACAAATCCTGCAGCAATCACTGCATTTTCTGCTTTATTGATCAGATGCCGCCGGGAATGCGGGAAACTCTGTATTTTAAGGATGATGATTCCCGGTTGTCCTTTTTGCAGGGAAATTATGTTACCCTGACAAATATGAGCGATCACGATCTGAAGCGTATTATTGATTTTCACCTGGCGCCGATCAATATTTCGGTACACACGACCAATCCGGAGCTTCGGTGCCGGATGCTTCATAACCGTTTTGCCGGAGATTCTCTGAAAAAGATCGATCTTCTTTATCGTTCCGGGATACCTATGAACGGGCAGATTGTGCTTTGCCGGGGGATCAATGATGGGGAAGAACTGGACCGGACCATACGGGATCTGTCTGCCTATCTTCCTTATATGGAGAGTGTGTCTGTGGTTCCTGTGGGCCTGACAAGATACCGGGAGGGGCTTTATCCGTTAGATCCTTTTGACGCGCCTTCCGCCGCGGCGGCAATCCGGATTATCGAGAGGTGGCAGGATGTGATTTACCGTGAGCATGGAACTCATTTTATCCATGCAAGTGATGAGTTTTATCTTCTCGCGGGCCGGGAACTGCCGGAGGAAGAACGCTATGACGGATATCCGCAGATTGAGAACGGAGTGGGGATGCTGCGGCTCCTCGATACGGAGGTAAGCGAAGCGCTGGAGGCGTTGAAGCCGGAGAAATCTCCATGCGAAGGTACGATTTCCATTGCTACGGGACAGCTTGCCTATGCGTCGTTGTCGCGCCAGATTGATAAGATTCATGAGGTTTTTCCGCAGATTGACGTGCATATATATCCGATTCGGAATGATTTTTTCGGTGAGATGATTACGGTTTCGGGTCTTGTTACCGGCAGAGATCTTATCAGTCAGTTAAAGGGACAGAAGCTGGGAGAGCGTCTGCTGCTGCCGATGAATATGTTCCGAAGCGGGGAAGAAGTTCTGCTGGATGATGTGACCCGTGAGGACCTTCAAAATGCTTTACAAGTTCCGGTTACTATTGTAAAATCAAGCGGGCAGAATCTGGTGGACGCGGTGCTTTTCCGCACACCGGAGGAACCGGTAACCTATGAGGGATATGAATTAAAGGAGATATAAAAGATGAGTAAACCGATCGTGGCGATCGTGGGGCGGCCGAATGTAGGGAAATCGACACTTTTTAACGCGCTGGCGGGCGACACCATCTCCATTGTAAAGGATACGCCGGGGGTGACGAGAGACCGTATCTACGCGGATTGTACCTGGCTGGATATGAATTACACGCTGATTGATACCGGCGGAATTGAACCGGACAGCAAAGATATTATCCTCTCACAGATGAGAGAGCAGGCGCAGATTGCGATTGAGACTGCAGATGTCATTATATTTATCGTGGATGTGCGGCAGGGAATGCAGGACGCGGACGCCAAAGTGGCGGATATGCTGCGGAAATCACGCAAACCGATTGTTCTCGCAGTCAATAAGGTTGATAATTTTGAAAAATTTGGAAATGATATTTATGAGTTTTATAATCTGGGAATCGGAGACCCCTGTCCGGTGTCTGCGGCGTCCCGCCTGGGCCTGGGCGATCTGCTCGATGCGGTAGCCAATCACTTTTCGGTGGAACAGCTGGAGGAGGACGATGGCGACCGTCCAAGGATCGCGATCATTGGCAAGCCGAATGTCGGAAAATCCTCACTGGTCAATAAGCTGGTCGGGAAAAACCGGATGATTGTCTCGGACATCGCGGGTACGACGAGGGACGCAGTAGATTCGGTGGTCGTTCATAACGGAACGGAATATGTCTTTATCGATACCGCAGGTCTTCGCCGTAAGAGTAAGATCAGGGAAGAACTGGAGCGTTTCAGTGTGATCCGCGCGGTTTCCGCGATCGAGCGTGCGGATATTGCCGTGCTGGTCATCGATGCCGTAGAGGGTGTGACCGAACAGGACGCGAAGATTGCCGGAATCGCGCACGACCGGGGAAAGGGCATTATCGTAGCGGTTAATAAATGGGATGCCATTGAAAAAAATGACAAGACCATTTATGAGTATGAGAAGAAAATCCGCAGTGTCCTTTCGTTTATGGCCTATGCGGAAATCGTTTTTATTTCGGCGGTAACCGGGCAGCGTCTGGAAAAACTGTACTCGGTGATTGATATGGTCCGTCAGAACCAGAACCAGCGGATCGCGACCGGAGTGTTAAATGAGATCCTTTCCGAGGCAGTCGTTATGCAGCAGCCGCCGTCCGATAAGGGGAAGCAGCTTCGCCTGTATTATATTACGCAGGTGGGAGTGGCGCCGCCGACTTTTGTCATTTTTGTCAATGATAAGAAGCTGATGCATTTTTCCTATAACCGTTATCTGGAAAACTGCATCCGCAAAACGTTTGGATTTAAGGGAACCGCGTTGAGATTCCTGATCCGGGAGAGAAAGGGAAAGGAGACAACATGATGGAGAGAGCGGTTTGTCTCATCATCGGATATCTGTTTGGTCTGTTTCAGACGGGTTATCTTTACAGCAGATATCACCATACGGATATCCGTAATTACGGGAGCGGCAATTCAGGGGCAACCAATGTCCTCCGTGTGATGGGGAAGAAAGCAGGACTGATTGTCTTTCTGGGAGATTCCTTTAAGGCGATTTTTGCCTGTTTGCTTACAAGGTTCCTTTTCCGGGATCAGCCGGAACTTTTGTATGTTTATCTGCTATATACGGGATTCGGCGTGATTCTTGGGCATAATTTTCCTTTTTATATGGGATTCAAGGGAGGAAAAGGGATCGCGGCGACAGCGGGACTTTTTGCGGCGACTGATATACGGATTGCTTTGATCTGTCTGGTTGTCTTTGTGTTGGCAGTAGCTGTTACCCGGTATGTTTCGGTTGGCTCCATACTGATTGTCACGATTTTTGCGGTGTGCATCATCGTTTTTGGCTCACACGGAGATTACGGAGTGGGAAAAGAACATCTTCCGGAATTATACGCGGTCGCAGTTTGTATCTGCCTCATGGCGATCTGGCGCCACCGACCCAATATTGTACGGCTGTTAAATGGAACGGAAAATAAATTCGGATCGAAAAAACAGAAGATCTGATCGATATAAGGAGTAATAAGCATATGGCAAAAACAGCAATTATCGGATCGGGCAGCTGGGGGATCGCGCTGGCGAACCTTCTCTCAGTAAACGGACATGAGGTGACTGTGTGGTCTGCAATTCCACAGGAAATCACGTCGCTGCAGGATACCCGTCAACTGAAAACGCTTCCGGGGCTGATCCTGCCGGAATCGATGGTTTTTACGGCGAACCTGGAAGAAGCTATGAGAGACAAAGATTTTCTGGTTCTGGCTGTGCCGTCGATTTATACACGTTCCACAGCGGCTCGTATGCGTCCCTGGTGCAGAGAGGGCCAACTGATTATCAATGTCGCGAAGGGGATCGAAGAAGCTACACTGATGATTCTTACAGATATTATAAAAGAAGAGATTCCTCAGTGCGTGACGGCAGTGCTTTCAGGACCAAGTCATGCGGAGGAAGTCAGCCGGCTGCTTCCGACCACTTGTGTCGTAGGAGCGGAGAATATGGAAACTGCCGGTTATATTCAGAATCAGTTCATGAGTCCGGTATTCCGCGTTTATACCAGTACGGACATGCTGGGCATGGAGATCGGAGGAGCGCTGAAAAATGTCATTGCCCTTGCCGCCGGCATCGCGGATGGTCTGGGCTATGGCGACAATACCAAAGCGGCGTTGATTACGCGGGGAATCCATGAGATTTCGCGGCTGGGAACGGCGATGGGAGGAAAAGAGGCAACTTTTGGCGGTTTGACCGGGATTGGAGACCTGATCGTTACTTGTGCCAGTATGCACAGCCGGAATCGCCGCGCCGGGATCCTGATCGGTCAGGGATATACGATGCAGCAGGCGATGGATGAAGTTCAGATGGTGGTAGAGGGTGTTTACTCTGCGCGGGCCGGACAACTCCTGGCGGAGAAGTATCAGGTACCCGTGCCGATTATCGATGAGGTGAATCAGGTACTGTTTGAGGGTAAACCGGCAAAGGCCGCGGTTCTGGATCTGATGCTTCGCGATAAAACGTCAGAAAGTTCTTGACAAACCAAAAAATTGGACACTATAATGGTTTGTAATTGTTCGGGACGGCGGGAATGAGGGCAGGGAAAACTGCGTCAGGCTCGCTTGTAAGCAGTTTCTCCTGCCCTCATTCTCATCGGATGAATTTCCGATGCTTCTTGTCGTCCGGGATGATCAATAATTTCAGAGGAGGACACCCATTATGAAAAAGATTCTCAGTTTAGGTCTTGCAGCGGTTCTCGCGGCATCCCTGACTGCCTGTGGCGGCAGCAGTTCTGAGACAACCACAGCAGCGGCAGCTGAGACAGAGGCAGCTGCGGAAGCAGAAGAAACAGAAGCGGCAGAAGATGCTCAGGCAGAGGCGGCGGATTCTGACGCGGCATTTAAGATCGGCATGATCGGACCGCTGACCGGCGGTGCGGCGGCTTATGGCCTGGGGGTCAGAAACGCGGCTGAACTTGCAATTGCGGAAGTCAACGCGGCCGGCGGTATCAATGGTTATCAGGTAGAGTACAACGCGCAGGATGATGAGCATGACGCAGAAAAATGTGTCAATGCTTACAATACTTTAAAGGACTGGGGAATGCAGATGCTGATTGGCGCTGTTACTTCCAAACCCTGTATCGCAGTTTCTGCTGAGACAGCAGCAGATAATATGTTCCAGATCACTCCTTCCGGTTCTGCGGTTGAGTGTATCGCGGAGGATAATGTATTCCGCGTATGCTTCTCCGATCCGGATCAGGGTAAGGCGTCTGCGCAGTACATCGCGGACAACAATCTGGCTACCAAGATCGGCGTAATTTATGACAGCTCTACCGAGTATTCCACCGGTATTCTGGAGTCTTTCCAGGCAGAGGCCGAAGCACAGGGACTTGAGATTGTGGCTGAAGAAGCGTTCACCGCTGACAACGCGACAGACTTCTCCGTACAGATTGATAACTGCCGGGAAGCCGGTGCGGAACTAATGTTCATGCCCTTCTATTATACAGAGGCTTCCACAGTACTGAAACAGTGCGCGGATAAGGATTATAAGCCGATTTTCTTTGGCGTTGACGGTATGGACGGAATCCTGACAGTTGAGAACTTTGACGCTTCTCTGGCAGAGGGCGTGATGCTTCTGACACCGTTCTCAGCGGATGAGGACAGCAGCAAAGATTTTGTAGAATCTTATGAGGCTGCTTATGGAGAAATCCCGAACCAGTTTGCGGCTGATGCTTATGACGCGGTTTATGCGATCAAGGCTGCTGCGGAGCAGGCAAATGTGACTCCGGATATGGAGATTTCCGATATCTGTGAAGCGATGAAGGTTGCCATGACCGAGATCTCCATCGATGGACTGACCGGTACCGGCATGACCTGGAGTGCGTCCGGTGAGCCGGAGAAGGCTCCGAAGGCGGCAATGATCGTCGACGGCGCATATGTGATGCAGTAATCGGTAAAAGTGAAAACAGGCCCAACAGAGGGTTGTCGCAAGGATAACCCTCTTTCTGCACACAGGTGAGAAATACTAGTAAAAAGGGGAGTGTACTTATGAGTTTTTTGTCCTGTCTGATCAGCGGCATCAGCCTTGGGAGCGTTTACGCGATCATTGCTCTCGGCTATACTATGGTATACGGTATTGCCAAAATGCTGAATTTCGCCCACGGCGATATTATTATGGTGGGCGCCTTTACCGCGTTTACGATTGTCAGCAGTTTGGGAATGCCGTCTATGATGGGAGTGCTGACTGCCATCATACTCTGTACGGCATTGGGTGTGACGGTTGAGCGGATTGCTTATAAGCCGCTGCGCGGCGCGTCTTCACTGGCAGTGCTGATTACGGCTATCGGCGTCAGCTATTTCCTGCAGAATGTCGTTTTACTGATTTTTGGCCCGAATCCTAAGAAATTTCAGTCTGTGGTATCTCTTCCGGGACTGAAACTGGCTGGGGGAGAACTTTCGATATCCGCTGTGACAATCATTACAGTCGTTACCTGTCTTCTTGTCATGGCTGTACTGACTACTTTTATCAACAGGACAAAGATGGGACAGGCGATGCTGGCGGTTTCTGAGGACAGAGGCGCTGCGACGCTGATGGGAATCAATGTCAACGGTACGATTGCGCTGACTTTCGCTATTGGTTCGGCACTGGCGGCAGTTGCCGGAGTACTGTATTGCTCAGCTTATGATACGCTGACTCCGTATATCGGCTCGATGCCCGGCATCAAGGCTTTTGTAGCGGCGGTATTTGGCGGGATCGGCTCCATTCCCGGAGCCTTTATCGGAGGCATTGCAATGGGTATCATTGAGCAGATGACGAAAAAATACATCTCCTCTCAGCTGGCGGACGCAATTGTGTTTGCTGTGCTGATTATCGTGCTGCTGGTACGTCCTACGGGTCTTCTGGGCAGGAAGATTCATGAGAAAGTGTAGGTGACAGGGATGAATAACAAGACAAAAAAATGGCTCAGGGATAATTTTATGACCTATGGGATTGTGATCCTTGCCTGGGTGATCGTGCAGCTGCTGATCCGGACAGGAAATATTACAAACCAGATGAAGGGTCTGCTCGTGCCGCTTTGCGTATATGTGATTCTGGCAGTTTCTCTGAATCTTGTAGTAGGGATTTCCGGTGAACTGAGTCTGGGACATGCCGGTTTTATGTGTGTCGGAGCTTTTGCGGGGGCTTTTTTTACGAAGGTTTCGGCGGATGCGATTACCAGCCTGCAGGTAAGATTTGTGATCGCGATTCTGATCGGCGCTGTGGTCGCGGGTATCTTTGGTATCCTGATTGGCATTCCTGTGCTGCGCCTCCGGGGCGATTATCTGGCGATTGTGACGCTCGCGTTTGGTGAGATTATTAAAAACATTCTTAATATTGTTTATATCGGTGTGGATGAAAACGGTATCAGGTTTGCGTTGGAAAAAAAGTCTAATCTGGGATTAAGCGAGACTGGCCAGTGTATCATCGAGGGCGCCAAGGGAATTGCAAAGACGCCCAAAGCATCTACGTTTACAGCAGGTATTATCCTCGTACTGCTCACACTCTTTATCGTGCAGAACCTGATCCGGTCAAGATCCGGACGTGCGATTATGGCGATTCGTGACAATCGTATCGCTGCGGAGTCGATTGGTCTGAATATTACCAAATATAAGCTGATGGCATTCAGCATTTCCGCGGCTCTGGCTGGTGTAGCCGGCGTCCTGTACGCGCATAACCTTGCGAGTCTCGCGGCGGAAAAATTTGATTATAATATGTCTATTCTGATCCTGGTTTATGTTGTACTGGGGGGCATCGGCAATATTTCCGGGTCGATCATCGCGGCAGTTGTGCTGACGATGCTTCCGGAATTGCTGCGTGGCTTGAATGATTATCGTATGTTGATTTATGCCATCGTATTGATCGTGATGATGATTCTGAATGCTTCTCCGGGTGCGATTGCTGCCAGAGAGAGACTGCTGGAACGTTTCCACAGGAAAAAGGAGGCTGCGTGATATGAATATGCTGGAAGTAAAACATCTCAGTATCGCGTTTGGCGGCCTGAAAGCAGTGGATGATTTTACGGTAGAGATTGAGAAAGGACAGCTCTATGGCCTGATTGGTCCGAACGGCGCCGGTAAGACGACAGTTTTTAACCTGCTCACCGGAGTGTATAAGCCGGATTCCGGCAAAATCATTCTGGACGGACAGGATATTACCGGTAAGAGCACGATCGGGATCAATATGGCGGGAATCGCGCGTACATTCCAGAATATCCGCCTGTTCCGGGATCTGTCCGTACTGGACAATGTCAAGGCCGGACTGCACAATCATTACCAGTATTCGACCATCGAGGGGATCCTGCGCCTGCCGCGTTATTTTAAGATGGAGAAGGCAATGAATGAACGGGTCATGGAACTTCTGAAGGTTTTTGATCTGGATGGGGAATATGATATGAAAGCGTCGAATCTGCCCTACGGCAAGCAGCGTAAGCTGGAAATCGCACGCGCAATGGCGACGGAACCAAAGCTCCTTCTGCTGGACGAGCCGGCAGCGGGTATGAATCCGAATGAGACGGCTGAACTGATGGAAACGATCCGTTTTGTACGGGATCATTTTGATATGACGATTCTTCTGATCGAGCATGACATGAAGCTGGTTTCGGGTATCTGCGAAAAACTTACCGTCTTAAACTTTGGTCAGGTGCTGACACAGGGCGAGACGTCGGAAGTGCTGAATGACCGTCGTGTGATAACGGCTTATCTGGGCGAGTAGGAGGAGAGATTATGGCAATATTGGAAGTAAAAGATCTCGAAGTCTATTATGGCGTCATCCAGGCGATCAAGGGGATCTCATTTGAAGTGAATCAGGGGGAGATCATCGCGCTGATCGGAGCTAATGGCGCAGGCAAGACAACCACGCTGCAGACGATCACAGGACTGATTCCGTCCAAGGCCGGTTCTATCTTTTATGAGGGGAAGGAGATCACTCATATACCGGGACACAAACTGGTCTCGATGGGAATGGCGCATGTGCCGGAGGGCCGCCGTGTCTTTGCCCAGCTGACTGTCTTACAGAATCTGAAACTTGGCGCTTATACAAGGAAAGATAAGAACGAACTGGATCAGACGCTTCAACTGGTTTACGAGAGGTTCCCCCGGCTGGAAGAACGCAAAAACCAGTCAGCGGGTACCCTGTCCGGTGGCGAGCAGCAGATGCTTGCGATGGGAAGGGCGCTGATGTCGCACCCAAAGCTGATTGTTATGGATGAGCCGTCGATGGGCTTATCACCGATCTATGTTAATGAAATCTTTGACATTATCCAGAAGATCAACGCCGATGGGACGACCGTGCTGCTGGTCGAGCAGAACGCAAAGAAGGCATTGTCGATCGCTGATCGCGCATATGTGCTGGAAACCGGCAAAATCGTGCTGAGCGGCGACGCGAAGGAGCTGATGAATAACGATCAGGTAAAGAAAGCGTACCTGAGTGAATAAATGCAGAGCGATAGACGAAAAGCGGGCAGGAGTATATAGACTTTTGCCCGTTTCTTATGTTAAAATGGAGATAATCGATGGAAAATCAACCGGAAGGAACCGTTCCCGCATATCTTCGGTGACCCTTCGCATATACTGTATCAGTACATCAAGGGGGTATCTTCATGGAACAGTATCATGTATATAAGGATATCGAGACGAGGACCGGCGGAGATATATATCTGGGGGTTGTTGGACCGGTAAGAACCGGAAAATCCACGTTTATCAAGCGTTTTATGGAGCAGCTGGTTTTGCCGCAGATCGAGGATGAGTATCAGAAAAAACGTACCAGAGATGAACTGCCGCAGAGTTCGGCGGGGCGTACCATCATGACGACCGAGCCGAAGTTCATCCCCAAAGAAGCGGCGGAAATTGTGCTGCCTGACGGGATCCACGCGCGGATCCGGCTGATTGACTGCGTTGGTTTTATGGTGGATGGCGCGGCCGGACACATTGAGAATGATCAGGAACGACTGGTGAAGACACCCTGGTATGAGGAGGAGATTCCTTTTACAAAAGCGGCAGAGATCGGGACGCGGAAGGTGATTCAGGATCATTCGAATATCGGGATCGTGATTACAGCGGACGGAACCTTTGGCGATCTGAAATATCCGGCATACATAAACGCGCAGGAGATGGCGATCCGGGAACTGAAGGAGATCGGGAAACCATTCATCGTTCTGCTCAATTCTGAACGTCCATATTCGGAGGATACTGTCCGTCTGGCGCATGAGATGGAGAAACAGTATGGGGTATCTGTTCTGCCGGTGAACTGTGAACAGTTAAAAAAAGATGACATTACAAAGATTCTGGAATGTGTGCTGAAAGAATTTCCGGTGTCGGAGATCGATTTTTCGATCCCGAAGTGGCTGGAGATCCTGCCGTCCACACACTGGTTAAAAGAACAGGTGATCGACGCTGTGAAGACGTTGATGTCCGGTGTGCGTCAGATGAAAGACGTTTCTTCGGATTCGACCGAGGGTATGCCGGAGTCTGTCCGTCAGATGAAAGTGGACGCGATGGACCTTTCTAATGGAAGAGTCCGGATGCGCATGGAAATGCAGGATGGTTATTATTATCAGATCCTGAGTGATTATGCGGGCATACCCATTGAGGATGAATATCAGCTGATGCAGAAGTTAAAAAGTCTGGCGGCCATGCAGGATGAATACGAGAGGGTGCAAAACGCGGTCAGTCAGGTACGGATGAAGGGGTACGGCGTTGTGGTTCCCGACAGGGAAGAAATCATTCTGGACGAACCGGAGGTATTGCGGCAGGGCAACCGTTACGGAGTTAAGATGCGCGCGCAGGCGCCGCTGATTAATCTGATCAAAGCGCAGATCCAGACGGAGATCGCTCCGATTGTCGGGAGTGAGCAGCAGGCGCAGGATCTGATCGCTTATATGAGGGAAAACGCCCGTTCCGGAGAGAATGGGATATGGGAAACCAATATTTTCGGCAAATCCATTGAACAGATCGTGGAAGACGGTATACAGACCAAGATCAGCCAGATGACAGAGGAGTGCCAGATGAAGCTGCAGGACGCGTTACAGAAGATTATCAATGACAGTAACGGGGGTATGATCTGTATTATCATTTAAAAAGGTATCGTATCATCTTATAGTAAAGTTCGTCCTGTTTTGTTCGAAATAATCTGGGATGACAGGATATTTGATAAAGAAAAAGATACAGGGGGAGGTCCGATGCAACCGGGAATTGCGATCGGATCGGTATCGAAGACAGCCAGACATACGAGAGGAGGAGTTTTATGCGTTTATTTTTCAGCGGGGCTGCACATGAAGTAACAGGGAGCTGTCATTATCTGGAAGCAGGGGATACAAAGATTCTGGTGGACTGCGGACTGGAACAGGGAGTTAATATTTATGAGAATATCGAAATTCCGGTACCTTTTTCAGCCATCGAGTATGTGCTCCTGACACATGCGCACATCGATCACAGCGGACGCTTGCCATTTATCTATGCCCGCGGTTTCCGCGGACAGATCATTACGACTCACGCGACCAGTGACCTATGCGACATTATGTTAAAGGACAGCGCGCATATCCAGGAGCAGGAGGCTGAGTGGAAGAACCGTAAGGCAAAGCGGGCCGGTGAACCGGAGGTTACGCCGCTTTATGATATGAATGACGCGCTGGGGGTGCTTCAGCATTTTCTTGCTGTGGATTATGGGGAGATTCATCGTCTGAATGATCATGTCACAGTCCGTTTCAGTGATATCGGCCATCTGCTGGGGTCTGCTTCGATTGAAGTGTGGCTGCGCGAAGATGGGATCGAGAAGAAAATTGTTTTTTCAGGAGATATCGGCAATTTCCATAAACCGCTGATCCGGGATCCCCAGTATACCCAGGTGGCTGATTACGCGGTGATGGAATCCACCTACGGCGACCGGCTTCATCAGAAAGGCGGCGATCACATCGCGGAACTGGCGGCGATTACACAGAGAACTCTGGACCGCGGCGGCAATGTTGTCATCCCCGCGTTTGCTGTAGGCCGGACCCAGGAGCTGCTTTACTTCTATCGCCATATCAAGGCAGAGCGTCTGATCCACGGACATGATAATTTTGAGGTTTATGTTGACAGCCCGATGGCAGTTGAGGCGACGCATGTCTTTAAGGAAAATCAGTCAGAGTGCTATGATGAGGAGACGAGAGAACTTGTCCGGTGCGGGATTAACCCGATTTCGTTCCCGGGTCTGAAACTTTCTGTGACAACCGATGAGTCCGTCAATATTAATTTTGATCCGCGACCCAAGGTCATTATCTCGGCATCCGGAATGTGTGATGCCGGGCGCATCCGCCATCATCTGAAACACAACCTCTGGCGGAAGGAGTGCTGCGTGGTTTTCGCCGGTTACCAGGCAGAGGGGACGCTGGGACGCAGTCTTGTCGATGGGACAAAAAAGGTAAAACTCTTTGGCGAGTCGATTGAGGTGGAGGCAGAGATTACCCAGCTTCATGATATCAGTGGTCACGCGGATCAGGCTGGTCTGCTTGCATGGGCGGATGCTTTTGAAAAGAAACCGGATCAGTATTTTATTGTTCATGGCAGCGATGACGTCTGTGATCGTTTTGCAGAGCTGGTCAGTAAGGAGACAGGCCGCCCGGCGAAGGCGCCGTTCAGTGGTTCCGAGTATGATCTGATCGCGGGCTGCTGGATCCGCGAAACGGAAGGCATTCGTATTGAAAAAGCAGCTCCAGCGAAGAAGGCTCAGGGTGTCTTTGCCAGACTTGTGGGGGCAGGAGAGCGCCTGATGCGGGTGATTGAGAGAAATCAGGGCGGAGCCAACAAGGACCTTGCGAGGTTCGCGGATCAGATCAATGCTCTGTGTGATAAATGGGACCGGTAAAATGGTCTTTTTCGATTTTTGACAGCGGACATGGTCCACTCTTTGACAGAGATGAGGGAGATACCAATATGACATCAGTACAGATTTACACGGATGGGGCGGCCAAGGGCAATCCGGAAGGCCCGGGAGGTTACGGGACCATCCTGCAGTTTACGGACAGCAAGGGGCAGCTCCATGAGAGAGAACTGTCGCAGGGGTATAAAAAGACATCGAATAATCGGATGGAGCTTATGGCGGCGATTGCAGGCCTGGAGGCATTAAATCGCCCCTGCGATGTAGAATTATACTCGGATTCCAAATACCTGACAGACGCGTTTAATCAGGGGTGGATCGATAACTGGGTCAAAAATAACTGGAAGAGAGGGAAGAGCGGACCGGTCAAAAACATCGACCTCTGGGAGCGCCTGTTAAAGGCAAAAGCTCCTCACAGGGTTACGTTTATCTGGATCAAGGGTCATGACGGGCACCCGCAGAATGAACGCTGTGATCGTCTGGCGGTCGCTGCGGCCGAAGGTTTGGATCTTTTATAAAAATTTTTTTGATTTAGAAGTATCGATTTTACAACTTGATTAATAAGAACAGCTGTGCTAAGATAAAACGATGGAAACATCGTATGGAAGGAACGTGGCCGTGGACTTTTGTCATGGATCCGGCGCTTTTCATGACATACATGATAGAATACGACATAGGAGGTTTATATGGCAGCAGTAGCAGGTAGTTTCATCGGTTATGCGATCAAGGTCATTATTTTTGCAGTGATTGCTTACGCAGGTATCCTATGCGGTAAGAAATTCAGAGATAAAAAGGATGCGGACAAGGCCAGATAGGTGATTGGCGGCATCAGTAAAGTAATACGGAGGACGTAGGAAAGTGGAGAAGTATGGTGTTAATGAACTGAGAAAAATGTTTCTTGATTTCATGGAGAGCAAGGGCCATCTGAAGATGAAGAGTTTTTCTCTGGTTCCGCACAATGATAACAGTCTTTTACTGATTAATTCCGGCATGGCGCCGTTAAAGCCTTATTTTACCGGACAGGAGATTCCGCCGCGCCGTCGCGTGACCACCTGCCAGAAGTGCATCCGTACCGGCGATATCGAGAATATCGGGAAAACCGCGCGGCATGGCACATTTTTTGAGATGCTTGGCAATTTCTCATTCGGCGATTATTTTAAGGACGAGGCGATTCACTGGTCATGGGAGTTCTTAACCGAAGTGGTCGGTCTTGATCCGGAGCGGTTATATCCATCGGTTTATCTGGATGACGATGAGGCATATGATATCTGGAATAAAAAGATCGGGATTCCAAAGGAAAAGATTTTCCGCTTTGGCAAAGAAGATAACTTCTGGGAGCATGGCGCCGGTCCCTGCGGCCCGTGTTCTGAGATTTATTATGACAGAGGCGAGAAGTATGGCTGTGGGAAGCCGACCTGCACCGTAGGCTGTGATTGTGACCGTTATATCGAAGTCTGGAACAACGTATTTACGCAGTTTGATAACGATGGACATAATAATTATACGGAACTGAAGCAGAAGAATATTGATACCGGTATGGGACTGGAACGTCTGGCGGTAGTCGTACAGGATGTGGATTCTCTTTTCACCGTTGATACGAATAAAGCGCTTCTGGACGAGGTCTGCGAGATGGCTCATACGCAGTATCTGGCGGATGAGAAAAAGGATATTTCTCTCCGTATTATCGCGGATCATGTCAAGTCCTGCACATTTATGATCTCGGACGGCATCATGCCTTCCAATGAAGGACGGGGATACGTGCTGCGCCGGCTGCTGCGCCGCGCGGCCCGTCATGGGAGACTGCTTGGCATCGAAGGCCGGTTTATGGCAGAACTTTCCAAAACCGTGATTGAACTGTCAAAAGACGGTTATCCGGAGCTGGAAGAGAAAAAACCGATGATCCTGAAGGTGCTTTCTGAGGAAGAAGAAAAGTTCAACCGGACGATCGACCAGGGACTGTCAATTCTTGCGGATATGGAAGCGGAGATGGCGGCGAACAATGAGACCGTCCTTTCCGGCGAGAACTCCTTTAAACTTTATGATACCTATGGTTTCCCGATTGATCTGACAATCGAGATCCTGGAAGAGAAAGGGCTGTCCGTTGATCAGGAGGGTTTCCAGAAGGCGATGAAGGAGCAGCGGGAAAAGGCGAGAAAGGCTCGTAAGACGACGAACTATATGGGAGCCGATGTGACAGTTTACCAGTCTATCCCGGCAGCGATTACGACGAAATTTACCGGTTATGATCATCTGGTTTATGATTCAAAGATTTCCGTTCTGACGACAGAAACCGAACTGGTAGAAGCACTGACTGATGGGCAGACCGGCACGATTATCACAGATGAGACGCCGTTTTACGGCACGATGGGCGGTCAGATCGGTGATACAGGTATCATCGAGGGCGCTCACGGAAGTTTTGAGGTTCAGGACACGATTCATCTGCAGGGCGGCAAGGTCGGACATGTCGGCAGGATGACCGGAGGTATGTTTGCGGTTGGCGAAACCGTGACACTAAAGGTCAACGAGGAACGCCGGCTTTCCATCGCAAAGAATCACAGTGCTACGCACCTGTTGCAGAAGGCGCTGCGCACGGTACTGGGTGATCATGTCGAGCAGGCAGGTTCTCTTGTTACAGAAGACAGACTTCGTTTTGACTTCACTCATTTCTCAGCGATGACGCCGCAGGAGATTGAAGCAACAGAGAAATTGGTCAATCAGGAGATTGAGGAAGCTCTGGATGTATGCACACAGGAGATGAGCCTTGATGAAGCGAAAAAAACGGGCGCTATGGCGCTTTTTGGGGAAAAATACGGCGAAGTGGTACGTGTCGTCAAGATGGGGGACTTCTCCACGGAACTTTGCGGCGGTACTCATGTTGGCAATACTGGCTCCATTCATGCGTTTAAAATTTTGTCAGAGGCAGGAATCGCGGCAGGCGTCCGCCGGATCGAAGCGCTGACCGGAAGCGGTCTGATGGCTTACTACCGTAAGGTTGAGGAGGAGCTTAACTGCGCGTCCAGGACAGTCAAGACAACACCAAATGAACTGAATACGAAGATTCAGTCCATGTTGGAGGAACTTCGCGTATTAAAGTCGGAGAATGAAAAGTTAAAGAACCGTCTCGCTCATGATTCCCTGGGAGATGTCATGAATCAGGTACGGGAAATCAAGGGTGTAAAAGTACTTGCGGCGCAGGTGCCGGAGGCGGACATGAATGGTCTGCGTAATCTCGGTGACCAGCTGAAAGATAAGCTGGGAGACAGCGTTGTCGTACTTGCGTCTGTGCAGGGCGGACGTGTCAACCTGATGGCAATGGTAACGGATTCTGCTCAGAAGAAGGGCGCTCATGCAGGAAAACTGATTCAGTCGATTGCTTCCCTTGTTGGAGGGGGCGGCGGCGGACGTCCAAACATGGCTCAGGCGGGAGGTAAAAATCCGTCTGGTATTGACGTGGCGCTGGAAAAGGTATATGAAACGGCAGAACAGCAGATTTCTGGTTAATCTGGCTGATTTTATGACGGTTCTTTTGAAATAATTGTTGACGAACAGGAATTTTATGCTATAATCGTTTTAGTGCTATAAATACCCAAACAGTTGTTTTATGCACAAGTACACAACTGGAGGGAGGTCAGGTGTGAGCGATGTCTAACGTTATCGTTAAAGAGAACGAAAGTCTGGACAGTGCTTTGCGCAGATTCAAGAGAAACTGTGCAAAGGCGGGTATTCAGCAGGAAATTCGTAAGAGAGAGCATTACGAAAAGCCCAGCGTACGACGCAAAAAGAAGTCCGAAGCTGCAAGAAAACGCAAATTTAACTAATTGCTACAATCCCCGGTCATAGGATCGGGGATTTTTTCGTAGAATACAGTAAGGTGCTGCGGAGTGGAGAGAATCAAATGCTGAAACGGATCCGGCGGACTGCTGCGGAAGAATTAAAGATTCCCAGGGATGTGATTCTGGGAGAAGTTCTGATCTCTTTTGTCGGGAAACATCAGGTGAGCATTGAAAATTACCGCAGTATCCTGGCATACGATGATCAGACCGTGCGGCTGCAGACACAGAGTGGGAAGGTTGAGATCCGGGGAAAGCACCTGCGGATTGATTATTATAATCAGGAAGAAATGAGGATCAGCGGACAGATCCGGGAGCTTGTTTTTGATGATGGGAGATCTTTGACATGAGGCAGAGCCTGACACATTTCCTGCGTGGATATCTGTGGGTACGGGTAAGCGGCTGTATGCCGGAACGTTTTTTTAATCTCTGCCGCTTTCATCAGATCGAGATCTGGGATATTCGATGCAGAGAGCATTGTCATGATTTTCTGGTATCGTTTCCGGATTATCGGGGAATCCGGCCGGTGGTGCGCAAATCCCGTATGCATTGTAAGATTATAGGAAAATATGGATTGCCATTTCTTTTATACCGCAACCGTAAACGAAAGTTATTTGCAGCGGGGCTGCTGCTGTTTTTCCTGATGTTGGGATGTATGAGTCGATTTATCTGGGATGTTACGATTCTGGATAACCGATCCGTTACGGACGATACCATGCTTCATTATCTTGCGGATCAGAATATTGGTTATGGAGTGAGAAAAAAGCTGGTGGATTGTGAGCGGCTGGAAGAAAATATCCGCCTGGATTTTCCGGATATCATCTGGGTGTCCGCACGGATATCGGGCAATCGTCTGATTATCCGGGTAAAAGAAAACACTTTGCCGGATGAGACGATCCGGCAGGAAGAAGAAGCGGCCGATCTGATCGCTGATTGTGATGGCGTAATTACGGATATGATAGTCCGACAGGGGAAGGCCCAGGTCAGAGTGGGAGATACGGTAACGGAAGGGCAGATTCTGGTAAGCGGTGCGATTCCGATTACCGATGATTCGGGAGAGACGGTATCCTGGCAATACGTATGCGCAGATGCTGATATCAAAGTCCTCACAGTCAGGGAAGTGACAAAGAAGATTCCAACACTGATATCGATCCGGAGCAGTACCGGGAAAGGCAGGCGCGGCATGGGAGTGAAAATCGGCTCGTTGTCTTTTGTCTGGATGATTCCGAAAAGTGAGGGCAGTCTGTGGAAAACATTTCGGGAGACATGGCAGGTGACGCTTTTTGGTGATTTTTATCTGCCTGTCTGGGTCAGTATGATTCGATCAGAGGAATATCAGATCTATGAGCGACCACGGACAGAAAAGGAACAGGAGAGTGAGATCCTGCATTTCACTCAGGAGGTGCAGCAAAATTTTGCGCAAAAAGGGGTAGTAATAATTCAAAATGATGTTAAAATATTAGATAGTCTTAATGGCTGCGAACTTCGTGGAACTTTTGTTTCTGAAGAACCGGCCGGGAAGCGACAAAGACTGGATGCGGTCCAATTGGACAGGAACGATCAGAAATAACAGAGGAGACAACACAGCCGGATGAGCGTAACGGAAACTATCATTGATATACCTGTTGACCATGCGAGAAATGTCTGCGGTCAGTTTGACGCACATTTGAAAAAAATAGAACGCACTCTGCATGTGACGATTGTAGCCAGAGACGGAGAGATCCGGTTGATCGGACCGGAGCATATGATCTCCAGGGCAAAAAGCGTATTTCAGACGCTGACTGAGCTGTCCCGCCGGGGGACTCCGATTACTGAGCAGAATGTTGATTATGCGCTGGCTCTTTCATTTACTGAGTCTGACAGTAAGATTCTTGAGATCGATCAGGATATTATCTGCCGTACGGTAAATGGCAAACCGGTAAAACCAAAGACGTTAGGACAAAAGGAATATGTGGACATGATCCGTAAGAAGATGATTGTTTTCGGTATCGGTCCGGCCGGTACCGGGAAGACCTATCTGGCGATGGCGATGGCAATTCAGGCCTTTAAGAGCGGAGAAGTGAACCGCATCATCCTGACACGTCCGGCAATCGAGGCGGGCGAGAAACTGGGGTTTTTGCCCGGTGATCTTCAGAGTAAGATTGACCCTTATCTGCGGCCCCTGTATGACGCTCTGTATCAGATTATGGGAGCGGAGAGCTTTCTGCATAATCAGGAAAAGGGGTTGATCGAGGTGGCGCCGCTTGCGTATATGAGAGGGCGCACGTTGGATAACGCTTATATTATTCTGGACGAGGCGCAGAATACGACTCCGGCGCAGATGAAGATGTTTCTTACCCGGATCGGCTTTGGTTCCAAAGTCGTGGTGACGGGAGACCAGACCCAGAAAGATCTGCCATCGGGAGCGGTTTCCGGCCTGGATATGGCAAAAAAGGTTCTGGGAAAGATAGAAGATATTGGTTTTTGTACCCTGACAGCCAGCGATGTCGTACGGCATCCGCTGGTGCAGAAGATTGTACAGGCTTATGATGACTATGAGAGGAAGAGCGCTGCGGCAGAAGCACGCAGACAGCGGACAAAAAAATGAGTATAGAGATTGATTATGATACCGATAAGAAATTGCAGATTCCTTATACGGAGATCATCGAGAAGGTGATTCCGGCGGTGCTGGACTATGAGGGATGTCCTTATGAGACGGAAGTATCGGTACTTTTGACGGACAATGCCTCGATCCGGGAGATTAACCGGGAGCAGAGAGGGATTGACGCGCCGACAGACGTCCTGTCTTTCCCGATGATTGAGTATGAGACCCCGTCTGATTTCAGCCATGTTGAAGAAGCCTTTGAGGATACCTTTGACCCGGATACGGGAGAACTGATGCTGGGCGATATTGTAGTTTCCGTGGAAAAGGTTGTCGAGCAGGCGGAATTATATGGACATTCTCAGGAGAGGGAACTGGCGTTTCTGGTGGCGCACAGCGTTCTGCACCTGTGCGGATATGACCATATCGATGAAGAAGAGCGGGCAGAGATGGAAGAACGGCAGCGGACGATCCTGGATGAGGCGGGGTTTCCGCGGTGAGATGAGGAGTCTGGCAGATAATCGATACGATACCCCTGAATGTGCTGTGTTTTGGCATTTTCAGGGGATTTTTTGACCTTTCTCCTATACGATATCTGTATTTTCTGTCACAGTGTGAAATATCGCTCCCTCCACACTGGTAATATCATCGACAGGGATTTTTGTTCCGTCCATCATGCAGAGGAGCCTTTGAAATTCATCCAGCTTTTTCACAACTCCGCTCACGGTGCGATATTCGCCGCCATCTTTTATTTCATCAGGAATGAAGAAGGTGACGTCCACGACGGGCGTTTCCGCCAGCCGGGAATGAAGGAGAGTGAGCCGCCGGGCGATGATTTCCTTTTCATCTTCTGCCAGTTCCAGCCGCTGACCGGTCAGGCGCGCGGTCTCCTGTACAGCGGATTCATAGCCGGTGAGCGCCGCAAACGGAGAAAACTGCGCCGCGCGTTCGATCATGGACAGATGCGTCCGGTTCTTAGAAACAAAATGGGGCAGGTTGATGATGTCCTGATAGTCTTCGATTGTTCTGTTGGGCATGGTTTGAGCTCTGCCTCCTTATTTTCTGTGACCGCCGATCTGTGCGTTGCGGTCTTTGCCGGTTGCTCCCTCTCTGAGATTCATTCCCTTTAGCAGGGCATTCTTTCCAAATTTTTTCTGAATTTCCAGAATTGCTTTCTGACGGCGTTTCTCTTTCTCTAAGGTTTCCTTTTCTATTTTGCGCTGCTTTTCCAGAGCAGTATAATCCGTGAATAAGTCCAGTTGTTCCGGCTTAGGTGGTTTGATCCGGTCTTCTGTGACGACATGATTTGCCACAACGTACATCCGGCGCACCAGCAGGCCGGGATCAACGATACGGTCAAAAAGCTCCATGGTCGCGTTGGTAATGAATGTGGTAGAAGCAGTCTGACGACCCAGATTGATCGAACCATGAGCCTGTTTCGGTATTTTCCTGCCGTAACGGTTAGTAGTTATTTCGCCTTGATAGACTTTTCTTCGCTTCGGATCAGTCAGATTTTCCGTATCATACCCGATCGTCAGTACAATCTGGTCGGCGACCAGACCCTTATCGACCAGGTCCAATGAGAGCGCGTCAGCCATTTCCCGGACTACCAGTTTTGCTTTTTCAAATTCATAGGGGGACTGCAGAACCTGGCCGGAACTGATGCTGTTATTTTCCGGTTTAAAGGCCTTGATGTCTGCGATGCCGCAAGGCTCCCAGCCCCAGGCATGGTCAATCAGAAGTTCGGCGTTGACGCCAAATTCCAGGTACAGCCGGTCTTCCCCATAGCTGCTCAGGCAGTATCGGGCGATATCGCCCATGGTGGTAAGGCCCAGCTTCTCCAGACGTGCAGCGTAGCCGCGTCCGACCCGCCAGAAATCGGTAATGGGCTGATGCGCCCATAATTTTTGCCGGTAAGTCATCTCGTCCAGTTCGGCAATGCGGACGCCGTCTTTGTCTGCCGGGATATGTTTGGCGACGATGTCCATGGCGATCTTACAAAGATAGAGATTGGTGCCGATACCGGCGGTAGCTGTGATACCGGTTTCTTTTAAAACATCCCGGATGATCTTCATGGCCAGCTCATGTGGCGTGAGATGATAGGTTGGCAAATAGCTGGTCACATCCAGAAATACCTCGTCAATGCTGTAAACATGGATATCCTCCGGAGCGATGAATCGAAGGTAGATCTGATAAATTTCTGTGCTTCGCTTCATATAATGAGCCATCTGCGGCGTGGCTACGATATAATCGATAGACAGGGACGGATTGGCGTTTAGTTCATCGATGTTGCATGAGGAACCGGAAAAGGTATGTCCGGGCGCAAGGTGCTGCCGGACCTGATTGACTTTTTTTACCTGCTGTACGACCTCAAACAGTCTTGCTCTCCCGGAGATGCCAAAGGATTTGAGAGATGGGGATACTGCGAGGCAGATTGTCTTTTCCGTGCGGCTTTGATCCGCCACTACCAGATTAGTAGTCAGCGGGTCAAGTCCTCGCTCGACACATTCTACAGAAGCGTAGAAGGATTTCAGATCAATGGCAATATAGGAACGCTCGGACAAAACGTTTCACCTCCGGTTACGATATCTGTTTTATTCGTTCAGAATTGCACACAGGCATGGCGCCTGAAATTTGCCGTTTACAGAATAAATCCGTTTCCATTATACTCGAACCAGATGAGGATTTCAATGATCGGATGCCTGGTAAAAGGAGTCTTTCCTTCCTGTATTTTTTTTGCTATAATCCAGAAAAGAAATGTATCAGGGTATTCCTGCACATTGGCTAACCAGTCGCTATTGACATTCAGTGCTTCGCTCGAAGAATTTTTTAGCGGATCGGCCCACTTCCCTGACAGGATATAAAAGCAGTATGCTGGCAATCAATTGGTTGGATAAAGGAATACCTCTTGGATGATTAAGAAAGGAAGAAGTTGTCTTGAATATTAATGAAATCGCGAAGCTGGCCGGAGTTTCGCGGGCTACGGTCTCCCGGTACCTCAATGACGGTTATGTCAGCGAGGAAAAGCGTGAGAGTATCCGCCGGGTGATCGAAGAGACCGGCTATCAGCCGTCGAGTCAGGCTCAGATGCTGAGGACAAAAAAGACAAAGCTGGTGGGAGTGATCCTGCCAAAGATCAATTCCCACACAGTCAGCCGGATGGTGGAGGGTATCAGCGATGTGCTGTCAAAAAACGGGTATGGGCTGCTGCTTGCCAATACCTCGAACAATCTGGATGAGGAACTGAAATATTTGGAGATTTTTCGCGACAATCAGGTGGACGGAATTATTCTGATTGCGACGATTTTTACCACGAGACATAAAAAACTGCTGAAGGAGTGCCGGGTGCCGGTTGTGATCCTGGGGCAATATCTGAAGGGATTTTCCTGTGTGTATCATGAGGACTTTGAGGCGGCCGGTCAGATGATGAAAGTGCTGATGGAGCACGGGAAGATACCGGGATATATCGGGGTGACGACAAAGGACGAGGCTGTGGGGCGCAATCGACGAGAAGGCGTAGAAAGCGCGCTGCGGGAACTGGGAATCCCATGGAAGGATGGTCAGCTTGTGGAGGGGGATTTCCATATTGAGTCCGGATATCAGAAAATGAAGGAGATCCTGGAGACTGAGCCGGGGGTGGATTCCGTGTTGTGCGCCACGGATAATATCGCCACGGGAGCGATGCTGTACCTGCGGGAATGTGGAAAATCGATCCCACAGGATGTCCAGATCGCCGGGATGGACGATACGCCGGTGTGCCGGATTGTAACTCCGGCGCTTTCGACCGTACATCTTCATTATAAGACCTGTGGGCGGGAAGCCGCGAAGATCCTGGTGGAGCAGATGGAGGAAGATCATGCGGTGTGCAAGGAATTAAAAATCGGATTTGAACTTGTTATGGCAGAATCAATTCGAACAGATTCACACTTTTGATGAAAATTGATTTTTGTCAATAGAGAAGGAATATTGCAATGAAATTTTTGAATTTATTACAGGTCATAAGTCAGCCAACTGACGTGTGGCCTGTAACGGATAATGGGCAAGGTGTTTTAGAAACCCCGATATAGACCTTGATTTAAGGATCGCTTCTATGGTAAGTTATAGGTATTACAGATTTATTGTGCTTTACAGCCTGAGAAGAGAGGTGAGCGGTGTGGAAAAGAAGCGGATGCCGATTGGCATAGAGGACTTTGCAAAATTACGAACGAATAATTTTTATTATGTAGATAAGTCCGGGATGATAAAAGAGCTTTTAAGTAATTGGGGAGAAGTGAATCTTTTCACACGTCCGCGCCGCTTTGGAAAAAGCATAAATATGAGTATGCTCAAGTACTTCTTTGAAATCGGCACAGACAAAAGCCTGTTTGATGGATTGGAAATTTTAAAGGAAACTGAGCTTTGCGAAAAATATATGGGTCAGTACCCCGTGATCTCCATTACATTGAAAGCTACAGAAGCCGGTAATTTCGAGACAAGCCGTAATTTAATTGCAATGGAAATCCGTGATGAGGCTGAAAAGATGAGCTTCCTGGCGGGAAGTGATAAGCTGACTGTAAGTGAAAAGAAATCTTATGACAGCCTCCTTCAGAGAGAGATCGATGACGAAACACTTTATAGAAGCCTGAAAACATTGTCAGGACTGCTCCAGAAACATTATGGAAGAAAAGTCGTTATACTGATTGATGAATACGATGTTCCACTGGCGAAAGCAAGTAAGCAAAATTATTACAAAAAAATGGTGTTGTTGATTCAAAATCTGTTCGAACAGGCACTTAAAACCAATTCCGCTCTTGAATTCGCAGTTTTAACAGGCTGCCTGCGGGTATCCAAAGAGAGTATTTTCACTGGGCTCAACAATCCGAAGATGTACACACTGCTCGAAGCTGAATGCGATGAGCAGTTTGGCTTCACGGATGAAGAAGTCCGGAAAATGCTTGCTTACTATGATTTGAGTGAGTATTACGACATAACGAAAGAGTGGTATGACGGATACCAAATCGGGCGTGCCAATGTATACAATCCATGGGATGTTATTAACTGGTGCAATCAGCTGCTGACCAACCCAAATAAAGTGCCCAAGAGTTACTGGGCAAATTCAAGCGGTAATGAGGAAGTACAGAAATTTGTACAGAAAATGGGCAATGGGATAACAAAGACTCAGATAGAAAGGCTTATCTCAGGAGAAACCGTCCAGAAAAGGATAGAAGAACAGCTCACTTATGACACAATGTATGACAGCGTAGAGAACATGTGGAGTCTGCTGTATGCTACAGGTTATCTGACCCAGAGTGAAACTCCATCCGGTAATCTGGTGCGGCTGGCAATACCAAACACAGAAGTTCGCAGTATTTTCCGAGATTTTGTGTTAAAACTGTTTGAAAAGAAAATCGAGCAGGATGGTGTGACCGTATCAGCTTTTTGTGAAGATTTAAAGAGCGGCAATGCACCAGAGGTAGAGAAGTCATTCAAAGATCTTATGAAGAATACCGTCAGCATCAGAGATACTGCTGTCAGGAAAGAGTTCAAAGAAAGATTCTACCACGGTTTACTTCTTGGCATCCTTGGTTTTAAAGACGGTTGGAGTGTTGACTCGAACAGAGAATCCGGAGATGGATACTACGACATTGCAGTCGAGATTGAAGAGGAAGAGATTGGTATTGTTATGGAAGTGAAGT
>JAJQAC010000090.1 GCA_021204025.1 Clostridiales bacterium | reverse complement strand
AATAGCCCCTTATAGGGGCAGAACAAGCCACCGGCTAAGCCGGTGGTATTGACTTTCGTGAGTGATAAAAAATCAGGACATCGGAGAGAGGTGAAACGTGAATGAAACATAACAGAGATTTCTTCAGCCGTCTCATGTGGGCGCTTTTTAAAGCGGCGGCTCTCGGCATCCTGCTTTTCTTTGCGCTGTTGCGGGTGGATTGGCTTTGGAATGGCGTAAAAGTCATTTTTGGCGTACTTATGCCGTTCATCGTCGGAGGTGTGATCGCCTACATCCTGAAGCCGATGTGTAATTATCTGGAGAAACAGATCGGGAGGAAACTCCCGCGGCAGGCGACGGCGCTGAGTGTGACGGTGACCTTGTTACTGGCCTTTATGGTAGTAGGAATTCTGCTGCTACTGGTGATTCCATCCCTGCTGCAGAGTATTTATACGATCGCTCTTATGATACCGGGCAGTGTGCAGCGTTTTTCCGAATGGCTGCTGAACGTTACGGGAGATAATGAGGTGCTGAGCAATTACATTCAGAACTTATCCGGAGATCTCTCTATAACTCTCAGCGACTGGTTATCCGGAAAACTGGTGCCGGGACTGCAGAAAATTGCCGGCAGTGTAGCGAGCGGCATGGGCAGTGTCATCAGCTTTTTAAAAAATGCATTTATGGGATGCATTGTGGCGATCTATCTGTTGGTCAGCCGGAAAAAATTTGCGGAGCAGGCAAAAAAGATTCTTTACAGTGCGTTCTCCCGTAAATGGGCGGACCGGATTCTGGAAGAGGTTATCTATGCGGACCGGATGTTCTGCGGTTTTATCAGCGGGCGTCTGATGGACTCGCTGATCATCGGAGTGATCTGCTTCGTAGCTCTGATGATCCTGGGAATCCCCTACGCGATGCTGGTCAGCGTGATCGTGGGTGTGACCAACATTATCCCGTTTTTCGGGCCGTTTATCGGCGCGGTGCCGTCGTTTCTGCTGATCCTGATCGCGGACCCGGTCAAATCGCTGATATTTGTCGTATTTGTCGTGATCCTGCAGCAGTTTGACGGCAATATCCTGGGGCCAAAGATCCTGGGTAATGTGACCGGGCTTTCCAGCTTCTGGGTATTATTTTCCATCCTTTTCTTCGGCGGGTTATTTGGCTTTGTGGGAATGCTGATCGGAGTGCCGGTATTTGCGGTGATTTATGATGTGATCCGTAAACTGGTGTATAAAGGACTGGAGTATCGGAGAGCACAGGAGGAGGGCGAGTGATTGCCGTTACGGCTACACGTCAGTTGGCTGGCGTGTGGCCTGTAACTGATCGATATTGAAAGAGTTGCCAGGTGGAAAGAAAGTAAAACTTTTTGTTTAGAATTTGACATAACACGAAGGGAGATGGATAAGGTGGGAAACAGAGAAGGAAATACCATGCAGGAAATTACCAGGAAAATGAAGCTGGACAGTTATCAGATGGCCGCGCTTTCCCTTGAGACAAGAAACACGATTCTCAGTGAGATTGCGAAAGCGCTTACAGAAAATCAGGAGGCGATATTTGCCGCCAACGCTGAAGATATGGAGCGGGCAGAGCGGGATCAGATCAGTACCGCGGTTAAGAAAAGGCTGAAGTTTGATGAGCACAAGATGCAGGACGTCCTTGCCGGGATTGCGGATCTGATTCAGATCGCGGATCCGGTGGGAAAGGTTCTGCTGGAGAGAGAGCTTGACGAAAGCCTGGTGCTGAAGAAAATTTCCTGTCCGATCGGCGTCATCGGGATTATCTTTGAGGCAAGACCGGACGCTCTGGTACAGATTTCCACGCTTTGCATCAAGAGCGGCAACTGCGCGATCCTGAAAGGCGGAAAAGAAACCGCCAGCACCAATAAAGTCTTGTTTCAGACGATTTATCAGGCGGCCCTTAACGCGGGAGCACCGGAAGGGTGTCTGAGACAGGCGGAAGGACACAGCGAGATCGACGAACTGCTGGCCTGCCATGAGTCTGTGGATCTGCTGATTCCCAGAGGGTCCAATCAGTTTGTGCAGTACATTATGAATAACACGAAGATTCCGGTTATGGGTCATGCCGACGGAGTGTGTCATACGTATATCGATGAGTCAGCCGATCTTAAGAAAGCGGTTCCGATCCTGATCGACGCGAAGACACAGTATACGGCCGCCTGCAACGCCACCGAGACTCTGCTGATTCAGAGAGACGTTGCCGGAAAGCATTTAAAGGAAATCGCAGAGACGTTAAAATCGGCGGGAATCACTCTCCGGGGAAACCGGGAGGTTCTCAGTCTGATCGAGGCGGAAGAGATGGGGGATGAGGAGTATAATACCGAATATCTGGATACCATTCTCTCGATCAGGATTGTGAAGGACGTGGACGAGGCTATCGCTCATATCAATCGCTTTGGTTCGCATCATACAGATGCCATTATCACAGAAAACATGGACAATGCGGAGAAATTTATGAATCTGGTTGATTCCGCGGGCGTCTATATGAACTGTTCGACCAGATTTGCTGACGGCTATCGCTATGGTTTCGGCGCTGAGGTTGGGATCAGTACAGGCAAAATCCACGCCAGAGGTCCGGTCGGGCTGGATGGGCTTGTCACCTATAAGTATAAGCTCTATGGGAACGGGCAGATGGTGGGGGATTATGCCAGCGGGAGGAAGAGCTTTCATTTTAAGGATATAGGATAACCTGTCAGCTGTAAAGATATCCATGAGAAAGAAGAATGTTATTTGTGGATATTCGTTACAGGTTACACGTCAGTTGGCTGACGTGTGATCTGTAACGGATATTCTTCTTTCACATGGATTTATCATTTGCTGAAATGCAGGATCGGATATTCTGATACGTTCAGAATCTGAAATTTGTGGTTAAAGATATATTTGAGGGATATCAACTGGGAGTTCGAATAATTTCCAAAAACAGATCCACCGCCGTCTCCAGAATCCGGTCATTGAAATCATAATCTGCCGTGTGAATCGGCGGCCAGTCTTCCCCGTTCCCGATATAAAACATCGCTCCCGGACATTGCTTCTGATAGTAGCCGAAGTCCTCGGACGCGCGGCAGGGCTCATCCAGCGAAATGACGGATAGTCTGTTTCTGTGGGCGGCCTCGATCACGCGGCTGACGCAGCCTGCTTCGTTGACGGTTTCCGGAAAGACATCGGAGTCCGACCAGTCTACGGTCAGTCCTTCGGATGCGGCAAGCTTCTGGGCGCGGATCAGCACAGCGTCCCGCAATTCGTCCAGTTCCTTCTCATAGTACGCGCGAAGCGTCGCGGAGACTTCCCCCTCGCCGGGGGCGATACCGAAATCCCTGCTGCCGACAGAGAGATTGACTACCGTTGACATCAGCAGCCCCTCGTGTTCCATGCGATCCGGCGCTTCGTCCAGATACAGCGCCAGTTCCGCGGCGGCGCGCACGGGGCTTATCCCATATTCCGGCTGGCTCGCGTGAGTGGCGGAGCCGTGAAAGCGCACAGTCAGTCCGCAGGACGCGCATTGTGTCACACCGGTGCGGGTAAGGATCGCTTTCTCCGGATATCCGCTCCAGTTATGGAAAGCGTATACCGAGGAAATGTTCTTTTCCAGGATCAGGCCGGAGCATTCCAGACCGCCTCCGCCGATCTCTTCTCCATGCTGAAAGATCAGATACACATCGAGATCCGCGCCCTGATTGTCCAGTTCGAGTGCCAGTCCGGCGAGGGCGGCGCTGTGACCGTCATGCCCGCACTTGTGCGATACGCCGGGATTCCGGAAACGGTAGGCAATGGGCATTTTGGCGCTTTCCGCGATCGGCAGAGCGTCATAGTCCGCGCGGAAAGCGATGGCTTTCGCACCGAGGTTGCCGCAGCTATAATAAGCGTAAAACCAATGTCCGCAGTCAACGATTGTAAGATTCGTATGCTGGCGCAGAAAGTCCATCAGAGTTGCTTTTGTCTGATATTCCTGCATCGACAGCTCCGGATGAGCGTGCAGGTGATGGCGGAGCGCGGTGATCAATTCTAAATGTTTTGAGTTCATGGTAAAGATTTCCTTTAACAAAACCAGCCTTTATACGGAAAGACTCAAATCCCTAGTTTCTCCCGCAGCAGTTTTTATATTTTTTTCCACTGCCGCACGGGCAGGGGTCGTTTCTGCCGATCTTTTTTCCGTCGCGTCGGTAAGCTCCGTTTGCGCCGCTGTCCCAGCTGACGGTGTACAGGCTTCTCAGGCGTTCCGGGTAATCTCTAAAATAGGGAGCCTCTTCAAACTGCCTCGCAAGGCGGATATAGTCCTTTAACAGCCGTTGCCGCAGGGGATCCACATCCGGCCCCTGTTCCAGTTCTGCTGCATAATCCCGGAAATACCGGTAATAATCCGGATAATCCTGCTTGAGGATCTGAAACTGCGCCCGGATGCCTGGCCATTCCTCCAGCATGCGCAGCTTTAAATCCAGCTCGGCAAACCGCTGTGTCGTCGAATCATTGAACGGATCGGAGAAAGTCCAGCACGCATCCCTGACCGTTTGAGAGATTCGGTCGTCGCTGTCAAACTGATGATCCGTAATCGCAGCCAGCTGATTCTCCCAGAGCTTCTGGTCTCCCCCGTTCGGGAGGCTTTTCCGGATCCGGGCGATCAGGCGTCGGAAATAATCACAGTCCAGGTCACCGACCATCGCCCGGATGTCTATCAGGGCTTCAACGATCTGGGCGATGGGTCCCTCGTATTCGCCGATATAAAGGGATGCGTCTTCCACAAATGCGAAAAAGTCCGCCTCGAGTGTGCGGCTGGATTCTTCCCCTGCCATCACAACTCGCCCCATAAAAGCGTCGATCAGATATTCCATGTTTTCCCTGATGTTGTTTTTGCACAGGCGGATCTGTTCGATTAAGACGCGACACCCTTCCTCGGCGGCGCCCCGGTCATTGCAGGTGAGGCTGTACATATTCAGGAATTCCGGATCCCGGACGCCCCTTTCGTAGGCGTTGCGGAACGCAGCCAGAGCCTTATTCCCGTAACCGCGGGTCTGGTATGCGATGGCCAGATCCCGGCGATACTGTACCTGGTCCGGATATCGCTGCGTCAGCTTTTCGAAATTTTTAACTGCCTTTCCTGTATTTCCTGCCCGCATCTGGGCCCGCGCAAGGTTATAGACAAAGCCCTCGCTTTCTCCGAACAGGTCAATCGACCGTTCGGCCAGCCCGATGGCTTCCTGATTCTGTCGGTTTTTCAGGCAGTTGCACATCATGTCGTAGAGCTGTTGCGCAGTGGGATCGTTTGGGAGGGATACGGTAAACGAATCCTCAGCCTCCCTGCTCGGGTTGGACAGATACTCATAAGCCTCCCGGATCTCCTGGAAGCGTTCGGGATCCTTTTCCGGGGAGAATTGGCGTACCAGCTTAAAATACGCTCGTTTAATCGTTTTTGCTTCAGCGTCTCGTCCTACGCCCAGTATTTTGTAATAATCCTTTCCCATCTCAGCCCTCCGTCTCCAGAATCTCCAGGATCTCATCTTCGAGATCGTCTGCTTCCTCCGGATTATCCAGTATAATGGCCTTTTTCAGCCTGTAAAGCAAATCTTCCAGTTCATCGACCATGGTATGGTCAGCTCCGGCTTTTTTCTTTGCTTTGTCCAGAAAACGTTCGCAGCGGCGGATTACGGAACGGTAATCGGAGGCATATGCCGCTTCCTTCCAGTTGCTCACATCCAGAATCTCATCTTCCGCGTTTTCCATCACGTTGATCGTAATGCCCGCGTCCGCTCCGGTGCTTACCAGCTGGGCGCGTACATTCAGGATTCCGTTTGCATTGTATGAGAAATACACGTCAATCTGTTCCCGCATGGCCTTTCTGGGAGGGATTCCACCGATATCAAAGGTCCCAAGGAAATGGTTCCGGCTGACCATTCGTGAGTCGCCCTGGTAGACGGATATCTTTGCTGTCGTCTGATAGTCGTTGCTGGTGTTGTACCGTTCCTTTCGCGTGACGGGGATGGTTGTGTTCCTCGGAAGAATTACACTCATACAGTCGCTTGTCATGCCATCCCATACCTGGATGCCCAGTGTGAACGGACAGACGTCAGTCACTACTAGCTCATTTTCCTCCTCCATGGCTCCGGAGATGATCCCGGCCTGGATCGCCGCGCCCCTGGCGACGCTGAAATCCGGGTCAATTGCAGAACTGGGAGCCATTCCAATCAGTTGTTCGATATCGCGACTTACCAGGGGGATCCTTGTGGAGCCGCCCACCAGGAGGACGCCGGCCAGCTCCTCTTTGCGAATCCCCGCGTCGTCAAGCGCGCGCAGGATGGGCTGGTGTGTTCGTTCAAGGAGTTCGGAGATCAGATCTTCAAACTGTGCCCTGGTTACGGTCTCCTCCAGTCCGAACGGGATCCCGTTTCTCTCAGCGAGCATCGGGATCCGGACAATCGATTCATCCCTGGTACTTAGCGCGATTTTACAGCCTTCCGCTGCCTCTTTTAATCTGGCTGCCGCGTACAGGTTTCCCTCCAGGCTGATATCGGACTGCTCCTCAAAACGGGAGCGGAGCAGGCGCACCAGGCATTCATCAAAATCTTTCCCGCCGAGCTGGTTATCCCCGGCGCTCGCTTTCACCTCCAGTACGCCTTCAAAAAGTTCAAGGAGCGTCACGTCAAAGGTTCCGCCGCCCAGGTCATAGACCAGAAGATAACTTTCTTCTTCCATGTGGTCGATGCCATAACTTAATGCGGCTGCTGTCGGCTCGTTGATGATCCGTTCTACAGAGAAGCCGGCCATCGTGCCGGCTTCTATCACTGCTCGGCGCTGGACGTCGTCAAAGTAGGCTGGTACGGAGATGACTGCACGTGTGATCTCTTCCCCCAGAGCTTCAGACGTATACCGTTTTACATATTTTAAAAGGAAGGAGGAAAGCTCAACGGGAGTATATCCTGTTTTTCCAAGTTGGATTTTTTCTTCGGTTCCGATCTTGCGTTTCACCTCAATCGCGGTTCGTTCTGGTGCAAGTATGTACTGGGCCCTGGCCCGCTCGCCAACAACAAGATTTCCGCTTTCATCCATGCCGACTGCGGACGGCGTAATCACGCGGCCATCTGGATTTTCAATCATCCGGACTTCTCCATCCGCGAAAAAAGCAGCCTCCGTAGTGGCAGTTCCCAAATCAATTCCAATTATTTTATCCGACATATGTGTATCCTCCGATGTATTGTCTCGTGGGGCGGAGTAACCAGTGCGTCCTGGTATTCTGCGTCGATTTTTGCTGTGTGTAAATACAGAATCTGTCTTTTAAAAATCGTGCGTATCACCCGGAGAGGTTATCGTAAACGACAAATGGATTTGTCATTTATGATAGTTCCTCTGCCTGTCTGACTGGGTTATATTGTTGTCACGGCTGGTATCGGTAAACCGAAACCTGTGCTTTCTTCCGGAGCTCGCCACGGTACAGAAAACCGGGACGGTAGACGTGGGCTATCTTTCCGTTCAGATTCTCGTCATTTGTCTCCGTCGCCTCAATCCCCTCATGGATCCGGTAATCATAAGGTTCCTGGATAATACCGGTTTCCTGGATGCCTGCCAGGGCACAGATCTGTCTGCGCTCCCGGCCAAAGATGGCGAACTGGTTCTTCCACGCTTCGCGCTGCGCTGTGTCTGTATCTGTGCTTTTTTCCCCGGATAAGCTCTGCTCCAGCAAATACAGCTGTTCGACGCAAAGACAGACAGCTTCTACCAGCGCGTCCTCCCTCGCGGCGGCGTCTCTGGCCAGTTTCGCATCTTCTGCGGACGTTTCTTTCTGCTCCTCCACCGTCTCAAGCAGATCCTCAAACGAGCTCATCTGTCGGCGGAAGGCACGGTGAAGATCCTCCTGCCCACTGGCAAGCCGGTTGAGAATCTGCCGCAGTTCAAGAAGTGAACTGGACTGCCCGGTGGAATTATCCCGAAGCTGTCGGATATCCGCCGACTGGGCGACTATATCTTCATGCAGATCGGAGATGTCCTTTCGCTGCTGTAACAAGCCGTCATAGATGGCTTCCGTTGAAATCGGATTTTTTGTTTTCTTTTTAAAAAACATATCAGCCTCCATCTGTCATCATTACCGCAAGTTTAGCATGGAATCTGGTATTCATCAAGATGTTATTTCGTTACAGTTCGCACGTCAGCTAACTGATATGAGACTAGTAACGGCGGCACCTACATTTAAAGTCGTCTACGATGAGATGGGAGCATATTTGAATCCGGGAAATCAGGGATTTCAGTCGATTAGAAATGGAATATATGTGGATAAGACAGGGCTTATCGAGTATATAAATAACACCATCAATACGTCCTTTAAACTGACCTGTTTTTCACGTCCGGGACGGTTCGGAAAATCATTTGCAGCCAAAATGCTCTGTGCGTATTACAGCAGAAATTGTGATTCCAGAGCGTTGTTTGAAGGACTGGAAATATCCGGGGCGGATTCTTTTGAAAAATATCTGAACAAATTTGATGTGATCTATCTGAATATCACAAGATTTATCTCGACGGCGACAGAAAGCAGGAACATACTTTCGGACATTCAGACAAAGGTGATCAGGGAATTGCGGCAGGTATATCCGGATGAGGTGAAAGATGGAGAGCAAGTTTTGGCCGATGCGCTTGCCGATATCAGTTACCAGGCAAAAAGCAGGTTTATTATTATTATCGATGAATGGGACGCTTTGTTTCGCGAGGCAAAATATGATGATCAGATCCAAAGAGAATATGTACAGCTGCTCAGAGGCCTTTTTAAGGGAGGTACAATCACGGATGAGAAGCTGCGAAGCAGGTTCCTATAATACGGATTTACAGGAATATGCTTATGACGGCAATTTGGAGAATCAGAAAAATTAAAATTTGGGCGGTCAGGAAAGAATCCATGACCGCCTTTTCATCTGCGCCGTCAATATTTTTAATCCATAATCTTCCCATCAACCGAGATGGTAATCACCTGCCAGGGGATCATTTTGCCGCTTGCCTGCAGCGCTCTCTTAACCGCGTTTTCAATACCGCCGCAGCACGGAACCTCCATGCGGACGACAGTGATGCTACCGATCTCATTGCCGGAGATAATCGCGGTCAGTTTTTCGGCATAGTCTCCTTCATCCAGTTTCGGGCAGCCGATCAGAGTAATGCGTTTCTTGACAAAGTCACGGTGAAAATCTCCGTAGGCATAAGCGGTACAGTCGGCGGCTATGAGTAAGTCTGCGCCATCAAAATAAGGCGCGTGGACAGGTACGAGCTTAATCTGCACCGGCCATTGGGAGAGATGACTTTTGATGGAACTTTCTGTGCCTGGATTGGCGTGATCTGAATCCTCTCGTTGAATGGCTCTCGACCGGGTACCGGGACAGCCGCCGGAGAAAACCGAAGAACCTTTTTTCTTCTTTGCGGCCAGCACAGCCGACTCGTCGTAGGCAGGGGCTTCTCTTTCTTCAAATGTGATGGCACCTGCAGGGCAGGCGGGCAGACAGTCTCCCAGTCCGTCGCAATAATTCTCGCAGGTAAGCCGGGCCTTGCCGTTGATCATTTCAATGGCGCCCTCGTGGCAGGCAGCGGCACAGGCGCCGCAGCCGTTACATTTATCTCCGTTGATTTTAATGATTTTGCGGATCATAGTGGGAACTCCTTTCGTTTGGATGACTGGTATTGTCGGAATGAAGTCAGGAAAAGCGGATTTTCACTTGATGATTCGATACGGAACGACAAAATATTTGTCGTTTACCGTAATCAGGATGCATAAGATCGAGCAAGGGATGGCTTTTTTTTAACCAAACCCGATTCTATAGTCAGACGGCATTACGCAGCCCGGTATAAAATATCTGATTTGAGTATGTCCTTGAGGTGTAATCCGGTTTCCGCATTGATTGACTTACTGTTTGTATTATAATAAAATGAAAATGACAAGTCGGTTGCTTTTGCAACAAGATGGAGACCGTATAGAAAAGAAGTTCATGCATCGGTGTTTGTGCCGTCAGTCGAAGAGCGGCAGAGTGGAGAATCGTGTGAAAGAAAGCCGATTTTTCATCATTATTTGTGCCGCCAGTTGAAGGATGGCGGAATGGAGATTACTATGAAAAAATATATTCCCGTCTTGAAATGTACATCGTTATTTCAGGGCGTAAGTGAGGAAGAGATTCTGTCCATGTTGGACTGTCTGGGAGCAGCGCTCAAATCTTATCAAAGGGGCGAAATGGTGATCCGGCAGGGAGATTATCTTTCTGATATCATGGTTCTGGTGGAGGGAAAACTTCATATCCAGCGGGATGACTACTGGGGAAACAGTAATCTTATCAATATCGTCGAAGTGGGAGAAATCTTCGGGGAGGCGTACGCGGCGCCGGACAGCGGGGCGATAGTGAATAACGTGATTGCCGCCGCGGACAGTTCGGTTATTTTCCTTGACGCGAAAAAAGTGGTTACAACGTGCCCTTCCGCATGCAAATTTCATTCCTTGGTCGTTCAGAACCTGTTTTATGCTATTTCGCAGAAGAACAGGAAACTTATGCAGAAACTTGGCTATCTGTCCAACCGGACCACGCGGGAAAAGTTAATGTCTTATCTGTCTGAAGAATCGGGACGACAGAACAGCGTAACCTTTACGATCCCGTTCAACCGGCAGGAGCTCGCGGATTTCCTTTCCGTTGACCGGAGTGCGATGTCAAGGGAACTTTGTAAGATGCGGGACGAGGGGCTGATCCGGTTTGAGAGGAGCCGGTTTACGCTGATATAGTGGGTTTTCAATATAGTGGGGTTTTCGATATAGTGGGCTGCCGATATATGGGGTTCCCGATTTGGACAGAGATGCTCCGCCAGGGAATCGTCAGGAACTGTCGCATCTCAGGTTTGTTTTCTGAATTTATACGGGGTTCTATTTTAATGATTGATAAGCCATATTATTTATGGTAAGATTTCTATAAATTGCAGCGTATCTTTTTTCATCTATAAAGGAGCTTTTTATCATAATTGGTTTTCGTCATGAAAAGGGATTCTTATAGTAATTGGTTTCCGGCATTTGGCCGGGTTGTGTTGAGCGTGAAATATCAGAGAAAAATAGTGAAGAGAAGGAGGAATTTGTATGAAACTTTCTGATTCTTTTTTATGGGGCGGCGCGACAGCGGACTTCCAGTTTGACGGCGGTATCAATGAGGGCGGACGGGGCCTTTCCACGCATGATTTTGAAACCGATGGCTCGGTGGAAAATCCGCGGTGCGTGACGTATCGCATGCCGGACGGTACGATCGGCAGAGCCCGCAGCAGTTTTTTTAACCCGGAGAGTCTGCCGGACGGGGCAGAGCCGTATCTGGATGAGAACAGCTATTATCCGAGCCACAAGGCGGTTGATTTCTATCACCACTGGAAGGAGGATCTGAAACTTCTGGGCGATATGGGTTGTAATGTATATCGTTTCTCGATCTGCTGGAGCCGGATATTCCCGACCGGGGACGAGGAGACGCCGAATGAGGCGGGACTGGCTTTTTATGATGAAGTGATCGATGAGATGATTCGTCTGGGCATGGAGCCGCTGATCACGATTCACCATGATGAACTGCCCGTTTACCTGGCGGAGCATTATGACGGCTGGTCAAGCCGACATACGATAGACTGCTATATTCGCTACTGTAAGGTCATTTTTGAACGGTATGGGAAAAAATGCCGCTACTGGCTGACCTTCAATGAGATCAACGCGGTTCGCGGCTTTGCGGCCTGTGGGACTCACAAGTGCGACAATCAGACGCATTATAACGCGGTACACAACATGTTCCTTGCCTCTGCGAAAGCGGTGAAGCTGGGACATGAGATGATGCCGGGATCGATGTTTGGCACCATGTACGCGTCGAGCGCGATTTATCCGGCGACCTGTAAGCCGGACGATGTGTTCCGCCATATGCAGCAGCGCAGAGAGAGCTACTTCTTTATCGATACGATGGCAAGAGGATATTATCCTTCTTATGCCGCGGACATTTTCCGCCGCCGCGGGGTAACGCTGCATAAGGAGCCGGGCGATGACGAGATCCTGCGGGATGGCGCGTTGGACTTTGTGAGCTTCAGCTATTATCGCTCGAACGTGATTTCGACAGAGACAAAGGTGAATGTCATCAGCGGCGACCCGAACCCGTATCTGGAATCGACGCCCTGGGGATGGCCGGTGGATTCGGTCGGCCTGCGTTATGTGCTGAACGAGTTTTATGACCGCTATCAGAAACCGTTATTTATCGTGGAAAACGGTCTGGGCGCAGTGGACAAGATCGAGGAGGACGGAAGTATCCAGGATGACTACCGGATCAAATATCTGAGCGACCACCTGAAAGAAATGATGAAAGCGGTCGTCGAAGACGGCGTAGACCTGCTCGGTTATACGATGTGGGCGCCGATCGATCTGGTATCCTTAAGTACCGGTGAGATGAAGAAGCGTTACGGCTGGGTCTATGTGGATATGGATGATAAGGGAAACGGGACTCTGAAGCGGACGAAGAAGAAATCTTATGACTGGATGTCAGAGGTGATCGCTACGAACGGCGAGAGTCTGTGGAAGGAATGAGCGGATCGGGGCATGAATGCGCTGAAAAAAGATCTCATGAAATTGGTTGAACAGGCGGAAAGCAACGCAAAAAGAGACGGCAGATTCCGCCAGGAGCTTCATCTGATGCCGCCGGTTGGCTGGCTCAATGATCCGAATGGGTTTTGCCAGCTAAAAGGTATTTACCATGCGTTTTTTCAGTATTCTCCGTTTGATATCAGCGGAGGACTCAAAATGTGGGGACATTATACGAGCAGAGACATGATCGTGTGGCAGTATGAGGGCGTGGCCATTTATCCGGATCAGCCTTTTGATTGCCATGGAATCTATTCCGGCTGTGCTCTGGTTGAGAATGACGAGATGTATTTATACTATACGGGAAATGTCAGGCTGGAAGACGGAGAAAACTATGATTATGTCCTTTCGGGAAGAGAAGCGAACACGATCCTGGTCAAAAGCCAGGATGGGATACGTTTCGGCAGGAAGAGGCTGCTGATGCGAAACAGCGATTATCCTGCGAACCTCACATTACATGTGCGCGATCCTAAGGTGTGGAAGGAGGGTGTAACCTATTATATGCTTCAGGGCGCGCGGACGAAGGATGACAGGGGTGAGGCGCTTCTGTTCCATTCAGAGGATAAGGTAAAATGGGAATTTGATCAGGAGATTCAGACAGACAACAAATTTGGTTATATGTGGGAATGCCCGGATTATTTTACCGTTGGCGGAAAGAAAGTTTTGTCCGTATCGGTACAGGGCCTTACCGGGAAACCGTGGGACGAGGGAAATATTTATCATTCGGGATATTTCCTAGTTGACGGGAGTATTTTTGATGATTATCGTTTGTCCGGATATCGTCTGTGGGATTATGGGTTTGATTATTACGCGCCCCAAAGCTTTGCAACCGGGGATGGCAGAAGAATCCTGATCGCATGGATGGGGATGCCGGATTGTGAGGATTATACAAACCGGACGATAGAGGAAGGATGGCAGCATTGTTTTACATTCCCCAGAGAAATATTTGTGGCAGAGGGGAAGATCCGACAGAGACCGGTAAGAGAACTGGAAGAAAGACGATGTCTGGTCAGACAGGCCCGGAATCATCTCCAGATAGAAAATGATCGGATCTATGAGATCGATATCAAAGATATTCAGGACAATCGCTTCCAGGTGACTTTCTCGGAAAGTCTGATATTGGAGTATGCGGATCATTGCTTTGTAATGAGATTTTCCGAAGGGGAAACAGAGCATATCTCCGGGGGACGCAGGAGAAGGTACGCGGAGATTGAAAGCGTGAGCAGTATTAAGATTTTGGCGGATGTGTCGTCGGTCGAAGTGTTCGTAAATGATGGAGAAGTGGTGTTCAGCACAAGATATTATCCGGAGCGTTATAAAATTGATATAGAGGCAGAAGGAGCGGATATCCGGATGTATTCTTTGCTGTGGGAGAAGACAGGGAGGTGATAGGGGTTTATCAAATGCAGTTCAGTGCGTATGCCGTTTTTGTAAGAGCGTCGAAGCATCCAGGGTGCAGGGTGAAGCTCATGAAAATGAGCCACAGGAAGAAATTTTGCAGAAACTGGCCTGATTTATGGAATTTATGCGTTGCGTATTTATATAGCATATGCTATGATAGATACGCAACGCATATTTTTGCCTTAGCACACGAAGAACGCTGCCTGTGGCAGGTTTTGTAGTTTGCCATGCATGCGAAGGGAGTTGCCGGCGGCAAGTCCCGTAATTGAGATTAATGGAGATAAAGTCATGGAATGTAAAAATAAAATCAGGGAACTGCGAGAAAGTACAGGTATGAACCGAAAGGAGTTTTGTGAGTTTTTTCAAATTCCTTATAGAACGGTCACGGATTGGGAGTTGGGCAACAGGCACGCACCGGAGTATGTGATCCGGCTACTGGCCTATTACATTCAAATGCAAAACATTCACAAGGAGGCAAATGGACAATGAGTCACTCCAATATTATCATGTATACAACGGAAGATGGGTTGACGAAGGTTGAGGCCACCTTTGACGAGGATACGGTCTGGCTGTCGATTGATCAGATGGCGGAATTGTTTCAACGAGACAAATCGACCATTTCCCGGCATATTAAAAATATTTTCACTGAGGGTGAGCTTTTACGGAATTCAGTTGTTGCAAAATTTGCAACAACTGCTGCTGACGGGAAAACCTATCAGGTCGATTACTATAACCTCGACGTGATCATCTCGGTAGGTTATCGCGTGAAATCACAGCGAGGGACACAATTCCGCATATGGGCAAGTGGTATTCTGAAAGAGTATATGAAAAAGGGATTTGCGCTGGATGATGACCGGTTGAAGCAGTTAGGCGGGGGCAATTACTTTGATGAGTTGCTGACCCGCATACGGGACATTCGTTCTTCTGAAAAGGTGTTTTGGCGCAAGGTCCTGGAGATTTATGCTACCAGTATTGATTACGATCCAAAGGCGGAGTCTTCGATCTTATTCTTTAAGCAGGTGCAGAATAAAATGCACTGGGCAGCGCACAGGCACACGGCGGCAGAAATTGTGTATGAACGAGCGGATGCAGATAAGGAAAATATGGGGTTAACCTCCTGGTCGGGGAAGCAAATCAGACGTGCAGATACGGAGATCGCCAAGAATTATCTGACCCAGTTAGAACTGGATGCATTAAACAAAATCGTGTCGGCGTATCTGGACATTGCAGAGGTTCGCGCCCTTGAGCATGAACCCATGTATATGAAAGACTGGCTGGAAACGATAGATGATTATCTGAAAATGACACGACGGGATATATTGACTACAAAGGGACATGTCACCCATCAGCAGGCAATTCAGAAAGCGCATGAAGAGTATGCAAAATATCAGAAGAAACAGGATGAACTGCTGTCCCCTGTCGAACGGCATTTTATAGAGAGTATAAAAGAATTGGAAGCACTGGAATGATTGAGGAAACAGGCAAAGTGCTATATTTATACAAGGGTATCCACTTCCATTCAGGTGGAAGGGTACAGTCTAGATGCCTAGCGGGACACACTGCGGAAATGTGCAGAATACTAGGATATGACGATTGCCGGGGAGGATGTATGGTTGTCAGTTATCTTTCAGAAAGCGATAGAGAACGAAGCACAGATAAAGCTGGAAAAGAAGGAAAAGACGATGGATTTAAGTAAGGCATTGTGGGCAAAGAAAGATGATGATCAGGGAAAAGGGGAATGGCTTCCTTTGCTGCAACATCTGGAAGATACGAGTCGAGTATGCGGTTTTTTATGGGATCATTGGCTCTGTGACGGACAAAGGAAGATCATTGCAGGAGATCATGATCTGGATGTGGGAAGACAGGTTATGTTTTTCTTAGGTGCTATTCACGATCTTGGTAAAGCGACCCCGGCCTTTCAAATTAAAGGTTACTATTCACGGCCACTTTAAGCTCACCTTCTTGAAGAAAACCAAATAACTTTCGATTCATAACAAGTAAACAACTTCACCTGAAAGCTGTAAAAAC
>JAJQAC010000031.1 GCA_021204025.1 Clostridiales bacterium | reverse complement strand
TTTCATTACTATTTGTGCCGCCAACCGAAGGGCGGCGGAATGGAGATTTAAATGAAGCGACAATTAAAAAGTATATTCAGGATCAGGAAAAGTACGATATTATGCAGGATAAATTAAGTGTGAAAGAGTATGAAGACCCTTTTAAGGGTTAAGTCGAAGTAGTACGAACGCCCCTTCAGGGGCATAAGCAACGAGTCAAGTGCAATAGTGACTTGAACGGAGAGAAAGTCTGGGCGCCTTGAGACGCTGTCCAGTGTCAAGGGGTTATACCCAGCGAGCCGAGCCACCCGTTTTACGGGTGGCGGCGACTATATAACTCATAAAATTGCTTCATTCTGTAAAGCCCCCGGCGATTGAAGCCTTTCAGATCAGGGTAGTTTTCAGCAAAGAAATCTGCCAGCTTCTGCACAAAAGCGTCGCCATACTCAGCGCTTTCAGATTGTTTGCTGATGTATTCACCAATGTCACGATACATCAAAATCAGTTCTTCATTTACCTTGCGGTATGCCCGTTCCCTTGCAGACTCTATGATTGCAACAACCTTTTGAAACTGCTCGCCATAAGGCATCAGTTCGCCCATTGTGTTATTCCTCCACTCTGACGCATATACAACTCATCGGAGTTCTCTATGCCCATGATACCATAATCAACCCGCTTTCTCAATCGGGGACTTTGCTGATATAGTTTGTTTGTGCATCACATCATTGCGGAAGGAAATTTACGCCATTAGACAAATATAATGTTTATATCGTAATTTAAAGTCGCACATGCAATAATACCAATAGGCAAAAAGATATGGCAAGACCATTGGACGAAGAACGAAATCCTCCAACTGTAATGAATCCTGTAATGAATGGCTGTAGGGGAACGGCAGGAGGCAGCAAAGGCTCTCGCAGATTTGTATTGATATTTGTACTATTTTGTGTGGACATTGTCTAAGCGCACGCATAGGATGATACCAGAATTGAAAACTCATCATTTCATGGATGAGGAAGGAGCAGATGCAATGGCGGTATCTATTACGAAAAAGACAAGTACGCATAATACGACGGCATTGGCTGGGAGGACAATTAAATATATCGTAATTCATTATACAGCAGGCATTACTTCTGTGAAAGGGACAGCAGTGGACACGGCGGCTTATTTTGCCGGCACGACGAATCAGACGTCTGCGGATTTTATCGTGGATGATGAGACGATTGTGCAGTACAATCCGGATCTGGAAAACCGGTACTGCTGGCATTCTGGCGGGAGAAATGTTTCCACAAAAGGCGGTTCTCTGCATGGCGTGGCGAAGAATGCTAATTCCATTGGGATAGAAGTCTGTTCGACAAACAGCACAGGGAAGACTTTGCCCGCAAATGATAAGACATGGAGCTTTACGAATGCGGTGGTGGCGAAAGCAGCGGAACTGACGCGTTATCTGATGGAGAAATATGACATTGATGCGGAACATGTGATCCGTCATTACGATGTAACCGGAAAACTGTGTCCGGGAATTATCGGCTGGAATGCGGATTCTGGAGATGAGAGTAAGTGGAACGAATTTCAGGTCGCGGTTGCGTCAGGGACAGAAGATGCGTCCGGCCGTATAGAGGCAGGAGACTTCCAGGTGAAGGTGGATATCAGCAACCTGAACATCCGGACAGGTCCGGGGACGGATTACCCGAAGACCGGGGAATATACCGGGAAGGGTGTGTTTACGATTGTGGAGACGTCTGCAGGAGATGGATCAGCGACCGGATGGGGATTGCTGAAAGCGTACCAGAGTGAGAGGAATGGATGGATCGCGCTGGACTATGCTGTGAGAGTATAGAGATGAGGTGTTGCTGATCTTGAGTGTTGCGATTGAAAAATGATTGTGTTAAATTATTAGAAATGATTTGCATGAAATAAAATAGCAGGGCAGCTGTCTGAAGAAAATTTATAACCAAAGGGGAAGAAATTATGTTATTAATCTGGTATCCGAAATGTTCCACCTGTCAGAAAGCAAAGAAGTGGTTGGATGAGCATCATATAACATACACGGAACGTCATATCGTGGAGAATCATCCGTCGTATGAGGAATTAAAGGACTGGTATTCCAGAAGTGGAATGCCGCTTAAGAAGTTTTTTAATATCAGCGGTCTTCTTTATAAAGAGATGAAGCTGAAGGATAAGCTGCCTGTGATGAGTGAAGAAGAACAGTTAAGGCTGCTCGCTACGAATGGCATGCTGATCAGGCGTCCATTGATGATCGATGATCACACGGTACTTGTTGGATTTAAAGAAACAGAGTGGAAGGACAGATTGAATTGATATGAGAAGTAAGTGAAAATAAAACCCTGCTCCCATAAGAAGCAGGGTTTTATTCTGCCTGATCCTGGACGTGCGTTGCGCGGCGAGTATCAGGCAAAAGCCGCTTTCCGGTTGATACCAATTAACTTTAATAAAGCAAAGCTCAGTTCGCAAGAATCTCCTGAGCAATAGCGGAGTCAACATCCATGATTACAACACGGCGATTCTTCGCGCCTTCGGATTCGATGAACTTACTGGTGATATCTCCGGCGATTTCGCGGTCCTGTCCGCGCTCAAAAGGATCTGCCGCATAACCCAGCCCGATGGTCTGGATCTGGGACTCCGGCACGCCGTATTCTGTGACGAGAAGATTTTTTACCGCATCGGCGCGGCGGTTCGATAGCTCTACACAGGATTCCTGGGAGCCGTCGGTCGCTGTCGTTCCTGCGATCAGGATTGAATGATCCGGGTGCGCCAGAATAGCTTCCGCGACCGGCGCGACCGCGGCTTTCGCGGCAGCTTCGTTGATAAAGGCAGCCTCATTTGCCACGAACATGACCTGTGTCTCATTCAGCTCAAACGGCGTCTCAAATACCAGTGCATCATCAGTTGCTTCACCGATCGTCACAGCTTCCGGAGTTTCTTCTTCCGGAGCATTGATGATAAAGGTGTAATTGATCGTATCGCTGCCCCAGTCCTTACAATGGAAGAGGAGATAATAGGTAGTTAACGGATCCAGCCGATATTCTTTCGTGGAGGTCTTACCGTCCTGACCGGCACTCCAGTCTCCGATCCTTGTTCCATACTGATCGTAGATACCGATGATCAGATTCTTAGTGCCTGTACTCATATTGACGGCAGAGAAGGAATACGTCGCGTTTTCCGCGTTGTTGGTGGTAAAGGCAAACCAGGAGTTGCTGGAATCCTGAACTTTTCCGGAGAATTGCAGGTTCAGAGGCAGAAGGGAAGCGTCGTCCGCGTTGAAAGCCGGATAAATGGTTCCTTCCAATGCGCCGGAAAGCCCCCGGGCCTCGGAAAAGCTGTCGGTGGTCTGATACGCGGTCATCTGTTTATTGGCTTCGCGGATGATCAGCATATAATTAATCGTGTCTTTGTGATTGTCCTTGCCATTCACATAAAAATAATAAACAGTGTTTGGATCAAACTTAAAATCTTTTGTAGAGAAGCCGCCGCCTTCATCTGCGGTCCAGTCTCCCAGCCGGTCTCCATTCTCGTTATAGACTGCGGCATAGAGCTTTTTGCTCCCTTTGGTCTTGTTAACGGCGGTCAGTCGGTAGGTCGCATTTTCGGTTGAGGTGGTCGTAAAGGCAAACCACATGGCTTCGCTGTTTTTATAGGTGCCGTAAAGGTGAGTCTCCAGAGGCAGCAATACCGCGTCATTCATATTGGTGCCGCCCCGGATGTCCGTGGTGTCCGTGACGGTGCTCTTTTCGGTGGCACCAAAGGAGATCGCGTTGCCGGTATCGGCTGCATTGTCACCGGCAATGACTGTGGCTGCCGCATCCGAACTGATTGCGTCGGCGTCAATCGGAGAAATGGAGAGAGAATAATCTGCGCCTTTCCAGTTTTCCGTAGTTAATCGCAGATAGTATTTAGTGGAAGGCTCCAGCATGATATCGATGAAAGTAGTAAAGCCGCCACTGTTCGCCTTCTGGGTGTACAGTTCATTCCCCTTTGCATCAACGAGGGAAAGCGTCAGGTTCTCAGAATCCTTTCCCAGAGCAATTTCATAGGTAGACGTATCGTTTGTGGTAAAGGTATACCAGAGGATCCATCCGCCATTACCACGGTTATAAGCAGCCTGTCCGAGAATCACGGTTTCCAGAGGGATTTCGGGGGCTTCATCCATGTTTGCGGCGGCCTCCAGTTCGATCTCTTCCTGCGACGGAGTCTCCGCGGTGCTTTCCGGTGTCTCTTCTGTGGTGTCCGGAGACTCTTTTTCGGAGTCGGTTTCTGGTTCTTCGGATTCTTTGGTTTCAGAGGTTTCTGTTTCCGCAGTTGTCTCTTCGGTTGAATTCTTGTTTTCGGCTGTTGCCGTATCCGTTATCGTTTTTACAACATCTGAACTCTGGCATCCTCCCAGCATAAGAGCGGCACTCAATGCAGTTGTGAACAGCAATCCTTTTATTATCCTTTTCATGTTACCTACCCCTTTTATCTTTTCATTTATCTTCACCAATCCTGAGAGATCGGAGATATGCACGAATATTTGTAAAAAACCCTTGATTTATTTATTATACTCAATATTTTATGCCGGAGTCAATCCATTGTGGAGATAAGTTTTGTGATCGGACAGGCAGTCAATAAACAGCTGCTGCAGAGGACTGATCCATTTATTTTTGTGATGAGCATAAACAATGGTAAGCTGATTCTGTTTTACGTTAGTTTTGATTTCAGTCAATGTACCGGCGGCCAATTCGTTCTCTATGGTAAATCGGGGAAGAAAGGATACGCCTACATCATTCTGAACCAGATTTTTTATGGTAGCAATACTTGCGAGTTCGATGGTATGATCCAGAATAATTTCATGGTCTTTCAGATAATTTTCAAATATCTGACGAAAGATACAATCCGGTTCGTTGATAATCAATGGTATTTTATGTTGCTGTCCCGGTGTGGTAAAATCTGCAAACCGTCTGGCGACTGCAGGAGATGCTGCGAGCGTGACAGGGAAGGACTCGATGGGGAAGGCGGTCAGACGGCCGCTATATCCACCGACTTCCTGATAGAAAATACCGGCGTCCAGGGAGCCGTTGATCAGTTGATTTCGGATATCGTAACAATTCATGGAGCGGATAAAAAGCCTGGCCCTGGGCGCTTTGCTGACAAAGGCTTTGAGCGCCGGTGGCAGACGGTAACACAGATAAGTTTCCGCGACGCCGATATGCAGCTCTCCTTCGCAGCTTGCGAGCGTATCATTGAGATATTGCAATTTGCCTACAGCCTGAAATACTTCTTTTACATGAGGAATCAATTCCTTCCCGGCGGCAGTCAGGACCATTTTTCTCCCGATTTTTTCAAATAACCGGACTGAGAGCTCCTGCTCTAGCTGATCCATTTGAAATGTAATTGTTGACTGAGTGTAGTGCAGTTTATCTGCTGCCGCAGTAAAACTTCCTTCTTCCACGATGGTTTGAAAAGTTGTTAAATATTTCAGGTCCATGAATATGGTGAGAGATAGAAAAAGCAAAGTGAAAATTATGGTTCTGGTCTTTGCCGCCTGCCTTGTGCATGGTGTGATGCAGGGGGTTCATGATAATTACGGGATTATGATGGGGGTTGGTGGAGACATCAGGAATCAGCTACGCATATATCAGTTTTTGTATTGGAACAGGAGCACTGGTGTACGGACTTGCACAGCCATTTCTGGGAATACTGGCGCTGAAAAAATCCAATGCATTCGTTATCCTGCTGGGTATCGGATTAACCGTGGCAGGTCTTATCCTTACGCCGTTGTGCCGGAATCGGCTTTCCATGTTGCTGCTCTTTGGTCTTGTTCTGCCTCTGGGAACTACCGGATTGTGTTTCGGTATTGTGATGGGAGCTGTCACGCCATTTCTTGGCGAGAAACAGGCGGCTATCGTATCTGGTGTTGTACAGGCCAGTGCGGGAATCGGGGACGCTCTGATGTCACCGGCGCTGCAAAGAATGTCTGACAGCTTTGGCATCCGGGCAACAATGAGCGCGACGGCGATTCCGTTTATTATCATGGTTCCTGTCATGATCTGGATTGGTATGACCAATAAAAAGAACAAAGTTGTAACGAACCAGATTGCTGATGAAAATATCTCGCTTGCAGCCATGCTGCGCGAAGCATTTGCAGATCGGAATTATCGACGGATCCTGATCGGATTCGGCACCTGTGGATTTAATATGTCGATTATCGAGAGCCATCTTTTCTCTCAGTACATATCTTACGGGATTGAAAAATCCGTTGCTTCGCTGACCCTGACTGTTTATGGCATGGCTACTATGATGGGCGCAGTATTGTCCGGCTATCTGGGAACAAGGTTTTCTATGAAAAATGTTCTTGGGACATTATATGCTATGCGCGTGATCATTTCTTTGGGTTTCCTGTCGTTCCCAAATCCACAGCTTTTGCATTTGCCGCAACCGGATTGCTTGGTATGTGCGGAGACGCAACTGTTCCGCCGACTTCAGGCATTATAAGCAGACGATTTGGCGCGGAAAAAATGGTTTTAAGCCGGGAGCAATTCTGTTCCCTTGTTTTTTGCGCCAATCTGATTTATACTGTTACTGTTTCAAAAGATTTGAAAGTAAGTTTAAAGCGCCGGCAAAGAAAAGGAAACAATCATGGAATTTTTATACACTGTCAAAGGGAATGAAGTGTGTCTCGACAAGATTCTGGAACCGGAATCGGAGACCGATATCCCGGAAATTCTGGAGGGTCTGCCGGTCACTGAACTGGGCGCGTATGTTCTGTCCGGGACAGCCATCGAGGTCGTGCATATCCCGCCGCAGGTGAGAAAGATCGGCGCATACGCGTTTTACAGCTGCGCAAAATTAAAAAAGATTTACTGTTATGGCCGGGCGACCGATCTGGGAGCGGGAGTCTTTGCAGACGACCGGCGGATTGCCTATCTGGATCTGACTGTATTTGCCGGAGAGCGCTCGTGTATGAAGGAAATGCTCTCCGAGATCCGGCAGACATTACGTGTGCAGATTCATGAGGTAAACGAGAGCCGGCAACCGCCGACAGCAACGACTGGTGCAACACAGACCACAATGACTGGTACAAAAGCTAAAGAAGCAAGGCTGATCTTTCCGGAATACTTCGAGGAATCCGTAGAAAACACCCCGGCCCGCAAGCTGATGGTCGAGACCCACGGATGCGGCCAGAGATATCGCTACTGTTTCGTACGCAGAGAATTTCAATACGCGGGATACGACGACCTTTTCGTTCACGCGCAGGTGCAGGAGTCAGAGGAGCTGTCAGCAGAGATGGCGATCGGCCGGCTGCGTTATCCGCGTGAGCTGGGTAACAGGAGTCGTGAACGTTACGAAACTTATCTGCGGGAACATTGGTGCGCCGCCGCCAAAGTTGCGATCCGCGCAGATCATCCCGCCAGACAGTCCGTGAGCAACGTAGACCCAGAGACCCTGCCCTGGCTGATCGAAGAACTCATCAAACCAGACCCAGAGCAGCTTCGCGAGATCACAGACATTGCCCAACGGGAGCAGGACACCGCGATGGTAAGTTGGCTGATGGACTATCGGCACCGTATCTTTGGCAAAGAGACAAATGCGGCAAATGGCGGGCGGAGACGAAGATTTGTATTGTAGGATTAAACTTATTGCGATCATCTGGCAGTGCTTTCAGCTGATTTATCATATAAATTTTATCCAAGAAAGTAGTTCCTGAGGAAGAAACATATCCGCAGAGGACATTTTTCACGTCGGCACTTAACGAACCGGATGCTTTTCCGGTGAGTTTATGCCTCAGTATCCCTATGACGTGCCGGTGACACGTCATGGGGAGTACCGCTACGTGAAAACCTAAGCGCGAGCGGTCCTCGGAGGATATGTTTCTTCCTCAGGAACGGATGGTTTATCAATAAATAATATAGAGGAATAATTATGATCGATCCAACAAGACATCGTCAGCTGCAGGAACTGAATATCGTCGAGCTTTGCACCCGCGTGCTCACCAACGCCCGCAGCGAACTCTACCTGAATATGCGCTATCTGGATGTGTCGCTCAGCAGCCTTGGCTTTGAATACGATCCGGGCTGCCGCTCCCTGGGGACAGACGGCTATGTGATTTACTATAACCCAGACTATCTGGCTGCAATCTACCGGCAAAGCCGTATCAAGGTAAATCGCGCATATCTGCATATGGTGCTTCACTGCCTTTTTACCCATATGGATACCCGCGGCAGGCGCGAAGAAGCTCTGTGGAACCTGTCCTGTGACGTCGCGGTTGAGTCAGTGATCGACGGACTGTATCTGAGGTGTGTCCATGAACCGCCGTCCATGTTCCGCCGGGACTGGTATCTGCGGTTTCAGAAGCGGCTGAAAGTCCTGAATGCCGAGGGCGTCTACCGGGCGTTGCGGGAAATGTCTCTCGATCCCAGGATGCTGGAACGGCTGGCCGCGGATTTTTGCATCGATGATCATCAATACTGGACGTTGCCGGAAGATTCGCCAAAGACCGGGATCGCCAGACAAAATCAATGGAAAGACAACCGGGAAAAGATGCAGACAGAGATGGAGACGTTGGGTACTCAGCAGGAGGAGGACGCGAGAAGCCTTCTGGAACAGGTTCGCGTGGAGAATCGGGAACGCTACGATTACCGGGGCTTTCTTCGTAAATTCCGGGTCTTACGGGAAGAAATGCAGGTGGATGCAGATTCTTTCGATCCGATTTTCTACACCTTTGGGTTGTCCCTGTATGGCAATATGCCGTTGATTGAGCCGCTGGAGTCCAAAGAGGTCAGCCGGATTGAGGATTTTGTAATCGCGATTGACACGTCGATGTCGTGTTCCGGCGATCTGGTAAGGAGATTTCTGGAGGAGACTTACGATATCCTCTGTGAGAATGACAGTTATTTTAAAAAGACCAATATCCATATCATCCAGTGTGATGAGCAGATCCGGCAGGATCAGCTGATTACCAGTAAAGAAGAAATGGAACGATATATGGAAGATTTTACGATTATCGGTCAGGGGGGCACGGATTTTCGCCCTGTCTTCGAGTATGTGAATCAGATGATCGGCAGAGGAGAATTCAGTAAATTAAAGGGACTTCTGTATTTTACTGACGGAGAAGGCGTTTATCCGGTAAAACGGCCGGTATACGAGACAGCGTTTGTCTTTGTCAGGGATCAGTACACGGATATTTCGGTGCCTCCGTGGGCAATCAAGCTGATCCTGGAGCCGGAGCAGATTACAGAGAATGCCGGAGCCGGTGACGCGGTGAAGATCCATGATTTTCTGCCGGAGCCGGACGCCTGGGGGCATGAGATCGAGCATAATGAGTTTTAGCGGGAAGGACAGAGCATGAATATCAAACGCGCAAAACAGGAAATTAAAGATACCGTAGAGGTTTATCTGACGAAGGATGAGTATGGGGAATATGTGATCCCTGCAATCCGGCAGCGTCCGATTTTGCTGATCGGACCGCCAGGGGTGGGTAAGACACAGATCATGGAGCAGATATCACAGGAATGTCAGATCGGACTGGTGGCATATACGATTACTCATCACACCCGCCAAAGCGCGGTCGGGCTGCCGTTTATCGAGCATAAGCAGTACGGGGGCAGGGAATATGCGGTCACGGAATACACGATGAGTGAGATTGTTGGTTCCGTCTATGATAAGATCGAGCAGAGCGGTATCAAAGAGGGTATTCTCTTTATCGATGAGATCAACTGTGTGTCGGAGACGCTGGCTCCGGCGATGCTGCAGTTTTTGCAGGGCAAGAGTTTTGGCAATCATAAGATCCCGGAGGGCTGGATCATCGTTGCGGCGGGGAATCCGCCGGAGTATAATAAATCCGTGCGCGAGTTTGACATCGTTACGTTGGATCGTATCCGCCGGATTGAGATCGAGCCGGATCTGGGCGTGTGGAAGGAATACGCTCTGCAGGCGGAGATCCACCCGGCGATCCGCTCTTATCTGGAGATCCGCAAAGAGCACTTCTGCCGGGTCGAGACGACCGTGGACGGCAAACTCTTTGCGACGCCGCGTGGCTGGGAGGATCTGTCACAGCTGGTCCGGCTGTATGAAAAGCTGGGAAAGACGGTTGACCGGGACGTGGTCGGAGAGTATATCCAGTTTCCGAAGATTGCAAAGGATTTTGCAAATTATCTGGAACTTTATCATAAGTATGAGAAAGATTACGAGATCGCGGAGGTTCTGGAGGGGAAGACACTGCCGGAGTCGGCATTTGATCAGCTGCAGAAGGCACCGTTTGATGAGCGGGTCAGCGTGGTAGGGCTGCTGTTATCCGGATTAAATGATCGCTTCGGCGAAGTGTGCCACAGGGAAGAAGAGATGGAGCTTCGCATGGAAAAACTGCGCGGACTGCACAGGGATGGTGGCTTTGACGGGACAGCGGCAGAGACTTATGCGGCGTATGAAGCAATGATCGCCGGGTATCAGGCAGAGCAAAGCCGGAAAAAGGAAAATGGTCTGCTGCCTCGTGCCCGGGAACGTCTGGGAAACCGCGTGATCGCGGCGCTGGAACAGAACCTGCAGACATTGCGGCAGTCCGATTCTGCGGACGGCGCCGCAGCCTGGGAGCGTCAGAGGGAGCTTTTCGCGGCGGACAGTGACGCCTATGAGGAGGCAGTGGAGACCGCGGGACAGTCACTGGAATACGCCTTTAATTTCATGGAGGGAGCGTTTGCCAACGGTCAGGAGATGGTTCTCTTCGTGACGGAGTTAAATACCGGATTCTACAGTGTGAAATTTTTGCAGGAATACGAGTGTGAACGGTATTATGAGTACAATGAAAATCTTCTCTTTTCACGGGAGGAGGATGAACTGAGAGAGTCATTCAGCGAGGCCGGGATGTAGGAAGCGGACGGCGCCGCTCGATTCAAATAGTCACATAAAAAGGAGTAGAGGAAATGACTGAGAAGAAGGAATGGAAGAAACTGGGATTTGGTACGATGCGTCTGCCATTACTGGATGCGGAGGATCCGACCAGTATCGATTATGAGCAGGTCTGCCGGATGATGGATGCGTATCTGGAGCAGGGGTTCTGCTATGTGGATACTGCCTATATGTATCATAAATATGAAAGCGAACGCATCGTAAAGCGCGCATTGACGGATCGATATCCAAGAGACCGTTATGTGCTTGCGGATAAGATGCCGGTCAGCCATCTGAAAGAAGTCGGGGATCTGGAGCGGATCTTTGAAGAGCAGCTGGAGAAATGCGGAGTAGAGTATTTTGACTATTACCTGCTTCACAATATCTCACGCACATCCTGGGATACCGTGGAGAGACTGGACGCTTTCGCTTTTATGAGACAGAAGAAAGCGGAAGGAAAGATCGGCCGTCTGGGATTTTCGTATCATGCGGATGCGGAGCTGCTGGAAAAGATCTTAAAGGAGCATCCGGAGGTAGAGTTTGTGCAGCTGCAGATCAACTATCTGGATTGGGAGAGTGCCTATATTCAGTCACGACTGAATTACGAGGTCTGTGTGAAGTATGGCAGGGATGTCATCGTAATGGAGCCGGTAAAGGGCGGCGCGTTGGCTGCGGTGCCGCAGGAGGCGGAAGCACTGTTTAAAGAGAAAAACCCGGAATTGTCCGTTCCCTCGTGGGCAGTGCGCTTTGCTGCAGGCCTTGATCATGTGATTGTCGTGCTTTCCGGCATGTCCAGTATGGAGCAGCTGCTGGATAACACCGCATATATGAAAGATTTTAAACCTCTTTCGGATGAGGAGAAGGAAATTGTCACAAAGGCGGCAGGGATCATCAACGCAGGTATTGCGATCGGGTGCACCGGATGCAGCTATTGTGTGGAAGGGTGTCCGAAGAATATCGCGATCCCGGAATATTTTGCGTTGTATAATCAGAAGAAACGCTATGGCGGTCATTCTCATGCGGAATCTTATTATAAGAACTATCTGAATCGTCGCGGCCGCGCCGGAGACTGCATCGGCTGCCGTAAGTGCGAGCGGATCTGCCCCCAGCATCTGCCGGTGTCGGAGCTGATGAAGGATGTATCGACGGAGTTTGACGGGGAGTAAGATAGCTCCACTATGTAACGGCGGCGCCCACATTTTAAGTCGTCTATGACGAGGTGGGCGCCGCTTTGGCTTCATTACGTACTTGGCTCATGCTCTCCGCTCCCCGCTCCGGTCGGCGCTTAGCACCGCAGCGTGGTGCGTGGCATGGATGTGACCTGTAACAGATATTCAAACAAGTCCTTTCACGGGTTGCAGATATCGTCAGTCATATGTTATAATCCCATGTATGATGAAAGAATATATTGTATTTGACCTGGAGTGGAATCAGAGTGCAAACGGAAAAGTGGCTTCGGTGGAAGAACTTCCTTTTGAGATTATTGAAATCGGAGCAGTGAAGCTGGATGAGGAGTTCCGGCAGGTGGATCAGTTCCATCGGCTGATCCGGCCGTGTGTGTATCGTCAGATGCATTACGCGATTTCCGAAGTGACACATATGAATATGGGCGAGCTGCGGGAGCATGGAGAACAGTTTGCGGACGCGGCCCGTGAATTTGTGGAGTGGTGCGGAGACGGGGCGGTATACTGCAGCTGGGGATCGATGGATCTGACAGAGTTGCAGCGCAATATGCATTATTTTGGCATGGAAAATCCGTTTCCCTGGCCCCTGCTTTATTATGATGTTCAGAAATTATATGGGCTGATATCGCCGGAGCGGGAAAGAATCTCTCTGGACAATGCGGTTGTGGAGCTGGGGATCCCGCAGGACCGGCCGTTTCACCGGGCGTCAGACGACGCGTATTATACCGGGAAGGTGTTGCAGGCGATAGCCGGGATGGATTTATGGAAGAAACTGGAACATTTTCTTTCCGTGGATTATTACCGGTTGCCGGAGAACCGCAAGGAAGAGATTCAGCTGGTATTTCCGGGTTATTCAAAATTTGTTTCGCAGGTGTTTGCCAGCAAGGAGGAAGCGCTGAAGGATCGCCGGGTAGCAGAGATGCGTTGTTATGAGTGCGGACGCGCGCTGAGAAAAAAGGTGCGTTGGTTTTCGCCGAATCAGAAGATTTATTATGCGCTTGCGATCTGTCCGGAGCATGGGAGTCTAAAAGGCAAGATCCGTATGAAACATCTGGCAGATCAGAAAGTATTTGCCGTTAAGACGTTAAAACTGACGGATGAAGTGGGTGCGGAGAAGATCCGTGAGCGCCGGGAAGCGGTCAGTCGCAAGCGCGCTGTCCGCAACCGGGCGAAACATCATAAATCATAAGTCTTTATAGCTTTTGTGGTCGAGAAATGAAGGATGCTTTTTTGGCTTTTTGGCCGGTCGGTTGGCATCGGATATCGTGCCGGTAGTGCGTTTCTCCTGCATCAGCAGATCAAAGTCCGAGGGAGACATCCCGATGTCATGCAGGCGTTCCATCCTGCGGTTATGTCGGGATACTCGCTCGGATTCTTCTTTTTTCTCTGTACGGTAGCGAAAATAGACCGCTGCGGCGATGATGGCTGCAAGTGCAGCCAGGATACCGATGACTTCGAACACGCGCGCCGGGACATGGATCGACGGCAGGACGATATGAAAATGCGATGCCTGGGTATCGGAAACGTCGCTGGCTAAAGTGTCATCAGTTGATGGCAGAACCGCGTCAGGGATCTCCGGGACCAGAGCCTGCGTATGGTTTTCATTAAGCAGCAGATAGCTGGAACCGACAGCGTGATCTCCATAGTAATAAGATATCTGCGCTACTGCAGTTTCCGGAGCCTGGACAGGCATTTCATAAGTAATGGAAGAAGAGACATCTGAGCTGTCTGCATCGACAGGGAGGATGGCTTCTGAGTCATCTTCAAGGTTGAGAATGGATAAATCCGTGGTCGGAAGTCCGGCGATTGTCATGTCATTTTCTACGGAAGCATAGGTGCTGTCGATCTCAGACACAGGAACGGATTTAAAATTTTTAAAGCCGAAATTCAGCAATGTGCGGGTATCGGTATAGTGAGTCTGGTGTCCGTTTAAAACAACAGAGATCAGTTTCATACCGTCGCGTTCTGCGCAGGTTACCAGAGTGTTTCCCGCCAGTGAAGTATAGCCGGTCTTGCCGCCTATAATGCCGGGATAATACAGGGAAGAATTCTTTTTGAGCATCCGGTGGCCGGGGTAGATGCGCAGTCCGTCGGGATTGCGTTTCGTAGCCGGAAGATCGTGATACAGTGTGGAGTCGATTGCGGTAAAAGTCTCGTTCTGGAAAGCCGCCTGTGCAATCAGAGCCATATCGTACGCAGATGTGTAATGCGCCGGGTCATTTAAGCCGCTGGGATTGTTGAAATGTGAGTCCATGCAGCCAAGGGACTGAGCCTTTTCATTCATCATGTCGGCAAAAGCGCTGATAGAACCAGCTGTGTGCTCGGCGAGGGCATTGGCGGCTTCGTTGGCTGATTTTAAGAGCATGGCATAGAGACATTCCCGGACGGTCAGCTCGTCGCCGACATCGAGAGCGGCGCTGCTGCTGCCGGGTTCTACGTTAAAGACTGCGTCATGGGAAAAGACAACCGTATCGTCCAGGTCACAGTTTTCAATCACGATAAGCGCCGTCAGTATCTTGGTAATACTGGCGGGATAATAAGTGTTATGAATATTTTTCTCATACAGCACCGTGCCGGTGCCGGACTCTATCAGGATGCCGCCCTCCGCGGAGATCTCGATCGCTTCCGGCCATGTGTCCGCCGCGTATACGGGTATTGCCGACGGCCGGACAAGCAGGATCAGAGTGCAGAATAACCATAAGATTCGCTGATAATTTTTCATGATGCTATTTTAGCCGTTTGCGGAGAGAATGTCTATAGTTTGACCGAATTTTAAGAAATCTCCGTATCCCTGAGGCTCTCGCGCTTGCAATTCCCTGTTAAATCAGATAGAATATGATCATAAAAGCATCGATTCAGGATAAGATATTCTAAGACATGGAGGGTAAAATTATGACATTTCCTGAAGGATTTTTATGGGGCGGCGCGGTAGCAGCCAATCAGCTGGAAGGCGCGTGGGATGTGGACGGTAAGGGACCGTCAGTGTCAGATATGTGTACAAACGGCACGCATACGTCGCCGAAGCGCATCACGACGACGATCGAACCGGACACACTGTATCCGTCTCATGAGGCGATTGATTTTTATCATCATTATGAAGAGGATATCGCACTTTTTGCGGAGATGGGATTTAAAGCATTCCGGACGTCCATCAACTGGACGAGGATTTTCCCGACGGGTGAGGAAGCAGAACCGAATGAAAAGGGCCTGGAGTTTTATGACAGAGTCTTTGACTGCTGTAAAAAGTATGGGATCGAACCGCTGGTAACGATCAGTCATTATGAGATGCCGTACGCGCTGGTTGAAAAGTACAACGGCTGGGCCGGACGCGAATGCATTGAACTGTTTGAGAAATACTGCAAGGTTATTTTTGAACGTTATAAAGATAAAGTAAAATACTGGCTGACGTTTAATGAGATTAACTGTGGTCTGATGAATATCGGAGCGATCACTGCGATCAGCACGGTGCAGGGCTACAGCGGTTCTGTGCTGGATTGCGAGGTCAGTGACCAGGTACGTTTCCAGGCGCTGCATCATCAGTTTGTGGCCAGCGCGCGTGTGATCCGTTACGCACATCAGAATTATCCGGAATTCCTGATGGGTAATATGATCGCATTTATAACGACTTATCCGTACACCTGCAATCCGGACGATATGATTGAGGCGCAGAAGAAGATGCAGATGAATAACTGGTTCTGCTCCGATGTCCATGTGCGTGGCGAATATCCGTATTATGCACAGCGGTATTGGGACGAGCATGGAGTGAAGATCCAGATGGAGCCGGGCGATCTGGAGGATCTCGCGGAAGGGACGATTGATTTCTATACGTTCAGTTATTATATGTCTAACTGTACATCCACCGATCCGAAGCTGCAGGGCACGTCGGGTAATCTGGTTGACGGTGTGAAAAATCCGTATCTGCCGGCATCTGACTGGGGCTGGCAGATCGATCCGAAGGGACTGCGCTGGACGTTAAATGAGATTTACAGCCGTTATCAGATCCCGATGATGGTCGTGGAAAACGGTCTTGGCGCGAAAGACGTTGTGGAAGCAGATGGTTCGATCCATGACAGCTACCGGATTGATTATCTGCGTCAGCATATCCACGAGATGGGCGAGGCGATCAAAGACGGTGTGGACCTGATCGGATATATGCCGTGGGGCTGTATCGATCTGGTGAGCGCGTCTACCGGCGAGATGGCGAAGCGGTATGGATTTATCTATGTCAATAAATTTGACGATGGGACCGGCGACCTTTCAAGACAGAAGAAAGATTCCTTCGAGTGGTATAAGAAGGTGATCGCGACCAACGGGGAGGATCTGGATTAGGGAAACGCTGATTTAATCAGCATTTTAGCTACCCATCCAAGCACTATTT
>JAJQAC010000072.1 GCA_021204025.1 Clostridiales bacterium | reverse complement strand
GAATTGGCAGACGCGCACGGTTCAGGTCCGTGTGGTAGCAATACCTTGTGGGTTCGACTCCCATTTTCTGCATGAGAAAAGATCACATAGTTGTATGTGGTCTTTTTTATTCCTGTTGTTTCTTTTTACTCCCGGACAAGTTCTTCCTGTTAAATTCCTGTCAAATCTTCCATAAATATTTACCAGGTAATCCTGAAATCTTATAAATCACTGGCAATGCCATCGGAGATGGTTTATAATGACAGGGAAGAAAGGCGGTTATTCGATGAATGTCAGAGAGATGAGAGAAGAATGGGAGGAAAAATATCTGAGTCGCTACGCTTCTCGCAGCAGGAATACTCTGGGGAGAGATATCCCGGAAGAAAAATGTGATATACGACCGGAATATCAGCGAGACCGGGATCGGATCCTGCATTGCAAGGCGTTTCGCAGGATGAAGCACAAGACGCAGGTGTTTCTGGCGCCGGAGGGAGATCATTACAGAACCCGGCTGACTCACACATTGGAAGTATCACAAATCGCGAGGACAATTGCCCGCGCGTTGTGTCTGAATGAGGATCTGACAGAAGCGATTGCTCTGGGGCATGATCTGGGCCATACACCGTTTGGACATTCCGGAGAGGCCATTCTGAATCAGCTCTGTCCGGAGGGGTTTGTGCATGCAGAACAAAGTGTCCGTGTTGTTGAGGTCCTGGAAAAGGATGGCAGGGGACTGAACCTGACAAAGGAAGTGCGGGATGGTATCCGTAATCATCGTACGACCGGACATCCGATGACACTGGAAGGGGAAATTGTCCGCCTGTCCGATAAGATTGCCTATATTAATCATGATATTGACGACGCGATCCGCGCAAAGATTTTCAGTGAGTCGGATATTCCCGTAAGGTATACCGACGTGCTGGGACACAGTGTCAGAGAAAGACTGAATACCATGATTCACGATATGATTTCATGCAGTATGGATCAGCCGGTGATCCGGATGTCACCAGGGATGCAGGAGACGATGCAGGAACTTCGATCCTGGCTTTTTGAAAATGTTTATCTCAATGAGGTGCCGAAAGCAGAGGAGAAAAAGGCGCAGAGAATGGTGGAATACCTGTATGATTATTACAGAGAGCATGTCGATGAAATGCCGGAGGAATATCGCAGGCTGATCACAGAGCGCAGCGAGCCGGAGTATCGGATTGTCTGCGATTATATTGCCGGGATGAGTGACAGTTACGCGATTTTTAAATTTAAAGAGTTGTTTGTACCAAAAGCCTGGGAGATCTGAGGTTTTGCATGTGCGATGAAGCGTCGCAACAGCAGTGCATATCCGTTTACCGGAAAGAGAAGGGAGGAGAAAACGATGCGCTATCCGGACGAGGTAGTAGAAGAGGTACGCTCACGCAATGATATCGTGGACATCATTTCCGGATATGTCAAACTGCAGAAAAAGGGCGGTAATTATTTTGGATTGTGTCCGTTTCATAATGAAAAGTCTCCCTCCTTCTCTGTATCCGGATCCAAGCAGATGTATTATTGTTTCGGATGCGGGGCAGGAGGTAATGTCATTACCTTTTTGATGGAGTATGAGAATTATACATTTCCGGAAGCGTTAAAGGTGCTGGCTGATCGCTGCGGGGTCAAGCTGCCGGATACAGAATATTCCAGAGAAGAGAAAGAACGGGCAGACCGTCGGTCTCTTCTGCTGGAAATCAATAAAGCAGCCGCGAACTATTTTTATTATCAGCTGCGGTCACCTCAGGGGGATATGGGATATCGGTATCTGAAGAACCGTGCGTTGACGGATGAGACGATCCGCAGATTCGGTCTGGGCTATGCCGGTAAAAACGGGGGAGAGCTTTACCGATATCTGAAGTCGAAAGGGTATTCGGATAACGTATTAAAAGACAGCGGTCTGGTAACGATCGAGGAGAAAGGGACACGGGATAAATTCTGGAACCGTGTGATGTTCCCGATCATGGATACCAATAACCGTGTGATCGGTTTTGGCGGACGTGTGATGGGAGATGCCAAACCGAAATATTTAAATTCACCGGAGACAATGATTTTTGATAAAAGTCGTAATTTGTACGGGCTGAATTATGCGAAATCAAGCAGGGAAAAATATATGCTGATCTGCGAGGGCTACATGGATGTGATTGCGATGCAGCAGGCAGGATTTGTCAATGCGGTAGCTTCACTGGGGACCGCGTTTACCGGACAGCAGGCTGCGCTTTTAAAGCGCTATACCGAACAGGTAGTGTTGACTTATGACAGTGACGGAGCCGGTGTGAAAGCGGCTCTTCGCGCAATTCCGATCTTAAAGGAAGCGGGAATTTCGGCCAGAGTACTGGATATGAAGCCATATAAGGATCCGGATGAATTTATCAAAAATATGGGGGCGGACGCGTTTCGTGAGAGAATCGCCAGAGCAAAAAACAGCTTCCTCTTTGAGATTGATACGATTAAGAAGGAGTATGATCTGGGAGATCCGGAACAAAAAACCCGTTTTTATCATGCGGTGGCCAGTAAACTTCTGGAGTTTCCAGAGACGCTTGAACGGGATAATTACATACAGGCGGTGTCCAGGGAGCATGGTATCCCATATGAGGAATTAAAAAGACTGGTGAACCGACTGGGAAACCAGGTGGGAGGCCGCATTTCGGTTCGTACAGAGACGAGGGAAGATCAGCAGACGCCGGCAAAAAAGAAACGAAACCCGGAGGACGGGATCCGCAGGTCACAGCGTCTGCTGTTAACATGGTTGATTGAGCGGCCGGAATTATTTGATCCGCTTCGAGGGATTATCGGTCCGGATGATTTTAACGAGGAGCTTTACCATAAGGTGGCGGAGATGCTCTTTGCGCAGTGGGAAAATGGGGAGGTCAATCCGGCGGAAATACTGAATCATTTTATTAATGATGACGAACAATATAAAGAAGCGGCAGCTCTGTTTCACGCGGATCTGAAAGGAAACCTGAGCCGGGAGGAACAGAATAAAGCGTTTTCTGAGACCGTTTACCGGGTTAAGAAAAACAGTGTAGACAGAATGAGCAGAAATGCTTCGACGATCGAAGAGATGCAGCAGATGATCCGGGAACAGGCAGCGTTGAAGAAACTGCGGGGAATACGTTTCACCGATTGAGCGGCAGGATTGCAATCTTCTGAAAGGCGGTGTGTTATGGCGGAAGATTTGAGAACATGGGAAGAAAAACTGAATGGACTTCTGAAAGAGGCAGAAAATAAGAAAAATGTGCTGGAGAGCCGGGAAATCCTGGATTATTTTGGAAAAGAGGCTCAGGATGCCGGGAAGTTTGAACAGATCTGCGATTTTCTGGAAAAAAATCATGTGGATGTTCTTCGTGTGAGTGAAAAGGAGATGCAGGATCTGGAGGAAGAACTTCTACTGGAGGAAATCGACGATGAGGCAGAAATGCCGGTGGAAACGGACCATCAGGAGATGGATGCACCGGAGACGTCCGGGATTGATGATCCGGTGAGAATGTATTTAAAGGAGATCGGTAAGATTCCGTTGCTTTCTTTTGAAGAAGAGATTGAGCTGGCGAAACGTATGGAAGAAGGAGATACGGATGCAAAAGAACGCCTTGCGGAAGCTAATCTGCGGCTGGTGGTCAGTATTGCAAAGCGTTACAGCGGCAGAGGAATGCAGCTTCTGGATCTGATTCAGGAGGGAAATCTGGGATTAATCAAGGCAGTTGAAAAGTTTGACTATCGAAAGGGCTACAAGTTCAGCACTTACGCGACCTGGTGGATCCGTCAGGCGATTACCCGCGCAATTGCGGATCAGTCGCGGACGATCCGGATACCGGTACACATGGTGGAAACCATCAACCGGATGATTCGCACCTCGAGACAGCTGGTTCAGGATCTGGGACGAGAACCCACGACAGAAGAGATCGCTGAAAAAATGGGGATTTCCGCGGAACGTGTCGAGGAACTTCGTCAGATCTCTCTGGAACCGGTTTCTCTGGAATCCCCGGTGGGAGATGAAGAGGACAGTCATCTGGGCGATTTTATCCAGGATGAAAATATGGCGGCACCTGCTGATGAGGCAGCGTATTCTCTGCTCCGGGAACAGCTGGAAGAAGTGCTTGACGGGTTGTCGGAAAGAGAAAAGCTGGTGCTGAAACTGAGGTTTGGCCTGGAGGACGGGCGTCCGCATACTCTGGAGGAAGTTGGGAAACAGTTTCATGTTACCAGGGAGAGAATCCGTCAGATCGAGGCCAAGGCGCTCCGAAGGCTGCGCCATCCGAGTAAGAGCCGGAAATTAAAGGGGTATCTGGATGAGTAAACGATTGGAGACGATTGTTAAGATGGTCCCGGTTGACTGTGCCGGCCAGACCGTTGCTGACGTTGGCACGGATCATGGATTTGTCCCGATTTCGCTGGTGCGGACCGGGAAAGCGGCGCGGGCAATCGCTATGGATATCGGTGAAGGACCTTTGGCACACGCCAGAGAACACATTCATCAGGCCGGGCTTGCGGCTCAGATTGAGCTGAGATTGAGCGACGGACTGGAGAGATTGTCACCGGGCGAGGTAGATGGTGTCGTAATCACAGGCATGGGCGGAGAACTGATGCTTCAGATTTTAAAAAAAGGCGGTACAGTCCGTGAGTCAGTAAAGTGGTGGGTACTGTCCCCGCAGTCGGAACTCGGCGCTTTCCGGCATGGCCTGGAAGAACTGGGTCTTGGTATCTGCCGTGAGACGATGCTCAGGGAGGACGGAAAATATTATACAGTGATGCTTGCGCGTCCGGGAAAAATGAAGTATGAAAGCGAGGCGGAGTATCGCTACGGGAAACTTCTGATTGAGGAAAAATCATCAGTTTTGGCGGAATATCTGGCAAAACAGGAAAAGCAGATCCGCGGGATCCTGGATCATTTGACAGAAAAAGTGGGAGAAGCGGCAGCTTTGCGAAAAAAGGAACTGGAAAAAGAACAAAAGGAGATTCAATACGTATATGATAGTATGCAGGGATATCATACAGATGCTGAACCGGCTGGCTCCGCCTGGTCTGGCGTGTGAATGGGATAATCCGGGCTTTCAGGCCGGAAGGAGTGACAAAAGGATCCAGAAAGCGCTGATTGCGCTTGATGTGACAGACGAGGTTGTGGAACAGGCGATAGATGCTGATGTGGATCTGATCGTGTCTCATCATCCGCTTATCTTCCGTCCGTTAAAGAGGGTAAATGACGAGGACTTTATCAGCAGAAGAATCGTTCGTTTGCTGCAGCACGATATCTGTTATTTTGCCATGCATACGAATTTTGACATCGCGCCGGGCTGTATGGCTGATCTGGCGGCAGAACAACTGGGAATGACTGCGGAAGAACCGCTGGAAGTCACAGATGAGGTTGACGGCAGGCCGGTCGGGATTGGTAAAGTAGGGATATGGCGGGAACCGATATCTGTAGAAGAGATGGCGGAGATTATAAAAGAAAAGTTCCATCTTCCCTTTGTTACAGTATTCGGTACCGGACAGGTGACGGAAAATGTGCAGAGGATCGCGATCTCTCCTGGTTCCGGCGGGAGTATGATAAAAGCAGCGATTGACAAAAAAGTGCAGGTGCTGATTACCGGAGATATCGGACATCATGATGGGATTGACGCGGCAGCGAACGGGGTCGCGGTGATCGATGCCGGGCATTATGGGATTGAGCAGATATTTATACCGTTTATGCAGACATTTTTATCTGAGATTCCCGGAGTGAACCTGGAGGTAATCGCCGCAGAGCCGGCATTCCCGGAGAAACTGATCCTGTAGGCGGGGTTATCAGGAGCGGATCAGGAACGTTCGCTGATACAAAACTGGTAATCCGGATTCAGAAATAAGGAAGGTGTTGCTTTTTGGTATCGATTACTGTAATGGGAAAAGAACGGGAATATCCGGCGGGAACTATTTTGAAGACTGTAGCGGAAGAATTTCAGTCAGAATTTCCCTGTGATATCCTTCTGGCAAAAGTAAACGGGAAATTGCAGGAGCTGCATAAGAAGGTGCGGGATGGCACGGAGGTTCTGTTTCTGACTGCGAAAGATCGCCCCGGACTTATGGCTTATCAGCGAAGTGCTCTTTTTATGATGCTTAAGGCATTTTATGAGGTTGTCGGATCAGAAAAGATAGATAAGATTTCGGTTGATTTTTCATATGGCGATGGGCTTTTCATCGAGGCGTCCGGTGATTTTGCGCTGACGGAAAAACTGATTGATGTGGTTCGTAATAAGATGAGGGAATATGTCTCGCTCGAGATTCCCATCCGCAAGAGAAGCGCAGGTGTGGCAGAAGCTTCAGAGATTTTTCACAGGCAGGGAATGCTGGAGAAAGAACGAGTGTTCCATTATCGCCGTAATTCTAAGGTTAATCTGTACAGTATCGGGAATTTTGAAAATTATTTTTATGGCTACATGGTGCAGAATACCGGTTACATCCGGTATTTTGATCTGAAACTTTATCAAAACGGACTGTTGCTTTTACTGCCTTCGCAAACTTCGCCGGAGATCGTAGCAAGACCAGCGGACCGGCCGAAACTTTTCGCAACGCTGCGAGAGTCCGGAGACTGGGGCAGAAAGCTGGGTATTTCTAATGTCGGTGAATTAAATGATGTGATCGTATCCGGACGCATGAATGAGATCATCCTGATCCAGGAAGCGTTGATGGAAAAGAAACTTGGCGATATCGCTGAGAGAATCGCGGCGGAACCAGAGAAAAAACTTGTCATGATAGCCGGACCGTCTTCATCAGGGAAAACCACATTTTCTCACAGACTTTGCATTCAGCTGAGAGCGGCCGGACTGATCCCACATCCGATCAGCGTAGATAATTATTTTGTTCAGCGGGAGAATACTCCGAAAGATTCGGATGGAAATTATAATTACGAATGCCTGGGCGCGATTGACGTGGAGCTGTTCAACCGTGATATGCAGGCGCTGACCGCTGGGGAGACGGTGAAACTTCCGACTTATAATTTTATTACGGGCCTGAGGGAATATAACGGAGAGACTTTAACGCTGGGATCGGAGGATATCCTGGTAATTGAAGGAATTCACTGCCTGAATGAAAAACTGTCATATGCTCTTCCCAAAGAAAAAAAGTTTAAGATTTATATCAGCGCGCTCACGCAGCTGAATATTGACGAGCATAATCGGATCTCGACGACTGACGGACGTCTGCTGCGCAGGATTGTGCGTGACGCCAGAGTGAGGGGATCGTCCGCACAGAAAACAATCCGTATGTGGCCGTCTGTGAGACGGGGAGAGGAGGAAAATATTTTTCCTTATCAGGAGGATGCGGATATTATGTTCAATTCTGCGCTGGTTTATGAATTGTCGGCGTTGAAGCCTTATGTGGATCCGCTCCTTTTTGCGGTGCCGGCGGACAGTGATGAATATGTAGAAGCGAAGCGCCTGTTAAAGTTCCTGGATTATTTTCTGGGTGTGAGCAGTGAGAATATCCCTGGTAATTCTCTGATACGTGAATTTATCGGAGGCGGGTGTTTTAAAGTCTGAGGGTTACAGGTCACGCGTCAGCCAACTGACGTGTGACCTGTAAAGTTTGAAGATAGATTGACAGGCGATTTGAATGATGCTAAAATGAAAAAACTGAGTAGAATAGATGGTCGCTGCCGCAGGTGCCGAAAGGCCGCGGGAGAGGAAAGTCCGGGCTTCACAGGGCAGGATGCCAGATAACGTCTGGCGGAGGCGACTCCAGGACCAGTGCAACAGAAAATTACCGCCGGTATTTGCCGGTAAGGGTGGAAAGGCAGTGTAAGAGACTACCGATCGTCTGGTAACAGGCGATGCCATGTAAACTCCATTCGAAGCAAGACCAAACAGAAAGCATAAGGCGGCCCGTCTGCTTTCGGGTAGGTCGCTTGATCCGGACGGTGACGTCCGGACTAGACAGATGACCATCCACGACAGAACCCGGCTTACCGTTTTACTCAGATAAAAACGCTTTCTGCATGATGGCAGAAAGCGTTTTTACGTTAATAACTAATTCCAGAGGAGAATAAAAAAATGATCAGACCGATCGATGAAACAACTGTAAATGCAATCCGTGTGCTTTCGGCGGACGCGATTCAGAAAGCAAAATCCGGCCATCCGGGGATGCCGCTGGGTGCGGCTCCCATGGCGTTTGAACTTTGGGCGCGTCATATGAAACATAATCCGGCGGATCCGGACTGGCCGGACAGAGACCGTTTTGTCCTGTCAGGCGGACATGCATCGATGCTTTTGTATTCGTTACTGCACCTGTTTGGATATGGGGATTTATCGATCGAGGATATCCAGGATTTCCGCCAGTGGGGCTCCAGAACTCCGGGACACCCGGAGTATGGCTGGACGACCGGCGTAGAGGCAACGACCGGTCCGCTGGGAGCCGGTATCGGTATGGCGGTCGGTATGGCGATGGCGGAAGCGCATCTGGCAGCTGTTTTTAATGAAGAAGGATATCCGGTCGTGGATCATTATACTTATACGATCGGCGGCGACGGCTGTATGATGGAGGGAATGACGTCCGAGACGCTTTCTTTTGCCGGTACCATGAAACTTTCAAAATTAATCGTATTTTATGATTCAAATCAGATCTCGATCGAAGGAGATACCGACGCCACATTTACAGAGGATGTCGCAAAGCGCATGGAGGCGTTTGGATTCCAGACGCTTCTGGTTGAAGATGGAACCGATATGGAAGCGATCGGCAGAGCAATTGAGGAGGCAAAGGCAGATAAAGAGAGACCGTCATTTATCACAGTGAGAACGCAGATTGGTTACGGTTGTCCGGCGAAGCAGGGCAAGGCGAGCTCACACGGAGAGCCGCTCGGCGCGGAGAATGTGGCGGCGTTAAAGGAAACCCTTGGCTGGCCGGCAGATCGGGATTTTTATGTGCCTCAGGAGGTTTATGATCACTGCAGAGAACTGGCGGCGGGTCTTACCGGCGCAGAAGATGACTGGAAACGGATGTTTGCGGAATACTGTGAGAAATTCCCGGAGAAGAAAGCTCTGTGGGATCAGTACTTTGGCGACGTGCCGATGGATTATCTGGATTCCGGGGATTTCTGGAAATGGGAAGACACCGCGGCTGTGGCAACGAGGAATGTCTCCGGTAAGGTGATTAACCGGATCAAGGATGTGATGCCAAATCTGATCGGCGGATCAGCGGATCTGGGACCGTCCAATAAAACAGTTATGGATCATGAGGCATATTTTTATCCGGGGAGTTACGCGGGAAGAAATATCCATTTTGGTGTCCGCGAGATGGCGATGACGGCTGAGACAAACGGAATGCTGCTGCATGGCGGTCTGCGTCCGTATTGCGCGACTTTCTTTATTTTCAGTGATTATACAAAACCGATGGCCCGGTTGTCCGCGATTATGAAGATTCCGACAATCTTTGTGTTTTCGCATGACTCGATCGGTGTAGGTGAGGACGGACCGACGCATGAACCGATCGAACAGCTCACGATGTTCCGGTCAATTCCGAATTTTCATGTATTCCGGCCGGCGGATGCCAATGAGACGATCGGGGCGTGGTACAGTGCCCTGACATCGAAACATACTCCGACCGCGATCATTTTGACGAGACAGAGTGTGCCGCAGGTCGGCGGGGATGGCAGGAAGGCGCTGAAAGGTGCGTATGTTCTGAGAGATTCTGTGAAAGAGGAGCCGGACGGTATCCTGATTGCCAGCGGTTCTGAGACGCATCTGGCAGTGGAGGCTGCTGAAAGATTGTCAGCCAAAGGACAGGACGTGCGGGTTGTAAGTATGGTAAGCATGGATGTTTTTGAGGAACAGAGCGAGGAGTACCGCGAATCCGTCCTTCCGAAGAGTGTCCGCAGGCGAGTTGGTATCGAGGCGTCTGCAGGTTTCGGCATGGCAAGATATACCGGACTTGACGGCGCTGAAGTGATTATGAGAAGATTTGGTGCGAGCGCTCCGTCAGATCGGCTGTTCCGCGAGTTTGGATTTACGGCAGATCATATTGTTGAGGTGTATGAAACTCTCTGATAAAGCAGAAAAGGCATTTTTGTGAATCACGACAGGGAGAATCCTGTCTATGGAGGGAGAATGATGCGAAAAGAGCTTCCATATTTTGAGATCGGTTCTTCCTATGGAGGCTGTCAGGACTGGTTTACGGATTACTGGATGAAGATTGGCGGCTGCGCAGCCGCCACAGCCTGTGATAGTAGTATCTGTCTGGCGCGCAATCTGGGATATCCGGTACTCTATCCTTATGATCCGGACGAGATCAGAAAAGAAGATTATATCCGGTTTTCTGAGGTGATGAAGCCCTATCTGAAACCTCGCGCAGGCGGTGTGGACCGGCTGGAACTTTATATAACGGGTTTTGACCGTTATATGAGAGATCGTGGAGTTTTTGATATCCGAATGGAAACTTTGGATGGAAGCCGCTCTGTGGACGAAGCAAAGAAGCTGCTGACTGCGCAGGTTGACGCAGGACTGCCGGTTCCATGTCTGATATTAAATCATGTGAAACCGGCAATCAAGGAGTATGAGTGGCACTGGTTTCTCCTGAATGGTTATGACAGCACCGGAGACAGACTGATGGTGAAGGTAGTTACGTACGGAGAGTATGAATGGCTGGATATGGATGAACTGTGGGATACCGGTTATCAGCGCAGAGGCGGTCTGATTTTGTATCGGTTGCCGGATAAGAAGAAAATCCACAGTGAGGATGAGAAATGAAAACAGAAAATTCAAAAATACGATTAGTAGCGCTGGATATGGATGGTACGCTGCTGGACAGTAAGAAGAGAAAGCCGGAAGATTTTATTCCCTGGGTGCTGTCGCATCCGAGGATCCGGACGGTAATCGCAAGCGGCAGACAGTATGCCGCTCTTTTGAGAGATTTTGATGAGATCCGCGATCACCTGACTTTTATTGCGGAGAATGGCGGGCTTGTATTTGCGCAGGATGAGATGATATACTGTGACGAGATGGCTTTTGATGATATCAGAAACTGTCTCAGACTGGCAGAACAAAGACCGGAGGTTGTGCCGGTGTTGTGCGGGGCGAAATCTGCCTATGTGCGCGAAGTCCCGGCGGATGTGCTGAAAGAGATTGACATTTATTATGAAAAGAGAGCGATTGTCGATGATCTGGAAGCCTGTGCAAAGCAGGATCGGATTGTGAAAATTGCGCTGTATTTTAAGGAACATGATGCGGAAACAAAATTTGCTCTGTTTGCCGATGAGGGAGAGCGGGCAAGGGCGGTGCTTTCCGGTACGGACTAGATTGATGTGGCGAACCGCGAAACCAGTAAGGGTATGGCGTTAAAGGCCATTCAGCAAAGCTATGGGATCCGCAAAGAGGAGTGTATGGCATTTGGAGATTATCTGAATGATATGACGTTGCTTTTAAACAGTGGTGAAAGTTACTGTATGGCAAATGGACATCCGGACCTGAAAGCAGCTGCAAAATACATTGCGGCATCCAATGACGAGGACGGTGTCATGAAAATACTCAGGACGTTTGAAAACGACAGGAAATAGAGGAAAGGAGGTAAAAGGGTTGCCATGTTAACGATTTTAAAAACCCTCGGAGCACAGTTAAAGCAGTACAGGAAAGACGCATTGGTATCACCGATTTTATCTGTATTGGAGGGTATTTGTGAAACGCTGATTCCTTTTTTTATGGCAAGTGTGATTGATAAAGGGATCGAGCCGGGAGATATGGGGCAGATTATCAAATATGGCCTGATTATTGTTTTTATCGCAGCCTGTGCGCTGACCTGCGGGGTGGTCGCCGGTCGTTTCTCTGCGCGGGCGTCTTCGGGCTTTGCCTGTAATCTGCGGGATGCGATGTTTTCGAATATACAGACCTATTCTTTTTCTAATATTGATAAGTATAGTACTGCCGGTCTTGTGACGAGACTGACGACAGACGTGACAAATCTGCAGAACGCGTTTCAGATGCTGATCCGTATGTGTGCGCGGGCGCCGGTGTCAATGATCTGTGCATTTTTCCTCGCAGTTACGATCAGCCGCCGGATGTCGATGATTTTCCTGGTGGCGATGATCTTTCTTGTCTGCGTGCTGGCACTGATTATGTCAGGGACGTTCCCGATCTTTAACCGTGTGTTTGATCAGTACGACGCGTTAAATGCTTCCGTGCAGGAAAATGTCTCCGCGATCCGTGTGGTAAAGAGTTTTGTACGGGAGCCTTTTGAGGATGAGAAATATTCATCCGAATCCAATCGCCTGTACGGTCTGTTTGTCAAGGCGGAAGCAAGACTGAGCTTTAACAGTCCGGCGATGTTTCTTGCGGTTTATGGCTGCAATATCGCGCTGAGCTGGATGGGTGCGCATATGATTGTGGGCGGTCAGCTGACTACCGGTGAGCTGACAAGTCTTTTCAGCTATGTCATGAATATCCTGATGGGTCTGATGATGCTCTCGATGGTGTTTGTCATGATGACGATGAGTTCGGCGTCGGCAAGACGAATTAGCGAGGTCATTAACGAGCACAGCGACCTGGTCTGGGCGAAGGAACCGGTCAAGGTAGTTGCGGACGGAAGTATCGATTTTGAACATGTAAACTTTCATTATCTTTACGGAAAAGGAGCACCGGTTCTCAAAGATATTAATCTACACATCAAAGCGGGAGAGACGATCGGCATCATCGGCGGAACCGGAAGTTCAAAATCAAGTCTGGTGCAGCTGATTCCGAGACTTTATGATGTGTCTTCCGGTACCATTAAGGTTGGCGGACTGGATGTGCGAGAGTATGATATGCCGGCTCTGCGCAATCAGGTATCCATGGTGCTGCAGAAAAATGTCCTCTTCTCCGGTACGATTTATGACAACCTGCGCTGGGGAGATCTGCAGGCGACAGACGAAGAGTGCAGACATGCGTGTGAACTGGCCTGTGCGGATGAGTTTATTTCCCGTTTCCCGGATGGCTACAATACCTATATTGAGCAGGGAGGTTCCAATGTCTCTGGCGGTCAGAAGCAGAGACTATGTATCGCAAGAGCACTGCTTAAGAAACCGAAGATTCTGATTCTCGATGATTCGACCAGTGCGGTTGATACGGCGACGGACGCAAAGATCCGCAGGGCGTTCCGGGAAGAGATCCCGGGAACAACCAAACTGATTATCGCACAGCGAATTGCTTCTGTGCAGGATGCGGATCGGATCGTTGTGCTGGATGAAGGACAGATCAACGGAATCGGTACACATGAAGAGCTTCTCGCGTCGAACCAGATCTACCAGGAAGTTTATTATGGGCAGATGGAAGGCGGAGGAGATTTTGACAGACAGGGAGGTGAAGCGTGATGGCAGAGGAAAAAGTAAAAGAAGTCCGCGGACCCCGCGGCGGCGCGCCGATCGGTGTGAAAGCTTCTGTCGATCATCCGGGAAAACTGTTAAAGAGGATCCTTTCGGAAATTTTACATGATTACTGGATTCACTGTATCTTTGTATTGATCGGGATCGCGGTCGGAGCTTTGACGACTGTTGCTTCGAGCATGTTTCTGAGGATCTTGATTGACGGTTATATTGCGCCGCTGCTGCAACAGGAGACTGCCGATTACGGCCCGCTGTTTCGTGCACTCTGTACACTGGCCGGGATCTATGCGGTGGGAATATTCAGCGTGTGGGGATATTTCCGGATCATGGCGACGGTTACACAGGGTTCGTTGCGCAATTTAAGAAACCGGATTTTTCATCATATGGAAAGTCTGCCGATCCGATATTTTGACACGCATCCGCATGGAGATATCATGTCGATCTATACCAATGACGTTGATACGCTGCGTCAGATGATCAGCCAGTCGATTCCTCAGCTGATTAACAGCCTGATCACGATCGTCAGTGTATTTATCAGCATGTGTGTATTAAGCGTCCCACTGACCGTGTTTACCTTGTTTATGGTCTTTATCATGCTGGTAAATGCGAGAAATCTGGCCGGACTTTCCGGCAGATATTTCATAGCGCAGCAGCAGAATCTGGGCCGGGTGAACGGATATATCGAGGAAATGATCAACGGACAGAAAGTGGTCAAGGTTTTCACTCATGAGAGTAAGGTGCGGGATGATTTCCGTGTGTTAAATGAAAAGCTGCGGGAAAGCGCTGACACCGCGAATAAATATGCCAATATGATGATGCCGGCTAATGCGCAGCTGGGCAATTTAAGCTACGCTCTGTGTGCGATGATCGGCGCAGTGATGGCAGTCAACGGGATCGGCGGCGTCACCGTGGGAACCCTGGTTTCTTTCCTTGCGTTAAGCAAGAGCTTTAACATGCCGATCAATCAGATCTCCATGCAGGCAAACAGTGTTGTCATGGCTCTGGCCGGCGCGAAACGGATCTTTGATCTGCTGGATGAGGAACCAGAGGTAGACGATGGTTATGTGACATTGGTAAATGCCAAAGTAGACGCCGATCAGAAAATTACGGAAGTGAAGGAACGGACCGGTATCTGGGCATGGAAACATCCGCATCATGACGGTACACTGACTTATGAGCTGGTGCGTGGAAATATTCAGTTTGATCATGTGGATTTCAGTTATGATGGTAAGAAGGTCGTGCTGCATGACGTTACGCTCTTTGGACGGCCGGGTGAAAAGATCGCTTTTGTCGGTTCCACCGGAGCGGGCAAGACGACAATTACCAATCTGATTAATCGTTTTTACGATATCGCAGACGGAAAAGTCCGCTATGACGGGATCAATATTAATAAGATCAAAAAAGCGGATCTGCGCAGAAGTCTGGGGATTGTTCTCCAGGACACTCATCTTTTCACCGGAACCGTGATGGAAAATATCCGTTATGGGCGCCTGGACGCTACGGATGAGGAGTGTATCGCTGCGGCAAAGCTGGCAAACGCGGATGGATTTATCACGCGTCTGCCTCACGGATATGATACGGTACTAAAGGGAGACGGAGCGAATCTGTCTCAGGGACAGAGACAGCTGATCGCGATCGCACGGGCGGCGGTAGCGGATCCGCCGGTTCTGATCCTGGATGAAGCAACCAGTTCGATTGATACGCGGACAGAGGCCTTGGTTCAGAAGGGCATGGACGGACTGATGAAGGGGCGGATCACGTTCGTGATCGCCCACAGGCTTTCCACGATCCGCAATTCTGACTGCATCATTGTCCTGGAGCAGGGGCAGATCATCGAGCGGGGCAACCATGAAGAGCTTCTTGAAAAAGAGGGAAGGTATTATCAGCTTTATACCGGAAATGCGGCAAAGAATGAGCCAAAGCCGGCGTGAGAAATATAGATTCTCAAAGTAAACGGGCATGCGCCGCTGGCGCGGCGCACACCAGGCATGAAAGAATAAAGATAAGCTCCGGCGGGACAGAAAAAATCGGGAGAAGATCCGTATAGAGATCCTCTCCCGATTTTATCAGCTGCGCTTCTTTTTCTTTTCCTCCTGGATATTGCAGACCCGATAAGAAAGCCGCATCAGGCTTTCTGAAAGGTGAACATTTTCCACGACTACATCATCTGGCACCTGCAGATCGACATGAGCAAAATTCCAGATCCCCTTAATCCCTGCATTTACCAGACGATCCGCGATCTCCGGAGCCTTGGTTTTGGGGATCGTCAGAGCAGCCATCTGAACTTCATTTTCTTTGATAAAAGTTTCCAGATCTTCTACGCCGCGAATCTCGATCCCGCGAACCACCAGGCCGATCAGTCTGGGGTTGATATCGAACATGCCCTTGATCAGAAATCCACGTTTTTCAAAATTCGCGTAATTCGCAAGTGCCTGTCCGAGGTTGCCGGAGCCGATAATAATCAGATTGTGCTGTCGGTCAATTCCAAGAATCTTGGCGATCTCACTGTATAAATACTTAATATTGTATCCGTATCCCTGCTGACCAAAACCGCCGAAATTATTTAAATCCTGACGAATCTGAGACGCAGTGACGTTCATCCTCCGGCTTAATTCGTTGGAGGAAATGCGATCTACTCCGGACTCCATTAATTCGCCGAGATATCGATAATACCTCGGTAAACGTGCAATGACCGCTTTGGAGATTTCCCGGGTTTCCATAACTACCACCTCTTTTGCAATGTATCCTTCGTTCATTATAATACATTGTCTAATTCTTGTCAAACTGATTGCAAAGTTATATTGTATACTTTTGTTAAAAGTGTCACTTTTGCCTGATAGAAAGTATGTCATGTAAGATAAAAGGTCTTTGGGGCAGGAATCTTTTGATACTTGCTTCGATTGGTTGCGTGTTGAAAAAAAACGATTGCTATATTATAATGGATAGCAGTTTGCGGTATATATGAAATAACACAGAGCCGATATGCGGTAATACAAATATTTGTCCGGAAATCCATGGAGTCCCGGATATCATTTATGGGAGAAAATCATGATATTATCATGCAATCATATCAAGAAGGCGTTTGGCACAGAGCAGGTTTTATCCGATGTTACTTTTCATGTGGAGGATCATGAGAAGACAGCGGTCATCGGCATCAACGGAGCCGGGAAATCGACACTTCTTAAGATTATTGTCGGTGAGATGGAATCCGATTCGGGTGAGGTTACTCTCGCAAAAGGGAAATCGCTGGGATATCTCGCGCAGCAGCAGGATCTGGAGAGCGACCGTACGATCTACGAGGAGCTGATGGAGGTAAAACGGCCGGTGATCGAGATGGAAGAAGCAATCCGGAGACTGGAGCGTGAGATGAAACATGCTCAGGGTGAAAAACTGGAGGAGATGCTGGCGGAATATTCGACACTCAATCATACCTTTGAGATGGAGGATGGTTACGCATGGAAGAGCGAAATCGTCGGCGTTTTAAAGGGACTGGGATTTGAGGAAAATGAGTTTTCCAAGGAAGTACGTACCTTGTCCGGAGGACAGAAAACACGGGTTTCTCTGGGCAAACTTCTGCTTTCCCGTGCTGATGTTATCCTGTTGGACGAGCCAACCAATCATCTGGATATGATGTCGATTTCCTGGCTGGAAAATTATCTGCTGAATTATCAGGGGGCGGTTGTGATTGTCGCGCATGACCGGTATTTTCTGAATCGGGTTGTCACAAAGGTGGTTGAACTGGAGTCAGGGAAGTCGACGGTATATCCCGGCAATTACACCGCTTACAGTGAGAAAAAAGCTCTGGTTCGCAGCGCGCAGAGAAAGGCATGGCTCAACCAGCAGCAGGAGATCCGGCATCAGGAAGAAGTGATTGCGAAGCTGAAGCAGTTTAACAGAGAAAAATCGATTAAGCGGGCGGAGAGCCGGGAAAAGATGCTTTCCAGGGTAGAACTTCTGGACAAACCGGCAGAGTTTAACGACGAGATGCGGATTCATCTGGAACCCAATATTCTCAGTGGAAATGATGTGCTGACGGTAACGGATCTGAGTAAGTCTTTTGACGGCCGTCTGTTATTTCAGCATCTGGGGATGGAGATCAAGCGGGGAGAACGGGTCGCGATTATCGGCAATAACGGCGTCGGCAAGACGACGATCCTGAAGCTGATTAACGGGCTTATCCCGGCGGATACCGGAAAGATCTTACTGGGCGCGAAAGTTCATATCGGATATTATGATCAGGAACATCATGTCCTTCATATGAAAAAGACAATTTTTGAAGAAGTACAGGAGGCGTTTCCCCGACTGACCAACACGCAGATTCGCAATCATCTGGCCGCGTTTCTTTTTACGGGAGATGATGTTTTTAAACGGATTGCTGATCTAAGCGGCGGAGAACGGGGAAGAGTATCGTTAGCGAAGCTGATGCTTTCGGAGGCAAATTTCCTGATCCTGGATGAGCCGACGAACCATCTGGATATTATGTCCAAGGAAATCCTGGAAGAAGCACTGAAAAATTATACAGGAACGGTGCTTTATGTATCTCACGACCGGTATTTTATTAATCAGACTGCGACGCGTATCCTGGAACTGACCGGACATATGCTGATCCCGTATATTGGAAATTATGATTATTATCTGGAGAAAAAAGAACAGATGAACCACCTGTATGCTACAGAGCCCATGGGGAATGCGGGTACTGTGGCGACAGGTAAAGATCCGGATGGTATTGATATGGCGAAGGATCCTATTGCCTCCGGAGGAAAACAGGACTGGAAGCTCCATAAGGAAGAACAGGCGAAAATTCGCAAAAGGCAGAATGATTTAAAGAAAGTAGAGGAAAAGATCCACGAGCGGGAGGTTCGTGATCATGAGATCGATCATCTTCTGGGAGAAGAAGAAGTCTATACAAATGTAGAACGCCTGGTGGAATTAAATCAGGAGAAGGAAAAACTGAAAAGCGAGCTGGAAGCCTTATATGAGGAATGGGAGGTATTGGCAGAAGATGCTGTCTGAACGGTTGCCGATACAGACAAAAGGGGGATTGAATGATGAAGAATTCCTTGACAGGAGCACAGGCGAAAGAAGTGGACCGGTATACGATCCAGCAGATCGGGATTCCGTCATTGGTGCTGATGGAGCGGGCGGCGTTAGCAGCGGCAGACGTGGCCTGTGAATTGCTAAGTTCAGAGAGTACGGACATTCCGCCGCTTTCGAATGCCTGCGGCACACAGGTTTGCTGGATTGCCTGCGGCAGCGGTAATAACGGTGCGGACGGGATCGCGATGGGAAGGATCCTTCAGTCGCGTGGGATGCAGATTGTGTTGATCCTGGCAGGAAATGAAGAGCATGCGTCAGCGGAGTATCGGATCCAGAAGCAGATTGCGCAGAGACTGGATATCCAGATGGCAGTATTGCCGGAGCTGCCGGAAGGATGGCCGGATCTGATTGTTGACGCGCTTTTTGGCATCGGTCTTACGCGTGAGATCGGTGGAACGTACCGCAGCCTGATTGAATGGCTGATGACAAAGAAGGAGGAGAATGCCAGGACAAAGGTTCTTGCAGTGGATATCCCGTCAGGGATTCATGCAGATACCGGAGCAGTGATGGGAATTGCGCTGAAGGCAGAGGTCACCGTAACCTTCGGTTATGCGAAAAATGGTCTGCTCCTGTATCCGGGCAGAGGTTATGCGGGGCTGGTGAGGATTGCAGATATCGGATTTGCGGGATGTAGTCTCAGCCAGACAAAACCCGATGCGAGATATCTGGAAGCGGAAGATCTGGCATCGCTTCCCGAACGCCCGGCGGATGGTAATAAGGGAACATTTGGCAAGGTCCTGATTATCTCCGGGTGTAAGGGTATGAGCGGAGCAGCTTATCTGTCTGCACTCGCCGCATATCGTACCGGTGCCGGTCTGGTTAAGATCCTGACTGTCGATGCAAATCGGATGATTCTGCAGTCACAGATTCCGGAAGCGATTGTCGCGTCGTATGATCCGGACCAGATCGATGGGAGTCCGGAACTGATTGAAAGACAATGTGAGTGGGCAGATGCAATCGTACTGGGACCGGGACTGGGGAGAGAGCCTTACGTGGAGATCCTGGTGCGCACCGTTCTTGAGTACGCTTATGTGCCGATTATACTGGACGCGGATGCTTTAAATACGATTGCCGCATATCCGCAGCTGACACGATATCTTACTGAAAATATGATTCTCACGCCTCACATCGGAGAAATGTCCCGGCTGATGAATCTGGCTTCCGAGAAGATCAAGGAAGATCGGATTCGTACTGCGAGAGAGTACAGTGCCAGAACCGGAGCCGTCTGTGTGCTCAAAGACGCGTCGACGGTGATAGCGGATAAGGATGGCAGGGTTTATATCAATACCAGCGGATGTTGTGCGATGGCAAAAGGTGGTTCCGGAGATGTTCTGACCGGAGTGATCGGAGCGCTGGTCGCTCAGGGTATGGACGGGATCGAAGCGGCGGCTTATGGTGTATATGTACATGGACTTGCCGGTGAGAAAGCAGCGCAGGAAAAAGGTCCGCGTGGTGTGCTTGCACATGATATTGCGGATTGTATCGGAGGGTGAAGAAAATGAATTCATACACGAGAGTATTTGCAACGATTGACCTGGATGCGGTCGATTTTAATATGCGGTCAATGCAGAAGAACCTTCGGTCTGGTACCAATATGATTGGTGTGGTAAAAACGGATGGGTATGGGCATGGGGCGGTACCCATAGCAAAAACCATCGATCCTTATGTGAATGGCTATGCGGTGGCGACGATTGAGGAAGCACTCAACCTCAGAACTCACCGAATCACAAAGCCAATCCTGGTTCTGGGTGTGACACATCCGTCTCATGCGCAGGACCTGATTGAACAGGAGATTCGTCCGGCTGTTTTTACCGTTGCGCAGGCAAGACCATTATCGGAGCTGGCGTCACACTGTGGAAAAAAGGCTAAGATCCACTTGGCCGTCGATACCGGCATGGGCCGTATCGGAATGTCTCCGGATGCAGAAGGAGTGAAGATTGCGTGTGAGATTGCGTCTTTACCGGGTATTGAGATCGAAGGGATGTTTACTCATTTCGCGAAAGCGGATGAGACAGATAAGTCTTACGCTGAGAGGCAGCAGGAGAGATATCTGCGTTTTCTTTCCCTTTTAAAGGAACAGGGAATCAAAATTCCAGTTTTGCATATTGCGAACAGCGCCGCAATTATTGATCTGCCGCAGGCACATCTGCATACGGTACGCGCAGGTATTTCAATTTATGGTCTGTATCCATCGGATGAAGTAGAGCAGAAAAGAGTCCCGTTGAAACCGGCGATGGGATTAAAAAGCTTTGTTACCTATGTCAAAAAGGTGTCGGCAGGGACACCAATCAGCTATGGCTGCACGTTTGTGACAGAAACAGAGTCCAGAATCGCCACAGTGCCGGTTGGCTACGGCGATGGTTATCCGAGGGGGATGTCCAACCGCGGCTATGTGTTGATCGGGGGAAAGAAAGCGCCGATCCGGGGACGTGTCTGTATGGATCAGTTTATGGTGGATGTGACGGAAATCCCGGATGTGGAGGTTGGATCAGAGGTAACATTGATGGGAAGAGATGGAGAAGAGCAGATTACGGCAGAGGAGATTGCCCGTATCAGTGGAAGATTTCATTATGAACTGGTCTGCGATATCGGAAAGCGGGTGCCAAGAGTGTATTTGCGGGGAGGTTTGATTGCAGGAAGGAAAGATTATTTCCGGGACCGCTATGAGGATTTTATGGATTGATACAGGTTGTGAGCCTGTGAATTTTAGCTTTTGTTGAAAGATTCTTTCGCAAAGACTTTCGTCTGATGAGTATATCTTTTTGAAATTTGGCTCATACTATACTTATCAAAGTTAGATTCGGAGAGGAAATTCGGATGCTGATCAGACGAGGAGATATTTATTATGCAGATTTGAGACCGGTGGTAGGTTCAGAGCAGGGCGGCGTGCGCCCGGTACTGATTATCCAGAATGATGTCGGAAATAAGCACAGTCCGACTGTGATCTGCGCGGCGATCACCTCAAGAATGAACAAAGCCAAGCTGCCGACTCATGTGGAACTGGATACGCGAAAATGCGATATGGTTAAGGATTCTGTGATCCTGCTGGAGCAGCTGCGTACGATTGATAAGCAGCGCTTGAAAGAAAAAATCTGTCATATTGATTCCGAACTGTTGCAGAGGGTAGATCAGGCTCTGCGAGTAAGCCTTGAGCTTTCTACATAAAACCGTAAGCCGAGGTATGTAAAATCATGAGTCAGATCCCGGGAAATCCCTGAGTAAATAAAATCGAAGAAAATCGTGGAGTCTGCTCTTGCTAAGAGAAAAAAAGCGTGTTAAAATTAACAGGTTATGTTCTATGTGTTTTTGGGATGAAAAAAAGAAACGTCAGATAGGAGGATATTATGTCAGGACATTCGAAATTTGCGAATATCAAACATAAAAAAGAAAGGAACGACGCTGCCAAAGGCAAGATCTTTACGGTTATAGGCCGGGAGATCGCGGTGGCTGTGAAGGCCGGAGGCCCCGACCCGGCCAATAACAGCAAGCTGCGTGACGTCATTGCCAAGGCAAAAGCCAATAATGTACCGAATGATACGATTGAACGCGGCATCAAAAAAGCAGCGGGTGATGCAAACTCGGTAGATTATGCAATGCTTACATATGAGGGCTATGGTCCGAGCGGCGTAGCCATCATTGTGGATACTCTGACGGATAATAAAAACCGGACCGCGGCTAATGTCAGAAGTGCTTTTACCAAAGGTGGCGGTAATGTCGGCACTCCGGGAAGCGTTTCCTTTATGTTTGATAAAAAGGGACAGATCGTCATTGACAAGGAAGAATGTGATCTGGATCCGGATGAACTGATGATGATTGCTCTGGATGCGGGTGCGGAGGATTTTTCCGAAGAAGAAGACAGCTACGAGATTATTACGGATCCGGATGATTTCAGTCAGGTTCGTGAGGCGCTGGAAGCGCAGAAAATTGAGATGGCCTCCGCAGATGTGACGATGATTCCCCAGACATGGGTAGAGTTATCGAATGAGGATGATATCAAAAAGATGAATCGGATTCTGGATCTGCTGGATGACGATGATGATGTGCAGGCTGTGTATCATAACTGGGACGAGTAGACGAGTAAGATAATAATGCCGGGAACCCCTGAGATTGAGGATTCCCGGTTTTTTATCTTATTAGGAAGTTCGTCCTATAAGATAAAAAGCCCTCCGGGCGGAGTGTAGATGCGCATTCGCGCATTCTTTGTTCTTCCATAGGAGTAAGTCTTATGATCTGTATCCATTCGAAGTCGATAAATACATCCCATGAATTTAAGACAAATACTTGACCATACTGAGAATTAATGCTAATATATCGGTAAATTTATAGGATGAATCTGGAGGGGAAAGATGAAACCATTTGATGTTCTGATTATTAGCGGGGGCGCGGTCGGAAGCGCCACCGCCAGAGAATTATCCAGATACCGTTTAAAGATTGGTGTGCTGGAAAAAAACCTGGATGTGTGTTACGAGACAAGCGGACGCAATTCAGGGGTCGTGCATGGCGGTTTCGCTTATGACAGCGGCACATGGAAGGCAAAGCTCTGTGTAGAAGGAAACCAGGGGATGGATCAGCTGGCAAAGGAACTGGGGTTTTCTTTTAAACGCTGCGGGAAAGTTCTTGTGGGAAAGAGCGCAGAGGACAGGGAATCATTAAAACGTACCATGGCTCAGGGAGAAAAGAACGGAGCGACCGGCCTGCGTCTGATTGAAAAGGAAGAACTGAATCGCCTGGTGCCGGCTGCCGTGGGCGAATTTGCCATGTTTTCCGAACGATCCGGCATTCTGGATCCATTTATTTACACCATTTCTCTGGCGGAAAACGCGGCCCAGAACGGGGTGCGGTATTTTTTTGACAATGAGGTGACGGCAATTGAGCAAAAGGAGGATGGATACGAGGTCACAACGACCCAGGGGACTTATCATTCTCGCTGGGTTGTAAATGCGGCGGGCCTGGGATGTGGAAAGATCTCTGATCTGCTGGGGATCAAAGGCTATCGCGTGATCGGTTCGAAGGGGGATTATATCATTTTGGACCGCAGGACAGGAGATTTGCTGCCGATGCCGGTATATCCGGTTCCGAGCAATACCTATATGGGCATTCATGTGACGAATACGACAGATGGCAATGTAATTATCGGGCCGAATGCGGAAAATGTAACAGATTTTACCTATTATGGGGTACCTCAGGAAAATATGGATTATCTGGCGAGAAGTGCGTCCGATATCTGGCCATGTATCAAAAAAGGAGATTATATACGTAATTATTCAGGAATATTGCCGAAATGGGTGGATGAAAATGGTGTGATTCAGGACTTTAAGATTGAGATACGTCCGGAAATCGCTCCCAATGCGGTAAACCTTGTCGGTATTGAATCGCCCGGACTTACGGCTGCTGTTCCGATCGGAAGACAGGTTGTGCGCATGATTCAGGAATATGAAAAGCTCGAAGAAAATGCGGATTTCAACCCGGTTCGTAAAGCGATTATCCGTTTTGAAGAGCAGGATGATGAGACGAAAGCACGGCTGATAAAAGAAAATCCGGATTACGGAGAGGTGGTCTGCCGTTGTGAAAAAGTGACAAAGGCTGAGATCCTGGAAGCAATTCATAATCCGCTTGGCGTACATACCATGACGGGGATCAAATACCGGACTCGTTCCATGATGGGACGCTGCCAGGGAGGATACTGTCAGATGCGCGTAGCGAAGATGATTGAGGACGAACTGGGCATTCCGGAGACTGAGATCCGGTACGCCAGACAAAACTCGTGGATATTTACCGGAAAAGTGCGGGAGGAGTAGACAGATGATGGAAAAGCGAGACGTAGTGATTATAGGCGGAGGTCCCGCCGGTCTGGCCGCTGCGGCAGAGCTGCATGCGAAGGGAATCCATGATGTATTAATAGTAGAAAGAGAGAAAACACTGGGAGGCATCCTGCGCCAGTGTATCCATGATGGTTTTGGACTGACACGCTTTGGCACAACTTTAAGCGGACCGGAATATGCGGAACGATTTATCCGGGAGGTAATGGATAAAGGAATCCCGTTTATACGGAATGCGACCGTTCTTAATGTAAGCAGGGATAAGGTTGTAACCATTGCGTCGGAGGATGGCCTGCGCAAGATTCAGGCCAGGGCAGTGATTCTGACGATGGGCTGCCGGGAACGGACAAGAGGAGCATTGGGCATACCGGGGGAACGGCCGGCCGGAGTCTTTACAGCGGGCGTCGCTCAGGCTTATATCAATCTGTATAATCGGATGCCGGGAAAGGAAATTGTGATTCTTGGTTCCGGCGATATCGGTATGATTATGGCGCGTCGGCTGACACTGGAGGGAGCACATGTGCAGGCAGTATTTGAAATCCAGCCGATTCCAAGCGGACTTCCCAGAAATATCGAACAGTGTCTGAATGATTATGGGATCCCTCTGTACCTGAGCCATACGATTACCAGTATTCATGGAAATGAGCGGGTGACAGGAGTGACGATATCGGAGGTTGACGATCATCTGCAGCCGATTCCGGGTACGGAAAAGGAATATTCCTGTGATACAGTGATTCTTTCGGTTGGATTGATTCCGGAAAATGAACTTTCGATTGACGCGGGAATCAGCCTTGATCCAAGGACGCGCGGCGCTGTGGTTGATGAGTATTTTCAGACAGATCAGGAGGGATTTTTCGCGGCGGGTAATGTGTTGCATGTCCATGACCTGGTGGACTTTGTGTCATTAGAGGCAGAGAAACTGGCAGATGGCGTAGCTGAATATGTAAAAAACGGTTCCCTTCCGGAATGCCCGGTTGCGGTTCATACGTCTCCGGATATCAATCATACGGTGCCCCAGAAGATCAGTGGAAAACAGGATGTCGATCTTACTATGCGGGTATCCAAAAAGCTGGAAAACTGTGTCATTGTGGTCAGACAGGGAGATCAGGTAGTCGCAGAGAAAAGGATGAAGAAAGCGCTGCCCGCGGAAATGATCCGGATCCCGGTTAAAAAAGAAATGCTGACGGGAAATACAGAAATCGAGGTGAGCGTATTATGCTGAAGGAATTTACATGCATTGTGTGTCCGAACGGATGCGGGATCGAGGTGGAGACAGAAGATGGAAAGGCAGTCACGATCAGAGGCGCAGGCTGCAGACGGGGAGAAGACTATGCCCGTCAGGAGATAAGTGATCCACGCAGGACGATTGCAAGTTCCGTGCGGCTTAAGAATGGGGAACTGCCTCTTGTCAGTGTTCGTTTGGACGCGCCTGTTCCCAGGGGGCGGATCTTCGATGTAATGAAGGAAATACGCGAGATTGAACTGGAAGCGCCGGTTTCGATTGGAGATCTGGTGATTGAAAATGTACTTGGTTTGGGTGCAAACGTGATTGTGACGAAGAATGTTGGCGTGCGGAGGTAGCGGATGACGGTACAGGCGAAAACACTTGCGGAAAAAGTATCGGATGAGATCCTGAGGTTGATTCAGGATCGTCCTTTCCTGCCGGGGGAAAAACTTCCAACAGAAAAAGAATTATGTGAAATGCTGGGTGTGGGCAGAAATACGGTGCGCGAAGCTCTGAAAATTCTGACATCAAAAAACATTATCACAATCCGTCAGGGTGCCGGTACTTATATTTCTGAAAAGCAGGGAGTCGCAGATGATCCGCTCGGTTTTGCCATGGTGGCCGATCGAAAAAAACTGACTGTCGATTTGCTCCAGTTGCGTCTGATTATTGAGCCTCCGGTCGCGGGTCTGGCGGCTCAGGAAGTATCGGAAAAAGACATTGTCGAATTACAGGAGATTTTAGAAGAAATGGAGGATCAGATCCGCCGGAGACAGGATTTCACTGAGGCAGATTGTCGCTTTCATGAGAAGATTGCTGACTGTACGGGCAATACCGTGATGGGAAATCTGATTCCCGTCATTATGAAAGGGATTCAGGTGTTCGCAGGAGAAGTGAGCGAAACGGATTATGAGCAGACGCGGATTTCTCACCGGAAGATTTATGAATCCATCCGTGACCACAGGTCCTTTGAGGCGGAAATGGAGATGCGGTTTCATTTGCTTTACAATCATAACCGGTATCAGAATTCCTGAAACGAAAAAAGATTCCCTGATGTTGGGAATCTTCTTTTCGTTTATAGGGGAATGCGTCCTGGTCGATGAGATTTTTAATCGAGTGTCAGCTGTACATCCCAGAAAGTAACATCCGCGCTGCGTGCGGCGAACATTCCCACATAGATATATTCGGGATCCAGTCTGGTGAGCGGAAAGTCAAAACCAGCCGAGACCGGAGGGTTGCTGCCGTATGTGCAGGTATACCCGTCTGAGGTTTTGCGGATTTCGAGACGGACGGTTTCTCCGTCAATGTAATTGCGTTCTGTGTAATCTCCGCGGGTCAATACGCCGCTCTTGCGGGCAAAGCAGTTCCAGGGGGTATCGGAACCCATCATCAGAGAAGCGGCGGCCACGTAGTCGCCTAAAGTGTCATTGGTTACATAATCCACATAAATATCGTCCCGGGCCATCAGACCGAAAGAAGCCTGGTTATTGGGATCGATGGAGTTAATGGTGGCATAGGCAGTCAATGTAAAATTCTGATCCGCAGGTACTGCCTGATAGTACATGGCAATCCCATCTGTATCTGTGGAAATTTTTCCGACGCTGGCGCCGACGATGTCTGATGTGGTGCCGCCCTGTCTGCCTGCAGCGATGCGGATCGCACCATTTTCATAGGGAATAAAATGAAAGTAAATATCATTCAGGTATTCGAGAGCTTCCACATCGCCAAATACCGTCGGCTTCCAGTCGCCCGCAGCTGTCCATTTCGTACTGTCACTTTCCGGACGGACGTAGGTCTGGAAGGTATAATCCGGATTGGGAATCAGGATCGAGAAATCCGGAGGCTCCGGAGTATCGATCAGATAATCTTTCAGTGAACTGCTGCTCTTTGCGATCTCATCCGCAATCAGATAGGCGTTGTAAGCGGCTCCATACAGGTTGGTATGAGTGTTGTCAATACTGACCTCGTTAGGGGAGGAAAAGGCGTGATGCCATTTTGACCCCTGCGTACCGAGCGACTGATAGAGAAGTTTGGTCCTTGTCGTGAGATCGATAACCAGGGCGTTCTTTCCTACGGCTCCGGAGGATATCGCCTTGGCGTAGTCGCCGCCTTCAAAAGTTCCTTCGATCGTGGTCTGGCTTTCTATGATGTGGGCGCTCGCGCCGTTATAGTTGCCGTCGGGATCTCTGCGGACAATCGGAGTGCAGACAATTGGAGTAACTCCGGCTTCCTGAGCGGGACGGATAAAATTCTCGTAGAGATAGTAGCGGGTAGAACCTGGCGTGGTTACGGACCCGTTGGGATTGGTATAACGGGCAGACTCGGCCTTTTCATCATTATGTCCAAAGCCGATCAGCAGATAATCTCCCTCTTTCATATCAGACAGGAGAGTAGTATAAGAATCGGTTGAGGTATAACTTTTGGTGCTGGTACCCGACACAGCCAGATTACGGATGTCAAGGCCCTGGAAATAGCGGTATAATTGTGTACCCCAGCCATATCTGGGGTAATAATAATTGTCGCTGAACTCCGCAGCTGTAGAATCTCCGGCAACCCATAGTGTCGGTGTTGCGGTGGTGTCGGACGCCGTGGCAATTTCGTCGGCATAAGAAATCGATAAACAACCGATGGAAAAAATGGCTGCGGCAGTAAGAGCGCTGATCAGTCTTCTGGCTGTTTGGATAAAATTGGTTTTTCTGATGTACATGATTCATTCTCCTGACCCGGACAAGCCGGAAGTGAAATATGGAATAAAAAAAATCCCGTCCTAACTGGTATCAATTATACAGGATTCTTTTTACTTTGCAAATAAGATTAACAAAAATGTAATATTTAAGTGACGAACAGATCTTGTTGGCACAAAGGACACGAGTTACTGAATGAGTCCTTTCAGATCCTGATAAAACTGCGGATAAGAAATCGTTACGCAATCAGCACCGATGATTTCGGTCTCTCCTTCGGCGCAGCATCCAAGGATCGCAAAGGTCATTGCGATGCGGTGATCCAGATGGCTGTCAATAACAGTTCCATGCAGTGGTCTGCCTCCGCGGATCACCATGCCGTCGTCGGTTTCTCTGACATCTGCGCCCATGGCAGAAAGGCCGCGCACCATAACCTCTATCCGGTTGGATTCCTTTACTTTCAGTTCAGCGGCATCCCGGATGATGGTTTCGCCATCGGCCAGACAGGCGAGTGCTGCAATCATCGGAATCTCATCGATGAGGGTCGGGATTATAGCCCCGCCGATCACAGTTCCATGAAGGGAAGAGGTCTTTACCAGGATGTCTGCATTCGGTTCATGGCCGTTATCGCGAATGTTCAGAAGTTCGATATTTCCGCCCATATCACGGCATACACGCAGGATGCCGTCGCGGGTCGGATTGATGCCGACGTTTCGGATCAGGATCTCGGAATCAGGAATCATCAGCCCGGCGGCCAGGAAAAATGCGGCGGATGAGATATCCCCGGGTACTTCAATCTTCTGACAGTAGAGTTCATCTGCCGGTTGGATGATTGCTGTCGTGTCTTCTGTACGGACGTCAGCGCCAAAAGAAGAAAGCATCAGTTCGGTGTGATTTCTGGACAGATACGGCTCGGACACGCGAGTCTCGCCTGTTGCGTAAAGTCCGGCCAGCAGGATGGAAGATTTGACCTGCGCCGAAGCAACAGGAGAAAGATAATGAATGCCGTTTAGATGGGTACCGGTTATGGCAAGCGGGGCACAACCGTTGTCATGGAGACTGCGGATCCTTGCGCCCATCCGGGAAAGCGGAGTGATGATACGGTTCATCGGGCGCTTTTGGATGGAGGCATCACCGGTTAGTGTGACATCAAAATCCTGCGCGGAGAGGATTCCGGCAATCAGCCTGGTTGTGGTCCCGCTGTTTCCGCAGTCAAGGATTGATTCCGGTTTTTTCAGGCCGTGCAGGCCATTGCCGTGGACAGTGACCATATCGCCGGAAATGTCAATGGTAACTCCCATAGCCTGAAAACAGGAAATGGTAGAGAGGCAATCGGCTCCCCGCAGGAAATGATGGATTTCCGTGGTTCCTTTCGCAAGGGATCCAAACATGACGCTTCGATGAGAAATGGATTTATCTCCCGGCACGGTAATTTCTCCGCGCAAACGTTTGACTGCGCTGAATTTCATAGGTGTTTCTCCTTTTATAGATGTTTCTCCTTTTTATTGAAACCGGATCAGCTGGTAATTGAACTTTAAAAGCTGTTTCCAGGCGAGTTCCATAGATTCACGGTCATAGAAGCTGACTTTTAAGGCGCCTTCGCCGTGATCCCGGATGTGATTGATGCCGATATTCTTGATATTGATGCCGCGCGCACTCAAAATCGCTGAGAGCGTGGAGATTGCGCCGGGTTCATCGACAACGTCAGCAGTAAATGAATAATCCGGAGTGACGGAACCCCGGGATGTGCTGACAAAAGAATTCCGGTAGGTGCGCGAAGAATCAAACAGCTGATTGATTGCGCTGCCGTTATGCTCTTTCAGATCTTCCAGGGTATCCTCAAGAGAGTGGATATAGGCTTCCAGCATGGAGATGATATTGTCGGTGTTGGTCATGCAGATCTGTTCCCACATAACAGGAGAAGAGGAAGCGATTCGCGTGATGTCCTTAAAACCGCCCGCAGCCAGCCGTTTCATCATCTCATCCGGAGAATCCGAGTCGCGCACCAGATTAACCAGACTGGAAGCGATAATATGCGGTAAATGGCTGATCGCTGCTGCGATCCGGTCGTGTTCCTCACAGTCGAGGACAATGGGGATGGAGCCGATCAGGTGGGCGACGGTTACCATGCGGTAAATATCCTCCTGTCGGGTTTTTGCGGTCGGTGTAATAATATAATATGCATTTTCCAGGAGATGGTCGGTAGCGTTTTCGTAGCCGGTTTTCTCAGAACCGGCCATTGGGTGACTTCCGATAAAGCAGTCCTCCATATCCAGCTCGGTTACAACCCTGTGTATATCTGATTTTGTGCTCCCGACATCGGTCAGGATGGCGCCGGAGCGAAGAAAAGGCCGGACGGTTTCCAGATAACGGGCATTATATTCCACTGGAGTGCAAAGAAAAACAACGTCGCATTCCCTCAGCTCCTCGGTGACACCTTCCAGGATGACATCTACAATACCATCCTCATGCGCCCTTTCGAGTTTGGAACGGGTGCGCATATAAGCCATGATTTTCGCGGATGGCATAGAGCGTTTGATGCCCTTGGCGATAGAGCCGCCGATCAGCCCCAGTCCGATAAATCCAAAGATATGGTCCATAATATTTCCTCTTTTCTGATTGATAATGGAACGGTTACCATTCTACAGCAAGGAAAAAAGGATGTCAACACTTCAATTGACAAAACTTTAATCAATAAAAGTATAGTAAAATTTTTATTGTGCAAATCGCTAAAACGACTTGTAATCGGCTTACTTTTTTAGTAGAATGTTAGCATAATGTTTTTTGTGCCGGAATTCAAGGCATCTACGCAAAACTACAAAACTAGCAGGAGGTTTTTTTATGAATGTATATGGAACCGGTCAGATCCGTAACGTCGCGCTTCTTGGACATGGGGGGTCAGGCAAGACAACCGCAGTCGAAGCTATGGCACTCCTTACCGGCGCGATCAAGCGCATGGGTAAGGTTACGGACGGCAATACCATCAGCGATTACGATAAAGAGGAGATCAAGCGTCAGTTTTCCCTGTCTACTTCCATAGTACCGCTGGAATATGAAGGGGAGAATGGTCTGGTCAAGATCAATCTGCTTGATACTCCCGGATACTTTGATTTTGTCGGAGAGGCAGAGGAAGCGATCAGTGTTGCGGATGCCGCAATTATTGTGGTAAACTGCAAGGCGGGTATCGAGGTCGGCACAGAGAAAGCCTGGGAGATGTGCGAGCGTTATAGTCTGCCGAGAATATTCTTTGTGACGAATATGGATGATGATCATGCAAGCTATCGTGAACTTGTATTGAAACTTGAGAAGCGTTTTGGCCGCAGTATCGCGCCGTTCCAGCTTCCGATCCGTGAAAATGAAAAATTTGTCGGTTTTGTTGATGTCGTAAAGATGTCCGGTCGTCGCTTTACCAACCTCAGCGATTATGTGGAGTGTGAGATTCCGGAATACAGCCAGAAAAACTTGGGTATCGCGCGTGAGGCACTGATCGAGGCAGTTGCAGAGACAAGTGAAGAATATATGGAACGGTATTTCTCCGGTGAGGAGTTTACGGAGGAGGAGATATCCGAAGCGCTTCATATGCATGTATCTGACGGAACGATCGTACCGGTTCTGATGGGTTCCGGCATTAACTGTCAGGGATTCCGCGTACTGCTCGAAGCAATCGATCGCTATCTGCCCTCGCCGGATAAGTCTGAGTGCGTCGGCGTTGATGTTTCTACCGGTGAGCGTTTTACAGCCAGATACAACGATGAGGTTTCTCTTTCTGCAAAAGTGTTTAAGACGATCGTGGATCCGTTCATTGGCAAGTATTCTCTGATGAAGGTCTGCACAGGTACCTTAAAACCGGATAGTGTGATTTATAATGTTAATAAAGATACGGAAGAAAAGGTTGCCAAGGTATATATCCTGCGCGGCAAGGACGCGATTGAGGTGCCGGAGCTGCGCGCCGGAGATATCGGCGCAGTCGGCAAGCTGACAGTGACGCAGACAGGAGATACGATGGCAGTTCGTACAGCCCCGATCGTCTATCACAAACCGCAGATTTCTACCCCTTATACCTATATGCGCTATAAGACGGTCAATAAAGGGGATGACGATAAGGTATCCAGCGCTCTGTCCAAGCTGATGGAAGAGGATCTGACGTTAAAGGCAGTGAATGATCAGGAAAACCGTCAGCTCCTGCTGTACGGGATTGGCGAGCAGCAGCTTGAGGTTGTGGTGAGTAAACTGCAGAACCGTTATAAAGTAGCAATCGAGCTGAGCAAGCCGAAGATCGCGTTCCGCGAGACGATCCGCAAGAAAGTGGAGGTTCAGGCCAGATATAAGAAACAGTCCGGCGGTCATGGACAGTTCGGCGATGTTAAGATGAGTTTTGAACCATCCGGCGATATGGAGACTCCTTATATCTTTGAAGAGAAGATTTTTGGTGGTTCTGTGCCGAAAAACTATTTCCCGGCAGTTGAAAAGGGCGTACAGGAAAGCTGCGTAAAGGGACCGATGGCGGCATATCCGGTTGTAGGAGTGAAAGCGACTCTTCTGGACGGTTCCTATCATCCGGTAGACTCCTCCGAGCTTGCGTTTAAGACTGCGTCCATGATGGCTTTCAAGAAAGCGTTTATGGATGCAAATCCGGTTCTGCTTGAACCGATTGCTTCTCTGAAGGTTACCGTACCGGACAAGTTTACGGGTGATATCATGGGTGATCTGAACCGCAGACGCGGACGTGTGCTGGGAATGAATCCAGATCATAAGGGTAAGCAGATTATTGAAGCGGATATCCCGATGTCTGAGCTGTATGGTTACAACACGGATCTGCGCGCGATGACTGGCGGTATCGGTGTATTTGAATATGAGTTTTCCCGTTACGAGCAGGCGCCGGGCGATATCCAGAAGAAAGAAGTGGAGGCAAGAGCTTCTCAGGTAGATCAGATCGACGCATAAAAATGAAATATATGAGCGGCGGCCAAAAGGCCGCCGTGTTTTATGCGCAGGGCCGGGTAAGGAATTTTTGCGGCTGATGCCGCACCCGACCCGCGCGGCGAGTATGAGGCGAAAAAGCCGCCTCCTACTCGATCGCACGGGCGGATAGGGAAAAATCCCCCTACTCGATTGACACCATTCTTTCTTTATGCTATATTTTTCTAGTGCAGGAGGACGTGTTGCAATGAAGCATAACTTTAAAAAAATAGAGCCAAAGTGGCAGCAGAGATGGGAAGAAAGTAAGGTATTTCAGGCAGTTGACGGAAGCGATAAACCGAAATTTTACGGGCTGGTGGAGTTCCCGTATCCGAGTGGGGCGGGTATGCATGTGGGTCATATCAAGGCATATTCCAGCCTTGAGGTGATTTGCAGGAAGCGCCGGATGGAGGGATATAATGTCCTGTTTCCGATCGGCTTTGACGCGTTTGGACTCCCAACGGAAAACTACGCGATCAAGACCGGTACGCATCCGCGTAAAATTACGGATGACAATATTAAAAAATTTTCCAATCAGTTAAAGCGGGTAGGGTTCTCCTTTGACTGGAGCCGCGTTATTGATACGACAGATGAGAATTATTATAAATGGACCCAGTGGATCTTTTTGAAACTTTTTGAGCATGGACTGGTTTTCCGGAGTAACGCCCTGGTCAACTATTGTCCGTCCTGCAAGGTGGTTCTTTCTAATGAAGACAGCCAGGGCGGCAAGTGTGATATCTGTCATAGCGATGTGATTCAGAAGTCAAAGAACGTCTGGTATCTGAAGATAACCGCGTATGCGGATAAACTCCTGGACGGATTGAAGGACGTGGATTATCCGGCGAATGTAAAGCAGCAGCAGCAGAACTGGATCGGCAGATCGACCGGTGCGTTTGTAAATTTTGCCATTGATGGTGTTGAGGATCAGATGGAGATCTATACGACCCGTCCGGATACGCTTTTCGGGGTGACTTTTATGGTTATGGCTCCGGAGCATCCGCTGATTGACAAGTATGCCGATCGTATTGCCAATATGGATGCGGTAAAGGCATACCGTGCGGAATGTGCGAAGAAGACGGAGTTTGAACGGACACAGTTGGTTAAAGACAAGACTGGCGTACGACTTGACGGTATGGAGGCTGTAAATCCGATTACCGGCAAAAAGATTCCGATCTTTATCTCTGATTATGTCATGATGGGATATGGCACAGGCGCGATCATGGCGGTGCCGGCTCATGATGAGAGAGACTATGAATTTGCCAGAAAGTTTGGTGTGGATATCATTCCGGTCATTGAGGGCGGCGATATAGAGACAGCGGCTTATACCGGAGAGGGAAGATATATTAATTCCGATTATCTGAACGCATATGAGAATAAGGCAGATGCGATTGCCCGTATACTTGAAGAACTGGAAAAGATGGGGGCAGGACATAAGGGAATCCAGTATAAGATGAAGGACTGGGCATTTAACCGCCAGAGATACTGGGGGGAGCCGATTCCACTGATCCACTGTGAGAAATGCGGAGTCGTACCGGTTCCGTATGAGGAACTTCCGTTGAGACTGCCGACAGTCGAAAACTTCGAACCGGGTTCTGATGGAGAGTCACCGCTGGCAAAGATCGATTCCTTTGTGAACTGCACCTGCCCGAAGTGCGGCGGCCCGGCAAAACGGGAGACCGATACGATGCCGCAATGGGCCGGTTCTTCGTGGTATTTCCTGCGTTATGTTGATCCGTTCAATGATAAGGCGCTGGCTGATCCGGAAAAATTAAAATACTGGATGCCGGTGGACTGGTATAACGGCGGTATGGAGCATGTAACCAGACACGTTATTTACTCTCGTTTCTGGCATCATTTCCTGTATGATATCGGAGTGGTCAATACGCCTGAGCCTTACGCGAAGCGTTCGATCCAGGGACTGATTCTGGGATCGGATGGCGATAAGATGAGCAAATCCAAAGGAAATGTTGTGGATCCGCTGGATATTGTGGAAGACTATGGCGCGGATACGCTGAGAACTTATGTACTCTTTATGGGAGATTACAGCGCGGCAACACCGTGGAATGAGAATTCCGTGAAAGGATGCAAGCGTTTTCTGGAACGAGTATGCGGGTTTGTCGATCTGGTATCGGATGATCCGGATACCGCGAAGCTGGAGACACCGCTGCACAAGACGATCAAAAAGGTATCTTCGGATCTGGAAGATATGAAGTTTAATACAGCGATTGCAGCTCTCATGGCTCTGACCAATGAGATCTACGCGGTTGGTAAGATCAGTAAGGAACAGCTCCAGACCTTTGCGGCACTGTTAAACCCGATCGCTCCGCATGTCTGCGAGGAGATCTGGGAGGTAACCGGAGGCGAGGGTCTGCTGGCAAATCAGCCATGGCCACAGTATGAGGAGAGCAAGACTGTGGATGCACAGACAGAGATTGCGGTGCAGGTAAATGGAAAACTCCGCGCGACCGTTGTCATTCCGACGGATGCTGCTGAGGATGAGGCTTTTCAGGCAGCTCTGGCGGACGAGAAGATCGCCGCGATGACGGAAGGAAAGACCTTTATTAAAAAGATTTATATTCCGAAAAGACTGGTTAATTTTGTAGTGAAGTAAAAAGTGAAAGCGGGAAGTAATCGGCTCGGCAGCCAAATGGACACCTGTTGCCACCATTACATCCCGCTTCCTTGCGCAAAACCTGCCGGTTGGCTGTTTTCGCCGGTGTATGGAGACCTTGCGGCGACAAAGAGAGACTTTATGAGCGTCTCTGCAGGACACTGCGCATGGTTTCCATCCAATGTTTTTGTTCCGCGGTCATGTCAGTGCTAAGAACAGATGCGATAAGCAGTGCCTCCTGGTCTGTGAAGCGGATGTGTTTTTGTTCCGCTTCCTGACGCAACAGCAGAAGAAACGGCATGATTTTATCTTTGGGGAGAGAACGCAATCTGTCTGAAAAATCTGTGAGGAATCTGATTTTCTCCGGATCCATCGATGCAAGACGTGGATCTTTTTGCCAATGTTGATTTTGCTGAGTATTCATAGTTCCTCCTTTATGTCGGATTTTGCATGGCATGCATCATAAGCTGAATATTTTCGAGCATTTCGATGGTATCTCGTTCGTGCGGACCGGCAAAGGGTTTCATGGCCTGAAGCATCTCAAATGGTGAGGCCGGATTGTCGGAATCCTGTGAAAGGCCGGTTGCGGACAGGTCGCTTTCCCGAAAAAGTTCTGCTGTGCGTCTGGCTTCCAGCAGCCGGATATAGAAAGCGACATATTTCTGCTGCCTGCCGGGGAGATAGGGAATTGCCGCTTTCATCATCTGCAGCTGAGGTGAGATCATCTGATAGTCAAATTCCGTAAGACCAATATCCTGATTTTTGTGTTCGTTCATCATTACACTGAATTACCGGATTTGTCCTGCTTTCATGATTGTCATTTTTAATATATGATGAAAAAGACGGATTCATGATGCAAAGAGGGGACTGTTTTCAGATACGATTCATATAATAGCTTATCGGGAGTTGCGTCAGCAACTGCCGATAAAAGTAAAGTTCCCGTCTCTGTAAGAAAATCATATGCTGGGACGTAAAGAAAACTACAGGAGTGTGTGACAGTATGAAAACGAAATTGATTATAGATGGAAATGATGTGTATGAGATTGATGAAGAATGCCTGCGATGTAAAGAAAAAGCACGACAGGAAAAAGAACAACGAAATAAGAAGCAGGGAAATGAGACATTGATAAAAAATCAGGCTGTCAATCGATAAGGTTGTCAATGATGAGGCAGGAGGCATAAGCCTCCCGCCCTGGATTGGCTGATTTAGCAGAACGGTCTGGGACCGCCTCCGCAGAAACAGTTCATCAGCAGAATCAACCAGATCAGGTCACAGCTGTTGCCGCCGGGTCCGCAGAAACCGGGACCGCCCGGGCCGCGGTCACAGCCGCCTCCGCAGCACGACAGAATGAGAATCAACCAGATCAGATTGCCACAACCGCCTCCGCAAAAGCCGGGACCGCCTGGGCCACCAGGACCTCCGGGTCCACCGTCACAGCCGCAGTTTGTTGCCGCGATATCACTCATAGGAACGCCTCCAGAGAATTGATTTACACTTCATCTTATGAGTACGGGCATGTCAGAGTTTCATAAAAAAGAGAGAGAAAAATAAATTTGGCGCATATAACGACAAAAAATAAATTTTGGTGTTCCAAATAAGTGAAAGTATGTTATACTTGATGGAACGTTAAGAAAAACGTGAAGGAAGGGGTAATATGAGTCAGAATCAGTCATCAGCCGGTCGTTCCCGTGCAAAGTCCGCGTCACGGGCTAAGGGAAGCCGTTCATCATACAATTCTTCCGCATCGGAAAGGGGAAGAAATTCAGGACATAACACAGGTCATAATAATGGAAACCATAAAAAGAACAATGACGGCTTTGTTCGTATTGCAGCTGGCGGTGTTATCCTGATTGTTGCGGTCGCTCTGATCGCAGGTATAGTTAAAAATATGGGACAGACTTCGGAAAGTAAAACCGAAGCAGAGGAAACAACGGTCGAGGCGATTGTCGAGACAACGGCCATCCAGACGACAGTAGAAGTAGAGGGTGTGGATATTACCGGTATGTCCAGAAGTGAGGCGGAGGAAGCACTTGCAGAACGCTTCCCATGGTCAATGACTGTTGTTTATGAGGACGATACCTATGAAGTATCAAACCTGATTTCCGGACGGATTGCCAGTCTGCTGGATGAGATTTATTCGACGATACCGGATGAGTCTTATGAACTTGATCTGTCCGGCATGGAGTCCGCAGCGGCTGAAGAAGCGGCGGCAGCGGCTTCTAAGTGGAATAAAAGCGCAAAGAACGGTTCAATATCCAGTTATGACGCTGACAGTGATAAGTTTCTTTTTACAGGGGCGCAGAGCGGTATTTCCATTGACCAGGAGAAACTTGCTGAAGATATCCTGAGCGCGGTAAGCGTTAAGGATTTTGATGCTGAGATCACAGCATCTGCAGATACGGTTGAGCCGGAGATCTCGGAGGCATCCGCGAGAGAAAAGTATAAGACAGTTGCGAGCTTTACGACGAATACAACAGCGAACAGTAAGCGAAATACCAATGTGCGGCTGGCCGCGAAAGCAGTAAACGGAACGATCGTTCAGCCGGGTGAGACGTTTTCCTTTAATGGGACGGTGGGGCAGCGGACAGAAGAAAAAGGATATCAGGAAGCCGCAGCCTACAGTAACGGAGAGGTCGTTCAGGAGATCGGAGGCGGTGTCTGCCAGGTTTCCTCTACTTTATATAATGCAGTGGTGAAGGCAGGATTAAAGACGGTTTCCCGCCAATCTCATACGTTTGAACCAACTTATGTAACGCCGGGAACAGACGCGACTGTGAGTTGGGGCGGACCTGATTATAAATTTATGAATAACTCCAGCACTGCGATTGGTATCCGTGCAAGCTATTCCAATCAGACCTGTACGGTATCTATTTATGCAATTCCCATTCTGGGGGATGGTGTGACGCAGTCTTTGTCAGCGGAGAAGATTAAAGATTATACTACGGGAACGGAAGCAGAGCGAGCGAGCGGCCTGCAGAGTAAATGGGAAGTGCGTCTGGTTGTAAAGAAGGACGGTGAAGTAACGAGCCGGGATGTGCTCTATACGACTACTTATAAGAGCCATACGACGGAAAATGACGCCGCGGCTGCTGCGTCAACAGAGGCATCCACAGAAGCAGAGAGTACGATTGAAGAGATCGAAGAAAGCGATGGATCAGAAGAGTCTCAGGTTTCATCAGAAGAAACTGAGTCGGATAGCTCGCAGGAGAGCACATCTGCGGTGATTTCCGGACCTCCGTCCGCGTCCGGTACAGGAACGAGCGAAGTGCAGCAGGGACCAGGATCGTCAACGACAAGCGCCGCGGAGACAACGGCTTCATCGCAGAATGCGCCTACCGCTGCAGCGGAAACGACTGCCGAGGAGACAACATCATCTGTCCCTGTGGTTGAGACGATCGCGCCGATGCCGGGAGGCTGATGATCAGAACCGACTTAACAGGATCATTCCATGACATAGGTATCATGAGTCTGAAACCCTTAATAGACAAAGAACTCCTGATTGAGAGTTCTTTGTCTATTTTTGCCATATCCGCTTTCTTTTTGATTTTTAAATCCCCACATTGTATTCAAAATAATACGAAAAATCAGGGTTTTATTGTTTGCAATTTGATAAAAAGTTGATATAATAGTATCAGGTCAGTCTTTCTTTATTTACAGAAGAAAGATGAATACGTCTGCATTTTTCCGGGACGTGATATTCCGGAGGGCCTTTCCGGATAAGGTAATATTCACATTGTTAGGAGGAAAAAACAAAATGGCAAGAAAAATGAAGACCATGGATGGAAACCAGGCCGCTGCTCATGCTTCTTATGCATTTACCGAAGTAGCTGCAGTGTTCCCCATCACTCCGTCGTCTGTCATGCCGGAGCACACCGATGAGTGGGCTACCGAGGGTAGAAAGAATATCTTCGGGCGTACAGTTCAGATTACGGAGATGCAGTCCGAGGGCGGCGCTGCAGGTGCTCTGCACGGTGCTTTGGTAGCAGGTGCTCTGTCGACTACCTATACCGCTTCTCAGGGTCTGTTACTGATGATTCCTGATCTGTACAAGATCGCTGGTGAGCAGCTTCCGGGTGTTATTGATGTTTCCGCCCGTTGCGTTTCTACTCACGCTCTGAACATTTTCGGCGATCACTCCGATGTATACGCATGCCGTCAGACCGGCTGTGCAATGCTGTGCGAGTCCAGCGTACAGGAAGTTATGGATCTGACGCCGGTTGCTCATCTGTCCGCAATTAAGGGCAAAGTTCCGTTTATCAATTTCTTTGATGGCTTCCGTACCTCTCATGAGATTCAGAAGATCGAAGAGTGGGATTATGACGATCTGGCTGAGATGGCTGACTGGGATGCAATCGCTGACTATCGTGCGAAAGCTCTGAACCCAAACAATCCTTCTCAGAAGGGTTCCGCACAGAACCCGGATATTTTCTTCCAGGCTCGTGAGGCATGCAACCCGTTCTATGATGCTCTTCCGGAGATTGTCCAGGGCTATATGGATAAGGTTAATGCCAAGATCGGTACCGATTACAAACTGTTTAACTACTATGGTGCTCCGGATGCTGAGCAGATCATCATTGCTATGGGTTCTGTTAATGAGACCATCGAGGAGACCATTGACTATCTGATGAAGACTCAGGGCGCTAAGGTCGGCGTTGTCAAGGTTCGTCTTTACAGACCGTTCTCCGCACAGGCTCTGATCGATGCAATTCCGGATACCGTTAAGAAGATTTCTGTTCTTGACCGTACCAAAGAGCCGGGTTCTCTTGGTGAGCCGCTGTATCTGGATGTTGTTGCAGCTCTCAAGGGCAGCAAGTTTGATCAGGTTGAGATCTTTGGCGGACGTTATGGCCTTGGATCTAAGGATACGACCCCGAGCGAAGTTGTTGAGATCTTCAAGAATACAACCAAGAAGACCTTCACGCTCAGTATCGTTGATGATGTGACCAATCTGTCTCTGCCGAAGGGTGCTCCGCTGGTTACCACTCCGGAAGGAACCACCAACTGCAAGTTCTGGGGTCTTGGTGCTGATGGTACCGTAGGCGCGAATAAGAACTCCATCAAGATCATCGGCGACAACACCGATATGTATGCTCAGGCATATTTTGATTACGACTCCAAGAAGTCCGGCGGCGTTACGATGTCTCACCTTCGTTTCGGCCACAAGAAGATCAAATCTACATATCTGATCCATCAGGCAAACTTCGTAGCCTGCCACAACCCGGCTTATGTACGTAAGTACAACATGGTTCAGGAGCTGGTTGACGGCGGTACGTTCCTGCTGAACTGCGCATGGAGCCCTGAGGAACTGGATGAGCATCTGCCGGGCCAGATGAAGAAATTCATTGCAGATCATAACATCAACCTCTACACCATCGATGGTGTTAAGATCGGTATCGAGACCGGCATGGGCCCGACCCGTATCAACACGATCCTTCAGTCCGCGTTCTTCAAGCTGACCGGCATTATCCCGGAGGAGCATGCGATCCAGCTGATGAAGGATGCAGCTCAGAAGACCTATGGCCGTAAGGGCGAAGATGTTGTTAAGAAGAACTGGGCAGCGATCGATGCCGGCGCTACCGGCGTTGTAAAGATCGATGTTCCGGAGTCCTGGAAGGATTGCGAGGACGAGGGTCTGGATTACAAGGTTGTTACTGAGGGCAGAAAAGATGTTGTTGATTTCGTTAACAACGTTCAGACCAAGGTCAGCGCTCAGGAAGGTAACAATCTTCCGGTATCCGCATTCACTCCTTATGTAGATGGTAATACGCCGTCCGGCGCTGCTGCATTTGAGAAGCGTGGTATTGCGGTTGATGTTCCGGTATGGAATTCCGCTAACTGCATTCAGTGTAACTTCTGTTCTTATGTCTGCCCGCATGCAGCGATCCGTCCGGTTGCCATGACCGAGGATGAGGCTGCTAAGATCCAGGGAAGCGTACTTCCGCTGACCGGTATGCCGCAGTACAAGTTCACCATCGCGATCTCCGCTCTGGACTGCACCGGCTGCGGTTCCTGCGCGAATGTATGTCCGGGCAAGAAGGGCGAGAAGGCTCTTACCATGGACAAGCTGGCAAAGCATCTGGACGAGCAGCCTGATTTCGATTACGCTGTGACTCTGCCGATTAAGGAAGATGTAGTTGCGAAGTTTAAAGAAGCTACCGTTAAGGGTTCTCAGTTCAAACAGCCGCTGCTTGAGTTCTCAGGCGCATGCGCAGGCTGCGGTGAGACTCCGTACGCAAAACTGATCACCCAGCTCTTTGGTGACAGAATGTACATTGCAAACGCTACCGGATGTTCTTCGATCTGGGGCAACTCTTTACCGTCTACTCCTTACACAGTAAACGCAAGAGGTCAGGGTCCGGCATGGGATAACTCCCTGTTTGAGGACAACGCTGAGTTTGGTTTCGGTATGCTGCTGGCTCAGAACGCGATCCGTGATGAGTTAAAGGAGAAGGTTGAGACCGTTGCTGCTAACGAGAACGCTTCTGAGGAAGTTAAGGCAGCCTGCCAGGAATGGCTGGATACCTTTGGCGTAGGCGCTACCAACGGCGCTGCTACCGACAAGCTGGTAGCAGCTCTGGAAGGCATCGACTGCCCGACCTGCAAGTACATCGTTGCAAATAAGAACTATCTGGCTAAGAAGTCCCAGTGGGTATTCGGTGGTGACGGATGGGCTTATGATATCGGTTACGGCGGACTTGACCATGTACTGGCATCCAAGAAGGATATCAACGTCATGGTATTCGATACCGAGGTTTACTCCAACACTGGCGGTCAGTCTTCTAAGGCTACCAAGACCGGCGCAGTTGCTCAGTTCGCTGCAGGCGGCAAGGAAGTCAAGAAGAAAGACCTTGCAAGCATGGCAATGTCCTATGGTTATGTATATGTAGCACAGATCTCTATGGGTGCTGACTACAATCAGACCGTTAAGGCACTGGCTGAGGCTGAGGCTTATCCGGGACCGTCTCTGATCCTGGCATATGCTCCGTGTATCAACCATGGTATCAAGAAGGGCATGAGCAAGGCTCAGACCGAGGAGAAACTGGCAGTTGAGACCGGTTACTGGAACAACTTCCGCTTCAATCCGGCTGCTGAGAAGAAGTTCACTCTGGACAGCAAGGCTCCGAATTACGAGACCTATCAGGATTTCCTGAAGGGTGAGGTACGTTATGCATCTCTGACTATGAAGAATCCGGAGAGAGCAAAAGTCCTGTTCGCTCGTAACGAGGCTGAGGCGAAAGAGAGATATGAGTATCTGTCCAAGCTGGTTGCGCTGTATGGCGACAAATAATCGAAAATGATATAAGATGAGAAAGCTCCCCCGCTGTTATCGGGTAACCGATTGACAGCGGGGGAGTTTTTATGCGCACGGGTGGATACGGAAATTTTGCAGCTGACGCTGCATCCAGTCTACGCTCCGCTTCGGTCGTTGCTAAACGGTCCTGTGTGCCAGTGGCATATGTTAAGGACCGACCGAAACGGAGTGCAGATGCCACTGGCACACAGCAACCAAATTATCTCATTGACCACATCCATAAAATATTATCAGGAAATTTATCATAAACATAACGTACGTAAAATACATAACGTACATTTTTGATTGACACATAACTATAATTGCATTATATTATAGTAAACGACAAATAAATTTGCCGTTTACTATAATCCCTCCGGGGGATGCGCACGATTTTTGAAAGGTAGAATCTGCATTTACATGCAGCAAAAATTGGCGCAGGAAACGTCATAAGGAAAAGATTTATGACGTTTCCTATAAAATGTAATCGAAGGAGATGATTGATATGTTTATGCGTCAGGCAACCGATGTAAGAAAACAGTGGAGCTTGGTCTGCGATGGTGTGATTCATGAAAAACCGGCATTTATCAAAAGAACAAGGGATCGGATGTGGTTTTCAAATCTGGATACGATGTCTGAGATTTTATCAGCCTATCAGTATACAGCAGATCGGTTCGTTGAAGAAGATGGCTCTATAACACTTTCTCTGAATGAAATGGATCTTGTTGAAAATGGAAAAGATGAAAAAGAAGCAAGAACGAAAATGGGAAGGTCGATCTTAGACTATTCCAATGATTATTATGCAGAATATGAGCAATATAGTCACAGTCCGAACCGTAAAAAACATATTCCCTATATTTTTAAAGCGTTGATTATGGATGACCCGGAACAGATAGGAGACAGTATTCAATGCCAAGATGGAAAGAACTAAAGCGGTTTTGTGACAGGGACGGCTGGGAGTTGTATAAAGATACGGATCATTATTTTTATCGAAAGATCGATGATGACGGTACGATTCGCATGACGAAAGTATCAAAAGGTTCCGGAGAGATTCATACGCATATGTGGAGGGAAATCTTAAGGAAGCAATTGAAAGTGTCACAGGAGTATTTCAACAGTAAGATATGACTGTAAGGCTGTCAGATAAGGTGTGGGTATTTGTTTGCTTCATAGCCATAGCCTTATGCGACAGCCTGTTTCAAATTTCAAATGGTATTCTTATGCAGCCAACGCACCCAGCAGTCCATAAGAAATGATGGACATGATCACCGTAGCCATGATGATGCCGAGAATGCAGGCCGCGAAAGCCTTGCGGAAGCTCATGTGGAGCAGGGAAGCTACCATGGATCCGGTCCAGGCTCCGGTGCCGGGGAGCGGGATACCGACGAAAAGTACCAGTCCCCAGAAACCGTAGGTCTCAATCTGGCCTTTATTTTTATCCGCTTTGTTGCGCAGCCACAGGGCGACGCGGCCGAGAACCGGCAGTCCCTCCATCCAGATCAGAATCCTTTCAATCAGTAAAAGAATAAACGGGATCGGGAGGATATTTCCGATGATGCAGAGCGGGATCGCAGTGAGGATCGGTACATTCAGAAGCGCTGGAGACGCGGCGAGCAGGCCGCCTCTTAACTCCAGTACCGGGATCATGGAAATGATAAAGATAATTGCTTCATGGGAAATCTTGCCGCCCAGCAGGGCGGTTATTTGTTGCACAAAGGTTGTTGTCATAGTCATCCTCTCAGAAAAATATTCGGTTCAAAGACCGGAAACAATTATGGCAGCGGTTGGAACAGCGCGATTTCTCGATGCCATTTCCTGCTGCCTGAACTGTATCATTATATAAGATTTGTGGGTAAATTACAATCTGTTCAGTAGAATAAAATTGTGATATTATTATGGTGTTAGTTTCGTAATTATATGTTCGATTATGAACATACGCGAAATAGCAGGATTTTAGATCGGATTTGCCATTCCATGAGGAGTATACCTGTTGGGTATTTTTACCCGCAGGGCGCCTGGCTGATAGGAGCAGGTTTCGTAGTTCATTCGGAATTGGAGTATCTGCAGAGAAAAAACATCTGCAAAGAGGAAGCAAGACATGAAGGTAGATACAACAAAAGCCAAAAAGAGATGGGGTCGTTATACCAGAGTGATTTTCGGGCGAACTGGATTTGTGATGATTTTCATCATTTTACAGATCCTGGCACTGATGACGATGTTCCGTTGGCTGAGTGATCAGCTGGTCTATATTTACGGCGGTTTTACGATTTTGAGTGTGGCTGTCGTGATTTATATTATCAATCGCAGGCAGAACCCGGCTTATCAGCTTGCCTGGGTGATCCCGGTTCTGGTCTTTCCGGTGTTTGGCGCGATGTTTTATATCTTCTGGCAGGTGCAGGTTGGCGCGAAACGCATCGGGATGCGCCTGGAGACCATGATCCGCATGACCGGAGGTTATCTCCGCCAGGATGAACAGGTGATGGAAAAGCTGGAGAAAGATAATCATCGGGAATCACAGCTGGCGCGATATATGACGCGCTACGGGGGGTACCCCATTTATGACGGCTCAGGGGCGGAATATTTCCCATTGGGAGATGATATGTTCCCGCGTCTGAAAGAAGAACTGAAAGCCGCGAAAGAATATATTTTTATGGAATATTTCATCATCGGCCGCGGAAAAATGTGGAGGGAGATTCTGGAAATCCTGTGTGAGAAAGTGAAGGAAGGCGTTGAGGTCCGAGTGATGTATGACGGGATGTGTTCCCTGTCACTGCTTCCCTATGGATATCCGAAACAATTAGAAAAATTAGGTATCCGCTGCAAGATGTTCTCTCCGGTGAGGCCGGCGCTTTCCACTTATCAGAATAACCGGGACCATCGCAAGATAACGATTATCGACGGTCATACTGCTTTTACCGGCGGCATCAATCTGGCGGATGAATATATCAATGAGGAAGAGCGCTTCGGTCACTGGAAAGATACCGGTATCCTGATCCGCGGACGCGCGGTCAACAGTTTCCTGATGATGTTTTTACAGATGTGGAATATCTCGGAGGAAAAGCCGGATCATTTTGATAAATACTGGAAGGATAACAGAAATCTTTCGTTGGATTCTTCTGAAAAAACTCGTTTCGGCGGTTATATGATGCCCTATGGTGACAGTCCGCTGGATGATGAGACAATAGGAAAATATGTTTACATGGACATCCTCAATCAGGCAGAGGATTATGTCTATATCATGACGCCATATCTGATCCTTGACAGCGATATGATTACCGCTCTTACCTTTGCGGCCAAGCGTGGCGTAGATGTCATCATCATCATGCCGCATATCCCAGACAAAAAGTACGCTTATGTCCTTGCGCGGTCCTATTATGCGGAGTTGATCCACGCGGGTGTCCGGATCTATGAATATACGCCTGGATTCATTCATGCCAAGGTATTTTTAAGCGATGGGCTGCGTGCGACAGTCGGTTCGGTGAATATGGATTTCCGCAGTATGTATCTGCATTTTGAATGTGGGGTTTACCTGTATCAGAATGAGGTTTTAAGCGATATCTATCAGGATTTTCAGGATACCCTGGAGAAATGTCAGTTGATTACCCTAGAAGAATGTCAGAAATATCCGGTGGTTCTGCAGCTTGCGGGAAGTGTGTTGCGTTTGTTCGCACCGCTGATGTAAAAGGCAGTGAGTATGAAACAGTATATGGTCGGTTTAAAGTCTGTGCAGATTATTGGAAATAGTTGAGAATAAAAGCAGAAGGGAAAAAGATTATGAGAGAATCCATCCATAAGTATTTTCAGGTAGGGACGATCCGCTGGATGTCCTTTCCGGGGAGAAGTGTCGTCGATCAGGTGAGGAGAATCGCGGTCGATGATTATTTTGATGCGATTGAACTGACAACATGTACCGATGAGGCAGAGAGAGAAGAAGTAAAAAAGATCCTGGAACAGTCTCATCTGAAAGTCTGTTTCGGAGCGCAGCCGATGTTGCTCGGCGCCGGGCTGAATCCCAATGATATTCACGAGGATGGCAGGAAAAAGGCTGAGAAGACGTTGATTGCTGCGATTGATGAAGCTGAGTATCTGGGCGCGCAGGGGATCGCTTTTCTGGCCGGCAAGTGGGAACCGGAGACTAAGGATGAGGCGTACGCTCAGTTATTAAAGACCACGCGCTGCCTCTGTGACTATGCGAAGACAAAAAACATGAATGTGGAGCTTGAGGTATTTGATTTTGATATGGATAAGGCCGCGCTGATCGGGCCGGCCCCGTATGCGGCGCGGTTTGCGGCGGATATGAGAATGACACACAATAACTTCGGTCTGCTGGTTGACCTGTCACATTTCCCGACTACCTATGAGACGTCCCGCTTTGTGATTCAGACTCTGCGTCCGTATATTACGCATCTTCATTTCGGTAACGCGGTTGTAAGAAAGGACTGTCCGATGTATGGGGACAAACATCCGCGTCTGGGATATCCAAACAGCGCGAATGATATCGAGCAGTTAATCGATTATCTGAATGTATTGAAGCAGGAGGGCTTCTTTAATGCGAAGGATCCGATGGTTTTATCGATGGAAGTAACTCTGGCTCCGGGTGAAGATGATGAGCTGATCCTGGCGAACACCAAGAGATGTCTGAACCGCGCGTGGGCGATGGTTGAGGACTAGTCTGTCTGTTTTTTTATTTGCTATCGCAGACGAAAAATATCTGCAGGGTGCTTAACTGCCGGTGACAGGTTCTGCGTTTGAAATGAAGTTGTGAGAATGATAGGAAATTTGTTATGTTTTACCTTTACGGAAGGAATGATTGATATGAAAATTGTCGTATTAGATGGCTACACAGAGAATCCCGGCGATATCAGCTGGGCACCGCTGGAAGAACTGGGCGATTTGACGGTGTATGACAGAACCGCTTACGAGGAAAGTCCTCTGATTGCCGAGAGGATCGGAAATGCAGAAATCGCTGTGACGAATAAGACGCCGATCAGCAGGGAGACCATTGATCGCTGTCCGAACCTGAAAGGGATCGCGGTGCTGGCGACCGGCTATAATGTGGTCGATTATGATTATGCGGGAGAGAAGCGTATCCCGGTTATGAATGTGCCTGTGTATGGGACAGATAATGTCAGCCAGTATGCGATCGCGCTTCTGCTCGAAGCATGTTCACGTGTCGGATATCACGATATGTCTGTACATAACGGCGACTGGGCCGGCAATATCGACTGGTGTTACTGGCATTATCCGCTGATCGAAGTGTCCGGTAAAACCGCCGGTATCATCGGCCTGGGACGCATTGGCGTGAATACCGCGAAAGTTCTCAATGCGATGAATGTGAATGTAATCGCTTACAGCCGTTCACACACTGAGGCCGGAGAAGCTGTTGCAAAATATGTAGAGTTGGATGAACTGCTGGCAAAGTCTGACTTTATCTTCCTTCATTGTCCACTGTTCCCGGAAACCCAGGGAATGATCAACAAGGACAGCATTGCGAAGATGAAGGATGGCGTGATCATCATCAATAACAGCCGTGGACCGCTGGTCGTGGAACAGGATCTGTCGGACGCTCTGGAGAGCGGCAAAGTAGCTGCCGCCGCGCTCGATGTGGTATCAACAGAACCGATCCGGCCGGATAATGTGCTGCTAAAGGCGAAGAACTGTATCCTTACGCCGCATATTTCCTGGGCAACCAGAGAGGCACGGGAGAGGATCATGAACACGACAGCCGAGAATATCCGGTCGGTGATGGAGGGGAAGCCGGTTCATGTGGTGAATGCATAGGATATCCCAGAGATCAGTTTTTCCATCATTTTCAGAACGAAGATTACCGGACTTTATGATGCTACAGGGTTCACGGGAAAGAACAAAATTTCCAACTGTTTTTTATTCGACGTGCTAAGCGCGGAGGGAAGAGAGGTTGAGCAGATGCAGGAACAAGGAGAGCCGACGCTATGCGCCGGTTTTTCTTTACAATAACGGGTTTGTTGCGTTATGATGTTGTCTTAAGGTTATTCTTGAGACAACTATTTTTTAGCACAAAAATACTTAATCAGAAGATGGAAACAAATTTTACAAATATTATAATTATAATAGTCGGAACAGGAGGAAATTTTGATGGAACATGTGATTACAGAACAGATGATAGAGGATTACAGGCAGTCATTGATCAAAGAGGAAAAGAGTGTGGCGACTGTGCAGAAATACCTGCATGACCTGGGCGTTTTTCGTGACTTCGCAGGAGAAAAACCGATTGATAAGGAGACGATGATCCGGTATAAAGAATATTTATTAAGGAACTACCTGACGTCCAGCATCAACAGTATGCTCGCGGGCGTGAATGGATTTTTAAAATTTTTCGGCTGGTATGATTGCGTGGTAAAGACGATCAAATCTCAGAAAGGGCTTTTCCGAAGAGAGGACAGAGAATTAAGCCGGGAAGAGTATAAAAAGCTCCTTGCTGTAGCGAAAGCCGCGGGAAAGATGCGTCTCTGGCATATCCTGCAAACGATCTGTTCCACCGGCATCCGCGTGAGTGAATTGCGTTTTATTACGGTAGAAGCGGTAAAAGCAGGGTACGCGGATGTGCATCTGAAAGGCAAGAACCGCCGGATTATCCTTCCGCAAAAGCTGATCGCTTTATTGAAAGAATATATCCGGGAAAACGGGATCATAAAACGAAGTGTTTTTGTCACGCGAGGCGGCAGGCCGGTCGATCGCAGCAATCTGTATCATGAGATCCAGAAATTGTGTAAAATTGCGGACATCGCCGGCAGCAAAGGTTTTCCGCATAATTTCCGGCATTTGTTTGCCTGTATCTATTACGAGCAGGAAAAGAATCTGGCAAATCTGGCGGATGTCTTAGGGCATTCCAATATGAATACGACGCGCATTTATGTGCGAAGCGGGTGGAAAAAGCAGGTGCAGATCCTGGATGAGATGGATCTGGTTGCGGTAACAGCCGCCTGAGAAAAAAGAAAAACCACATAATGTATGTTATGTGGTAAACGTCCTAATCTAAATCAAAATAATCTACTCAAATTTAGGTTATTATAAATCAAAATTGGTAAAATTACAATCCCTTTGAAATTAAAAATAGAACATTTTTTGTTTTTTTATTCACGCAAAAGAGCCAGGCAGAATTTCTCTGTCCGGCAATGTTTGGCTTGCCCTGATTTTGAATTATAGATATGCATATAATTCTTTTCGGGCTTTTTGTAAAATAGTAAATCCCTGCTACAGGACAGGTATCATGCGGATTTGACTCTCTTCTATACCACATAACATACATTATGTTGTAGGTTAGTTCAAAAAATGAGTGACTTTGTTAGGAATAAACGCAGAGCAGGACAACGAAGAAAGAGGACAGGAGAGAATGCGGAATGACAAGTAATATCAGAAAACTCAGGAAAGAGCGGAAACTGTCGCAGGCAGAACTGGGGGAGATCATCGGCGTATCCCAGCAGATCATCAGCCGGATGGAGCGGGACCGCAACCGAATCGAGATCGACAACCTGCTCTCACTGGCGGATTACTTTGGGGTTTCGACAGACTACATCCTCGCACACCGGGAGACCGGCACGGACGGAGCACGCCCGGCAACGAGATTATCGGTTCCGATGGAGGACACGGAGTCGGAAAGAGAGATCATGGAACTGCGCCGGAAAGTGAACGACGGCGGGATGGACGGGCTCTTAGGGATGCTGGTGGATCTGAAACATTATATGGGAGAGTAAAGAGTGGAGCATTTTTTAACCAGTTGGTATCGAAAACCGACCGGCGGATGCCGGGGATACGGTTTATGCGATATAAATAACACTGAGACGGTGAGGGGGTGACGGGAGACTGATATTAAAAAACCGTTCCAGGAGCCGTCTCAGGCGGCAGGTTTTACAACAAAGGAAAACTGAATAATGGGGAACAAGAGGGAAATCCTCCGTTGGATCCGGGTATGGATCTGAAGGGGAAGAGCAACAAGGAAATGAAAACATGGAGGTCAACATGAAACAAAAAGGATTGAGAAGATTGGTCAGTATCATACTGGCGGCAGTGATGGCGTTCTCCGTGAGTGCTATGGCATTTGCGGCAGGAGAGACGACAATCATCACCATGAGCGATACTACATCATCTTATACGGCGTATCAGCTGATGACGGTTACCGTAAGCGACAGTGATAATGATGGAACTCCCGATAAGTACGCTTACACGGTCAACAGTGCGTATATAGACGCGATAGTTGCCGGGCTTAAGGCGGTTGATCCGGACACTACAATAACAAACAGTTCAACAAACGCCGAAATCGTTGCGGCAATTGCAGCTCTTACGGATGACGAGGCAAGAACCTTTGCTGATGCGGTTTATGCGTATATTACAGATACAAGTAATAATTTAACATTAACGGCTGATATAGATTACTACACGGCTACATCCGGTGTATTCACTGTTTCCTATGGCTATTATCTGATCGCGGAGACAGCCGCCGGAGCTTCCGGTACCTATTCGCTGGTTATGTTGGATACGGCTGACAAGTCGAGTATTAACGTAACCAACAAGAATGATGAAGTTACCATGACCAAAAAGGTGCAGGATGTCAATGACTCTGAGGCTAATAGCACGACAGACTGGCAGGATACCGCTGACTATGATATCGGCGATAGCGTTCCCTTCCAGTTGACCGGTAGAGTGGATTCTTATATCAGTTCTTATACTACTTATTATTACGCGTTCCATGATGTTATGAGTGACGGGCTGACGTTTGATTATCCGACAGATAATAGTACTTTAACCGTAACGATCACAACCACGGAAAGCAATGTTACGACAACCTACACAGTAGACAGCAGCTGCTATACTGTAAATACATCAACAACAGATGGCTGCACATTTGAAGTTATCATTAATGATCTGAAAACTTGCACAGAAAGCGGCAGTGTCATCCCAGTGAATAGCACTACTACAGTGACCGTAAACTTCTCAGCTACGCTGAATGATAATGCAGATATGGGAAACAACGGTAACCCGAATACTGCTCGTCTGGAATATTCCAACAATGCATATAACGACACGAACAAAACATACACAGCATGGGATACTGTTGTAGTGTATACATATCAGGTGATTATCAATAAGGTAGATACAAACAGTGCGGCTTTGGCAGGTGCAGGATTTACCCTGTACAAAAAGGTAGCTATTACTGCTTTTGATTCAAGTGAAACCTATTATATTGTAGGGACAGATGGAGAATTGGAAGAAGTTGATCAAGATACCACTCAATATAGTTCATCGATAGATTATTATATCTGTAAAGGGACGGCAACAGCAACGGGAAGTGGCAATAACGTATTTACCTGGACCGGACTGGACGATGGTGATTACATTCTGGTTGAGTCTACGGTTCCGGATGGCTATAACAAGATTGACGATATGTACTTTAGAATCAGCGCTGACCATGAACCGTCCAGTGGTGTGACCCCGGTTGCTGGAGATAGCCTTAGCAGCATTAGTGCTTATCTGACTACGCTTACAGGGACTGATTTACAAACCGGTGCAGCGATCAGCTTTAGTACGGCTACCGGTGAAGGTTCTCTGACCGCTGATGTACAGAACTCAACAGGTACTGAACTGCCGAGCACCGGCGGTATGGGTACTGCGATCTTCCATATCATCGGAAGCGTATTGACACTTGGCGCGGTGGTTCTGCTGGTCACCCGTGTGCGTATGAGAAAGAGCGAGTAATCTGCCTTCTGGCAATCGGAGCCGAATCGGCTCCGATTGCCGGCTGTTCGGTGCCCATTTCAAAAAACAGAAATGGGCAGCTAAGAGCTGACAGAAAAGCAAAAAAGGCAGGGAAGAGGCTTATGGAGACAGAAAGCAGATGGAACAAAGCAAAGACTCCGGCAAAGCGTAGAAAAGGAATCATCGGAACGATCCTTCTGGTGGTGGTGTTCATGGTAGGGGTTGGCGTTCTGCTATATCCATCCGTTAGCGAATGGTGGAATGCCAGAGTCCAGACCAGAGCTGTCGCGGCTTATGATGCTGCTGTGGTGCAAATGGATGAAAAAGATTATGACGCTTATTTTGATGCGGCTGACAGGTATAATCGAGCTCTTGCGGATATGGGTTCTGCCAACGCCATTACGAGACCGGAGCAGCCGGAAGGGTATGAGGATCTCTTAAATGTCGGCGGGGCGGGCATTATGGGGTATGTTACCATCGACGTCATTGATGTGCAGCTTCCGATTTATCACGGGACGGATGCGTCTGTTTTGCAGGTTGGTGCAGGACATATGCAGGGTACGAGCCTGCCGGTTGGAGGAGAGAGTACCCATAGTGTCATTTCCGCACATACGGGGTTGCCGAGCGCTCTGCTCTTTACTCACTTAGACCGCCTGACTGAGGGCGATGTCTTTACCATTACGATTTTAAACAGGGTTCTGACCTATCAGGTTGATCAGATCCTTACGGTTCTTCCGACGGAAATCGAAAATCTCTATATTGAGCAAGGAAAGGACTACTGTACGTTGATGACCTGCACACCCTATGGCATTAACAGCCACCGACTGTTGGTACGTGGGAGTCGGATTTATCCAGAAGAGGAAACCGAAGAGACGATAGCGCTTCCGGAAGAAACGGAGACAGAGCCGAAGGAGATCCCAAATTGGACAAAATGGGCTGCTCTCGGAGTTGGCGTCCTCGTCGTGATCTGGTTGTTGTCGGATGTTTTGGTCCGGATCATATGGGCGATGCGGAAACGGAAGAAGAAATAAATTCAAGAAGGAAAGTAAGAATAAAAAGTATCAGGGTGAATTAATTGGGAATATTTTTGTCGGTAGTAAAAAACAAGGGGGATGCTATGGAGAATTATGGATTCAGAAAAAAACTTGCAGGGCTGATGAGCGGGATTCTGCTGACTGTGTCAGTGCTTGGCATGACATCTTTCGCCTCGGTGCCGGATTTCTGGATCAATTTCTTGATGAAAGTACCATTGAACTGCCTTCATCGCCGTAATCAGGATCAGGCATCGAGTACGAGGGGGGATATGAGATGAAGACTTTGTGTCTGGGTTGTATGGAAGAATATGATGGACAGGGGCGTTTCTGTCCGATATGTGGCTACGATCAGACAACGCCACCTGCGGAATCCCACTATTTAAAACCAGGAACCGTGATTCACGGACGTTATCGGGTTGGGAGAGTGCTGGGCTCCGGTGGATTTGGTATTACCTATATCGCATATGATCTGACATTGCAGAAAAAAAACGCAATCAAAGAATATCTTCCCATGGAATTTGCGACAAGAATTCCAAACCAATCCAGAGTATCTGTCTATAAAGGTGAAAAACAGGAACAGTTTGAAGCCGGGATGCATAAATCTCTGGATGAAGCGAAACTTCTGGCGGAATTTCGCCAGATTTCCGGCATCACACAGATTTATGATTTTTTTCAGGCAAATAATACCGCCTACATCGTCATGGAATTGCTGGAGGGAGAGACGTTAAAGGATCGCCTGAAAAGAACCGGCGTGATGACTGTAGATGAAGCATTCCCTATTATTCTGGCTGTGACCAGAACTTTAAAAGAGGTTCATGCAAAACATATTATCCACCGGGATATTGCTCCGGACAATATTTATCTGCTGAAAACCGGTGAGGTAAAGTTGCTTGATTTTGGTGCCTCCAGGCAGGTAACAACAACCAACAGCAAATCTCTTACCGTGATTTTAAAGGCCGGATATGCTCCCGTTGAGCAGTACCAGAGCGGCGGGAGACAGGGACCGTGGACGGATATTTATGCGCTTGCGGCAACTTTTTATAAAATGATTACCGGAAGAAAGCCACCGGATTCGTGGGATCGGCGAATTAAGGATACATTAGAGGAACCATCTGATCTGGGCGTAGTCATTGACAAAAATCTGGAAAATGCTTTGTTGAACGCACTCCAGGTAAGAATTGAAGACCGCACGAAATCAGCGGAAGAGTTTGAGAAAAATCTCTGTTCCTCTCACGTGGAACGAACACACCCTGAGGAAAAGGACACAGAGCAGGCTTCCTGGAAATGGCCGCTGTGGCTGAAACTTTTATTTGGTATCGGTGGGATTGCCATTATTGCAGGTGTTGTCGTACTTGTCTCAGGCATTATCACTGCGAAGCCAGAACATCCGGGCACAGTTGCTTCTGAAAAAATTCAGGAAGGTTTTGTGCGAGTTCCGAATCTGCTGAATCTCAGTCAGGATGAAGCGAAAAATCGTGTAGAAGAAATGGGACTTGTTTTCTATATTGCGGGTACGGAACCATCCGATACGACTCTGAAAGGATATGTTCTCCGTCAGATAGATGAAAACGGAAACAGTCTGATGCGAGGGGATCCGATTGAAGAGGGATCCACAATCCAGGTAATTGTCAGTTCAGGAAACGGACAGGCGCAGATTCCGGATGTCCTTTATATGACGATGGAGGCTGCTGTAGCTGAAATGAACCGTCTGGATCTTACTGCAGTCAACATTGAAACAGCAGAAGAAGCATGGGCACCGAAAGGCACCGTAACAGCAGTATCGCCTTCTGTCGGAGCGGAAGTCAGCCAGGACACGATCATTACGCTGACCATAGCCGGCGATGAAACAGTTTTGGAAAGTCATTCTGTTACAATTCCAGATTTATCAGGACTTTCTCAGGACGAGGCATGGGAGCTTCTGAAGGAGAATGAATTATATATGGAAAAATCTGGTGTAGAATATCAGGCGGGAACCAGAGTCGGACAGATCTTATCACAGAAACCAAGGGCAGATTCTGCCGGTAATTCCGGTGACAGGATAACCGTTGTTGTCAGCGCGGGACCCAGGGATGTACAGCTTGCTGATCTCACCGGACTGTCAGAAGAAGAGGCCAGAAAACAGTTAGAGGGTCTTGGATTGATCGCAGGAGACAGCATCACGCGATATGACGAGGAATCCGCACCGGGCACGGTCCTCGGGCAGAGTGTCGAACCGGGGATTTTGAGCGAAGGAGAGACGATTATCCTGACGGTTAGCCTGGGCGCTGCTCCTCAGGAAACAACCATAGCTCCTGTGACAAGTCAGAAATCTGGCAGTAGCCATAAATCCGGCAGTAGCTCCACACGTTCTGCTACCGAGGCAGCATCAGCCGCACCACCAGAAACGTTGGCGCAGGAGGCAACGCAGGCGGAGACAACTTCTGCCCAAACACAACCGGTGGAAACCACGCCTGCCGCGACGATGCCATCGGAAACTGTGAAATCAGACAAAACTAATATCTGGTAATTTGATTCAAACAACATATAAAAGGAATGGAAAGGAGAATCCAAAAATGAAAAAAAAGATGCACAAAGAAATCACAAGAGCAGCAGCAACCGTCATAATATCTACGGTAATCGGATTTACTGCCTATGCTGGCTGGGGAAGCGATGAGGGTGGAACCTGGTATCAATATGACAGCAGTGAATATGCCAGAGACCAGATCGCTGAAATCGATGGAATTTCGTATGCTTTTGATGCCTCCGGTTATCTTCTTTATGGCTGGCAATCCATCAATGGTTCCTGGTATTACTTCAATGAAGAGACAGGAGCTATGGCGACAGGGTGGCTGGAATCTGATGGGGACTGGTATTATATGGATCCCGACAGTGGAGTTATGCACACCGGGTGGCTGAAAAAAGGGGCAAAGAAATATTACATGGATAGTTCCGGCATCATGCAGACCGGTACTTTCGCGGTAGATGGCTCCCCCTATCTTTATGAAGCGTATGAGGACGGTTCCCTGATCACAAATCTGCTTGAAAACGAGGATGAGGCTGAGACAGGTATTGCTTATTGGCACAAAGACGACGGCACGATCATGTATAAAACTTCTAATACACAGAAGTTGGACAATTCTTGGCAGATTCTTTATGCCGGAGGATATCAGGACGACAATATCGCTGATCAGCAGTCGCTTTTGAATGAGAAAATTACTGAGACGAAGGATAGTCTGTACGAATACTACGAGAATAATGTTTATACCGCAAAATCGACGAAACAGTGGCTGGGCCGCCTGGAAAAATGGGAAGCGAAAGTGCAGAAATCTCTTTCTGCGCTTGGCGTATCACAGGAAGAGATCGATTCGTTTATCAATGATATAAAGGCTGGCACCTATGATGATAGTCATGATAACGACGATGATGATGAGTACTACTATTATTACGAATATGAAATTACTTATGATTATGATGAAGACGATGATGAAGATTGATGAGAAAGATCGAAAATAGCGATTTCATAAACAACCGGAACAAATTTTAAAAAAAAGCAGGAGGGAACAACATGTTTTGTGAGAACTGCGGCAGCCGCATAGCTGATGGCGCCAGTTTTTGTGAAAACTGCGGCAAGCCGATTGGTAGTAACGTCGGCATGATGGCAGATACATCTGTAAGGAACGGAAGGAAAGCCAAACGATCTTTCTGGGATTCATTTCTTTCTATTTTTCATGGTAGAAAGACGGGACCCCAGAGACCGTACGAAATGGATCCTCCGGAGTACATCCCACCAAGAGATGAAGTGATTCCGCCCGGATCACGTCCCGGCAATAAAAATGAGGTATTCACTCCTCCGGAGCTTCATGATGATAAAACTGTTGGTTATATTTCGCCGAAACCGTTGGAGATGGAGGATGACGATGATGTGACAACGGATGTTTCCTCGTTGGACGATACATTCCGTATTGAACCGGAACCTGCGGGACTGATTATCCTGGAAGCAAAGGAAAATCCAGCAGACACATATCGGATACCACTGACGACTGTCATGACCCTCGGACGAAGCGCTGAAAACAGTGATATTATTTTGAAAGGAGACAAATCCGTTTCTCGCAGACATTGCCGCCTGTTTAAAGAAGACAAAGTCTGTTATGTCGAAGATCTGAACTCACATAATCATACTTTTGTTAATGATGTTATGATTGAAGAACCTGTTGCCCTACACGTCGGCGACGTTCTCCGTGTCGGAAAGCAGGAGCTGATTGTAAAAGAGTGTGATATGGAATATGTCGAAACGGATATTAAAAATTCGTGGCACGAAACCGGTGGAAGTGACTTTAATGCGGTATTTTGTCCGGTTTGCGGCAAAAAATTTACGAATGGAGAGGCTTTCTGTGATGAATGCGGAAGCAGATTGCCGCATTTAGATATAGGCTATCAGGGGGCACCGCCTGTTGTTTCCAGATATTGCCCTCAATGTGGGAAAAAATTTTATGAAGACGAACAATTCTGCGATGAGTGTGGTGCACGCATCAACTGAAACGGATCTCGCATGCTTTGTGCGATTGCGATGACAGGGGGGAAATAAACTATGATTTGCCTGAAATGCAAACAGGAGATCAACGAAAATTCAAAATTCTGTATAAAATGTGGAAGCCCGGTTCCCCGATGCCCTTCTTGCGGAATGGTATTAACAAAGAAGGTGCGATACTGTACACAGGACGGTAAATTAATTCCAGATTCTGTTCTGGTGTTATTTGACGAAATATCATCGGAAAAACCGGATCAGCCGCAGCGAATCGTAACTCCACGGAGAGCCAGAGAGATCCATTCACAGGCAGTTGAGCAGGAGAAGTTTGCTCAAAAGAGAGGCGGACACAGGATTTTGCAGATTATACTGTTTTTCCTTCTTATTATTATGCTTGCTGTATCTGGGATCGCCTCGTATAAAATTATAACTTTTGAGACGATTTTCGAAATTGAGGAAACAGTGTCAGAGCAGGTTTTGGGGTACGAAGGAAAGGATGCAATATGAAGATATGGAAAGTCACATGTCTGCTGCTTGGCGTGATACTGTTGACGGTCGGCTGCGGCGGGACGGATGAACAGAAGATCACGGAGAACCTGAAGCTCGGGCAGCGTTATCTGGAAGAAGAAAATTATGAGGAAGCAATTGTAGCTCTTTCAAAAGTCATCCGGCTGGATCCGAAAAATACGGAGGCTTACCGTATGATCGCTGCCGCCTATCATGAGAATGGTCAGGAAGATGACGCTGCTGCAGCTCGATTAAATGTTGTAATGGCTGATTGTACGGAAGAGGATCTTGTCTCCTTAAACAGCAGTCTGTCAACGATGGAAGATTCTGAGCAGGCAGCTGTCCTGGCGCAGATTGCTTATGGACAGACCAATGATGAACGAATCCTCAGTACATTGCTCGCCCTGAAGGGCAAAAATCATGATATGGATGGAGTTCGAAATCTGCTGCGGGAGGTCGATCAGGTACGGGGAATCAAGGATGAATATCTGACTCCGCTGATTCAGGTCTTATATAACACAGAAGATTATACTTCTATTGGGCAGCTTTCAGAAATGATTGAGGAAAAGGAAGGATTATCTCTGGTTCTGTCTTTGCTGCAGGAATATAGTGTTAATGGAGAGGATGGAATCATCACTTTCCTTGAGGCCTATTATGAAAATGGGGAAGCACTGCCGATGATTGATGCGGATTGTGAGATCTATGTGGGCGGATATGACGAAAATGGTCTCAGAAGTGGTTTTGGTGTCTGTTTTTATGGAGAGAACGTGAAACCCACCAGCAGAATCTATGTAGGAAACTGGGATCACAACGTCCGCTCCGGGGCGGGACGAGCCTATCGATCAGCGGACTATCGGATCCAGTGTCAATGGGTGGATGACTATCCGTCCGGAGACGTCACAATCCTGCAAAGAACAATCACAGTGCTGGGTACTCTTGCCAGCGGACACGTGGCAACATCGATGAATCTGTACGAATGGGGCGAATGGATGGCGATCCACTGTACGCCCGATGATACGAAAAACTCTGGATATTCTTTCCAGACGCGCACTATGAGTAAGCCAGGAACATGCGGACATGTCAGGAGTCATTCCTATTGTTGGGATTGTCAGCAGCAGGAACTGGAAGCGGAAAGCGAGGTGGAATAAATGATACAAAAGCTCATCATCAGCCTGTTTTCTGTTTTCGCACTGATTCTGGCCGGCGACTCTGCTCAGATTGGTAACGGTTCCCTGTCGAATGCCTGCTACAGTGCTTATCAGGCCATGGACCAGAATCGTGCGGAGGAAGCGATCACGCTTTTTGAAAAAGAATTGGCTCAGGAGGAAACCTATATCGCTATGATTGGTCTAGCCCGTGCTCAACTGGCTGCAGAAAAACCAGAGGAGGCGAAGGAAACTCTTCTGAAAATCGTGGATGTTTATCCGGAGGAGACTGCAGGTATGTATTACCTCGCGGCGGCATATACGCAGTTAGAAGAATATCCGGAAGCTGTTGAAACTTATCAACAGCTCCTTGAAAGCAACGAGGATTCTGACACCGTCATGGAAAAAATGATCGCCTGCCTCTGGAAAACCGGAGATTATACTCAGATTTACCAGGCTTCCAGGGAAATGTATCTGAAGTATCCGGAGAAAGAGAGCAGTGTCCGCAATCTGGTAAAAGCATGCGCAGCTGTTATGACGGATGACTGCGAACAGGATCTACTGTCTACTATTGCCGGCAGTGAGGCAGAGTATGAGATAGCTACGCTTATCAACGCCTTTCATCTGTTGAAAAGCGGGGATGTTGAGAGCGCTGCCTCTCTTCTGGAGGATTCCAAACATGCGGAAGAGCTGACGGTAATCAATAATCTTGCATACGGCGATATTCAGGATGGAGAGTTCGGTGGTACAACGGTAGCAGTTCAAAATGTTTTTGGCGTGAAAGGCATTATTTATGGGAACTGTTATGGTGAAAAATGGGATGGTGCCTGTCATGCCTGTTATTCCGGATTATCCACAGACACGTTCTATTCCGACGATGGAAGCACCATAACGATAGATTATTGTGAACTCAGCACTTTTGACGGGAACTGGACGGACGGGAAACCGGAAGGAGAAGTCAAAATGATTTACCAGTCCTATACGGATGATCCGGAAGAACCGGAACCTGTCGAGTGGGAATGGGAAGAAACAACGTTCAATTTCCAATCAGGTAAAGCTGATGGCAGAACGGAAACCGTTTCTTATTGGTACAATGGTGACGGCGAATGGAGCGAGGATAAAACAGTTATCCATGTATTCTCCAATGGCCGGGCACAGGCGTTTACCGCAGAAACAGAAGATGGAGAACGGTTGGTCTATGAACTGAGGCAATATACCCCGGGCTTAGGCTCGAGTTATACCGAAACAAACTGCGGGCACAGCTATATCTGGAATTAAGAAGTGGCTAACAGCCGTCGATGTTGCAAAAATCGGCGGCTTTTATTACAGACGGGCCGTTAAACAAAATAACGTTATAAAGTGTCGGGTGAAATGTATTTGAATTGGATATAAACATGCAGTTCGTCAGAAAATTGCGTTGTCTGTCAGGAATCATGAAAAACACAGGGCAAAAGTAGTAGACTGAGATAAAGATAAGAAACCAAAATGTAAGCACTAAAAAATCAGGAGGGAAAGTACATGAAGAAGAAAGGTTTCGTAATATTTTTATCTGCAGCAATGGTTTTATCAATGAGCATGACGGCATTTGCAGGCGGCTGGATGTCAGACACACATGGAAAATGGTGGCAGGGTGACAACGGAGAATATCCTGTTAATGCATGGTGTTGGATTGATGCAGACAGTGATGGAACAGCAGAATGTTATTGCTTTGATGGGACAGGTTACCTGTATACGGATACCGTTACTCCGGACGGTTATACGGTCGATTCGTATGGCAGATGGATTTCGAATGGAGAGGTGCAAAGACAGATTCAGCGTAAAAATACGGTTGCAAATCCGGAATCTGCCGGTGAATATCAGAATATGCTGGATATCGTTCCGGCATATCAGTCCAGCGGAAAGGCCTACAAGGAATATATTTACTCAGATAACGGAGGAACAGAAACGTTTGGCCTGGGCGGCATGAAATATACAAATGGTATGACATTCACAATCCAGAAAGATACATGGGCAGTATATAATCTGGGAGGAAATTTTAGTAATTTGAAATTTACTCTCTGTCATGTCGACGGAAGCGCAGTAGGAAAAGAAACAACGTTTCAGATTTTCTGTGATGGAGAATTAGAAAAAGAGATTTCCGTGGCTGCGGATATGGCGCCGCAGGAAATATCTTTGAACATCAGGGGTGTAAATCAGTTGAAGCTGCAGGTCAATAATATACCCTATGGCGGAGTTTCTTATGGTATCGGAAGTCCAAGGATCAGATAGTGTTTTAGCAAAAGAAGTATTTTAAATCACAGGGGGAGTGTCTTTCAATGTTTTGTTCAAATTGCGGAAAAGAACTGAAGGATAACGTGAAATATTGCAGTAAGTGCGGTCATCCGATAACCCGTCAGTCGAGTGCCATTGTTGAGGAAAGAACATTCCTCCAGAATTCCCATGAGAAGTTATGGGGCTCTTGGGTAAAATGGATCGTTGCTGGTTCCCTTGCGATTTTGCTTATAGTGGCAATCATTTTTCTGGCAGTTCCAAAAGTAAATCAAAAGCGGTATGAATCTCTTATAAAAGAAGGCAACCGTTATCTGACGGAAATGAATTACGAAGAAGCGGTTATCGCTTTCACGAAAGCGATCCGGATTGAGGAGAAAGAGCCGGACGCATATATAGGGCGAGGCAATGCATATACGGGTCTGGCAGATAAGGGCGGATCGGGTGACGGCGATCAGTCAACTTATCAGTTGGCAGAAGCTGATTATAAAAAGGCATTGAAATTAGATAAAACTCTTACGGACGTGTATGAAAAGTTGTCGGAGGTTTATCTTGCTCAGGATAAGGCAGATAAGGCAGAAAAAATTCTGGAGCAGGGTTATTCGGCAACAAAGAATGAGAAGTTATCGGAACGTCTGGCTGAAATCCAGGAGCAGATTCAGGGAAACTACGGAGACGGGGTTGTGGCAGAATCAGATGATGATCCGGGAACTACTGATATATTGGAGGAAGATGCAAACACTGTGGCTTCAGAAGATCCGGCACGGATTGCAGCTTATGAAAACGTACTTAACCAATATCGGACGCTGTGTGCGCTCCCGGATGACGGAACAGTTGACTTTTTGATGGATGATTCTCTGTATGAGACCGAATATCCGGATGTGAATTCCCAGATGATTTTTTTATTATCATGCGTTTCACAGTAGGGAGTTCTATTATACCTATTATGATGTGGATCAGGATGGACAGGATGAATTGATTATGGGATTTGGATCCCCCGAAGAAATGACATTCATAGATGTGCTTACATACGATGGCTCCGAAAAAGCGGTATCTTTAAATAATAATAGAGGGTGGAAGGGAGCTTTTATTGGAGACAGATCTCAATTGGAGCTTTGCTCTGACGGAACGTTAATCATTATAAGTTCCAGCAGTGCCTTCAATGTGGAATATACATTTTTTTCACTGACAAATGGCGGATTTCAAAAAGAAAAGGGATATGAGCAGGATACCAGGGAACGTCCGGACAGATCGTTTTATGATGGAACCGGTTATCTGACAGAGGCTAAGATGAATGCAATTTTGAATGAATATACTTATATTTTGGAAGATTCGTTTCAGTGGATTCCTCTTGTTGAATAAAAAAGGAGGATGGAGCAAAGAAAATGAAAATAGAGTTTGTAAGAAGACCTTCGGAAATAGATAAGTGTATTCTTGTGATTCCGCATGCAATTTGCCCAAAGTGTGGTTCTGCTTTTACAGCGCATATCATGCAAAGGACAAATATGATGTATGTAAGATATTACTTTGGTTTCCGGATACCATACAGGCAGGCGAACAGGCAGTATTTTACACAATGTGATAACTGCGGGATGTTTTATTGGTTTCCGGATAAAACATATCGAAATATCAGGGAGAGCCAATCTGCAGATTTCCTTTATGGGGAGTGTAGTAAAATTCTGTACAGAGAAAGAAACTATGCCAGACAACGTGTTGATCGATCAGAGAAAAAAACATGGCTTGCAGCATTATTGGCTTTTTTTGGAGGAATATTTGGCTTGCAACATTTGTATATGGGTCATTGGATAAGATTTTTTATCGTTGCGGCTTTAGATGTATTCGCTTTGGGTATGGTTACTTTTAATAGCGATTTTTCATTTTTTGTGTTTGGTATTATCGGATGCTGGGAAATGTTTGATATTTTCCAAATCCTGGTTGGGGGTGCAAAGGATGGCCAGGGAAAGTATATTATGACAGATAAACAGTTTCAATCACGAGTGGAAAATTGGAATATGCTGGCAAAAACGGATGATAGAGGAAATAGAATGTATTGCCGGAATTGTGGAAATAAAGTCGCTGATGGGGCAAAATTCTGCAGTAAGTGTGGTTATCGCGTAATATCAGAACGTTCTCAGAATGACGGAGCATTTAAAAAGTCAAAGGATAAGAAAAACTGGCCGATGATTATAGTGCTTGTGATCCTGTTACTTATTATACCTGCTTTTCTGGCGGTTCCCGGAGTAAAGCGAATGAGGTATCAGTCGCTTGTGAAAGCCGGCAATCGATATTTGGCGGAAATGAATTATGAAGAAGCAGTTGTTGCTTTTACAAAAGCGATTCGAGTGGAAGGTAAAGAAGCGGCGGCGTATTATGAGCGAGGCAATGCTTATGTCGGTTTAGCCGATCAGGCTGAGACGGCAGACGATAAGCAGTCATATTATCTGCTGGCAGAGAAAGATTACCTTGCCGCACTCGATCTGGATGAAACAATGACGGATGCAGAAGAAGATTTATCTGATGTTGATTTTGCTCGGAAGAGTCTTCCCTCGGGAGATTCAAATTTTGATGATAGGTCGAGTGGTATGGGATTTGCCGATTTTGTTCCCCTGTCAGCAGCAGATGTAACCTGGGTAATCGAACCGGAATATGATTATCAATGTGTCGTCCCGTTGAGAGGAAACAGCTTCAGCGATATAGAAGGAGATTACTCGGACGGGCAAACAGCTATTTTCCGGAATGTAATGTGCGGACCATATTCAAGCGGAGGAACGGTTGCCGCAGATTATTTTTATGAAATGAGTTTTCCGGGCTACTCAAATTTGCCGCAGTATTATCAGATTCAACTGGCAGATGGGAGCTGGCGTTTATATTTTGTGCCGGATCACAGTGACAGCGGGGATATCCCCATGGACCAGGATGGTATGATGTCACGATTTGATGCCTCTGGGATCATTAATGAGGCCGGATTCATAGGGACTGATCAGGAACATCCATCTCAGTATATATGTTATCCCGTTTATCCATCGCCCTGGTATCTCTTCACGTTGAATTCACGCGGTATGGGCGAGATGGATATTTATTATGATGTTCGGACGAGACAGGCTTTAGCTGTGGGGGATTTTTACGGTACTTTTATTACGTCTGTCAAGAAAGCCGGACTCCATAAACCATATCCGTCCGGACGAATAAATACTGAAGGTATAGAGATAAACGATGATGAAACGATGTCTATTGCGGAAGGCTCAGAGCTTATCAAACAGTTTTATTCTTCAATATATTCTACGATCGAAGAGTATCCGAAAGGGTATGTAGATACAAGTGGGCAACCTATTACGGATTTTATTTATACAGCCGCTGAAGATTTTTCTGAGGGAATTGCTGCCTGCTCACGCGATGGCAAATGGGGGTACATAGACGAAAACGGAAACGAAATCACGGAGTTTATTTATGATGGTATTTGGGCATATCCCATCGATCATAATTATAATTCTGATTCAGGAGAATGGGAATATGAAATGGAGTATGCCGCATATCCCTGCACCAGTGACACTATGGTTGTGTGGCGTGATGGAGAAGCAGGGCTTCTTTATCGGAATGGGCAGACATTGATTGCGTTTGGTGAGTTTGAAGATATGGCGCCGGCTTATAATAATGAACTGTGGGCGAAAAAGGATGGTTTATGGGGACTCATAGACCTTGCGGACGCAAAGCAGAAAGCAGGAATATCTTCCGTGTTGACAGTACCTGCAGATACTGAAATACCAGATTCCACTGAATATATCTCATACATTATAGATGAGCATCCTGAAGTAATGCCGTTTGATTATCCGTCAAAAGAAAGCGAAATTTATGAATTTTATCAGAATGTTAATGAGTTTCAAAACACAACTGTAACTGTTTCTATGTATACGAGTCCTGATGGAGAGAAAGAGATCGTCACGATTCCTGCGGGTGAAACAGTGTATGCGCGGGGCATAATCCAAAGGAATCCGGGATGGATATGTGTAGAATGGAATGTGGTTACAACAAAAAGAACATATTATGGAAGTTATTATTCCGAAAATGAGTATGTCAAGGAAAGGTATTATGGCTGGGTTTTAGAAGAAAATTTAAGCCCATATTCAAATTCCGTTCCAAACTCCGTATATCAGGACATCCTGAAGCAATACCGGACATTATGTCAACTCACTGAGAATGTATGGAATTCAAAGGAATATTATGAAGAGCAATACCCTGAGGTTAATATCCTGGCGGTTTCTAAGTACCAAGGAGGATCAGGAAATATTTATTATGCTTATTATGATATTAACGGAGACGGATATGACGAGCTGTTAATGGGCCAGGGACAACTTCAAACAGGTGAAATAACCCTGACAGATATCTTGACGTATGACGAAAATAGTTCTTTGATATCGCTTAATTATTATGATGGGAGATCTGGCGGTTATATTGGCGACAGGGCGGATGCCCGATTGTCTGATGATGGTACAATTATTTTGTTTAATTCAAGCAGTGCTTTTCATAGTCACTACCAGTTTATCAATGTATCTGGCAGCGGATATGAAAAAAAGGGGAAGGAATATGATCAGGATACCAGAGAACGCCCCGATGCAACTTATTTTGATGGAAACGGTTATATCACAAAAGTGCAGATGCAGACGATTCTGGATGGATACAATTATCTTTCAAATGATTCGTTTGACTGGATTTTGCTTGCCGAGGAGAAGGAGAATCCGTGTTAATGCCTGTTGTTATACAAGATTTCCTATGACACAATAGATGGAACGCATCCGAATCGTAGTGGAATGTGTACGATTGCGGAGATGGTATGCAATGAGGTGATACATAAAGATTGTTAAGCGTTTGAAAGAAACAGGGGGACAGAGGTGTATTGCTCAAAGTGCGGAAAAAAACTAAAAGAAGGGGCGAGATTTTGCTGTTACTGTGGAGTAGCGACAGCCGGAGAGGAAGGGTATTTAAAATCGGTAATCGAAGGCGCGTCCGGTAACGGTGGAAAATCCGGAGGGAAGACAGAGGACAGGCGCAGATCCGGCAGGGGATGGCTGGCGGCGGCAGGAGTTTGTTTGGCGGTGTGCCTGTTGCTTGCCGTTGGCATTATCGTTGTTCTTCCCGGCATGAGGCAGCGCCGGTACGAAAATCTTATAGCAGAAGGGAACCGATATCTGGAGGAATTAAGCTATGAGGAAGCGATCGTCGCTTTCACAAAGGCGATTGAGATTGATCCGAGACAGGTCGAAGCCTATCTGGGGCGCGCGTCCGCGTATATCTATTCCGGTGAGACAGAGGAAAACCTGACATTGGCGCTGGATGATTATGATGCCGTACTGGAATTAGATGAGTCTGAAGCGGAGGCATGGCTGGGGATCACGGATATAGAGATCCGGCAGGGAGACAGCGATCGGGCGTTGGAGAATCTGAGAGAGGCTCTTGAAAAGTCTGGAAATAATGAAACCATAGTGCAAAAAATTAAGGAGATCGAGTCAGGAAGCATCTTTGACACGTCTGGAAACATACGCGAAAGGCGTTATTATGGCGGAAATGGGGAACTCTGGTTTTCTGTCAGATTTTCTTATGATATGGCGGAAAAACTGACGGAGGTAACATCCTATGATGCAACCGGGACTCAGAATGGACATGCGGATATCTCTTACCGGGAGGATGGACAATTTTCCAAGAGTTATGTTACTAATATAGATATGGATATAGATATGGGTGGAACTGGGGGAATAGCCCCTGTGAATAAGGAATACGATGAGGCGGGCAACTGCATTAAGGAAATCAAGTATACTCAAGATGGATTTAGTGTAAAAAGTACGACGATTAACAGCTATGATAATGCAGGAAATCGGGTACGAGAAGAAGTTTACAAACCGGATGGTGAACTGAATACAATTTATGAGTCAGAGTACGATGAAAGTGGAAAAGCCATAAAACGCACAGAGTGTAGACCAAATGGAGAAATGAAATATTATTCAATCTATGAATATGATTCCAGAGGAAACCGAATAAAGGACAGTCGTTATAATGAAGATGGGTCGATGTCTGGTTATACAATTTATGAATATGATCAGAATGGGAAATTGCTGGGAAAACGCAGATATAAAAGGGATGGAAGTTTAATGTATTCGATGAACTAGGAATAGTCGGGACTAGAGTTTGTTCAATTTACTTCTTGATAGAGGTCGCTTTATAACAGAAGAGGAGGAAAAAATTGGCTATGTATTGTATAAAATGTGGTGCGCCATTGAAGTATCCAGTTCGCTTCTGCCCGATGTGTGGAGAACCCATTCTCTCAGGGTACGATTCATTTGAAAAACAACCAGCTGCTGGAAGAAGACAGATATATACATATGAAAACCATGCGCCAATGAAATGGTTTAAATTTGTGATCTGGGTGCAGTTGTTTTTAACGGCATTTGTGTCCTTGGGATGTGCGTGCGGTTACCTGAGCGGGATGTACAGTAAGATAAACACAGGATATCATATGCCTTATTCTTATTTCAGAGGGTTACGTCTGTTGGATATTATTATCGGCATAATATATTTGCTGCTTGCAGCAGCAGATATCTATACCCGATTTCAGCTGTCAGGATTTAAGAGGATAGCTCCTCGACTCTATATCTATCTTCTTATTTTTAATATGGTAATTCCGATGCTTTATTTAGTGCTTTTCCATTTGATTGTACTGAGTAAGTTGATTGTGACACCAACAATGATAGTAACGGTAGTGATCGATGGAATCATGATAGCGCTGAATATTATCTATTTTAAAAAACGGGAGCATCTCTTTGTGAATTGAGCTAGATAATCTCTGTAGGGGAGAATACGATCAGGCACTGCATATTCTAAAAGAAATATACCGGAAATGAAATGTAAGTGGGAAACAAAAGTTGAAGGAGAAATGAAAATGTATTGTCCTAAATGTGGAAAGAAATTAAAAGAAAGAGCGAAATTTTGCACCAACTGCAGTTACGCCGTACCAGGCACTTCACAAGTTGATGTACCGATTAATAGATCAAAGGGAAAGGCAAAGTGGCCGATTATCATCGCGTTGGTGATCCTGTTGATCCTTATCATTCTGGTTCCTCTGGTGGCGGTTCCCGTGGTAAATCGAATGAGGTATCAGTCGTTTTTGAAAACCGGTAACCGGTACCTGACGGAGATGAACTATGATGAAGCAGTCGTTTCTTTCACAAAAGCGATCCGGATCGAGGAGAAAGAGGCAGCAGGGTATTACGGGCGAGGCAACGCTTATTTCGGCTTGGCTGGACAAGCTGAGACGGAAGATGATATGTGGTCATATAGTCTGCAGGCAGAAGAGGATTATTATGCTGCGCTGGACTTGGATGAGATGATGACGGATGCCTATGAAACTTTATCTGAAGTTTATTTAGCCTGGGATGACTTGGATAGTGCTTTGGATATCCTGGAGTTTGGTTATGAGGTGACCGGTGAGAGAAAACTGTCTGAAAAGGCAGAAACGGTCAGAGAACAGGTAACCGCGGATAACGATAACGAACGGTCAGATTCTGCGGAAGAAAACGCAGATATAAATAATTCGATCCCAGACGATGCGAAATCTGTAAAAAAATCCGATGATGATGCAGGAGCGGAAGCGAAGACTTTAATGTCCGGATCCGATGATGAATACGTATTTAAGAGTACGATTGATAAACGTGCGATTAAAAATATTATTTTTCTGGACAGCCTGGATCATATGCCGTCGGATGCATGGGATATTTCCGCAGGCGGCGACGGTTCCGTATGGGCATGGGTAGAAATATGCGAGCCGGGAACTGTCAATAGAGGATATGAAGGAGAATGGTATATTTTATACATCGCTGGAGATGGCGGAGTAAATGCGGGGAAAAACTGTAAGTCTCTGTTCAGCGGATATCAGAACATGGAGACAATCGACTTTAATGACTGTTTTCATACAGAAAACGTTACAGACATGTCATCTATGTTTAAAAAGTGCGCTTCTTTAAAGGAACTGGATCTCAGCAGTTTTGACACATCCCGGGTGCAAAATATGGAATCCATGTTTAAAGCAGGGGAAGAAATGGAGGGGAAAGACTTTGACTCTTCACTGAAAAAAATAAACCTGAGTAATTTCAATACATCACAGGTGACAAATATGAAAGGCATGTTTTTCGGGTGTATATTACTGGAGGAATTAGATGTCGGCAGTTTTGATACGTCTCAGGTGAAAAACATGGCAAGTATGTTTTATGGCTGTGAGTCATTAAGTGGATTACATTTAAGCAACTTTGATACGTCCCAGGTGGATAATATGGCAGGGATGTTTATGTTTTGCTTTAACCTGCAGGAGTTGAATATCAGCAGTTTTAATACATCACGAGTTACTTCTATGAGTAGTATGTTTTGGCAATGCGAGCGTTTGCAGGAACTGGATGTCAGTAATTTCGATACTTCTAAGGTGACGGATATGGGAAGTATGTTCCGGAACTGCAGTTCTTTGCAGGAACTAGATATTAGTAATTTTGATACTTCTCAGGTGACAAATATGAGAGATATGTTTAATGGTTGCCGGTCATTACAAAGTCTGGACACCAGTGCCCTGGATATGTCGAATGTACAATTCGATATAGATATGTTTAAGGGAACCAGACTGGAATTGAGCGGGACATAAAAATGTTGGAGGAATCACAATGTATTGTCCAAAATGCGGAAAGGAATTAAATCATTCATTCGTAATTTGAATACAATGATATCTGAACAGAAGAGGAGCTTTTTTGTAAGACAAATTTTTATAAAGGAGGAAAACGAAATGAGGAAGCAAATGAAAATGGGTATGAGGGTTGTAGCAACATCAGCAATGATGGCAGTATTATCGATATGCGCGTATGCGGCGCCGAACGTAATGCCGGATGGACAGACGTTTGACGCGGAATATTATGCTGCTGTAAACCCGGATGTAGCAGCTGCAATTGGCACGGATGAGGCCGCCCTTTACAATCATTATGTTCAGTTCGGGAAAGCGGAAGGACGGCTCGCTTATGAAGGGGATACCGGAAATACGGAGAGTGCATCGGAGAATTCTGAAAACACTGCAGAAGAAGCGGAGAATAACACAGGAAGTGTAATTACTGTGACAGACGAATTTTTACAGAATGCGGCGGCAACCCACAGCTATTATAAATATCTGACTGCAGAGCAGGCGGCACAGGCGGATGCAGTTGCAAAAGGGATTGCGGAATCCATTTTATCGAATCCAGATTACGATACTGATCTTGCCAAAGTCAGGGCAGCGGCGATTGCCGTACTTTCATATACGCGAAAAGGCGTATACGGAAACGATGCCGCCAGGTATTATCGGTCTCCTTATGGCGTGTTCATCAGCGGTAATTATACCTGCGCAGGAACAGCGAGGGCGACAGGAAGGATTCTGGACTACATGGGATATACCTGGCAGCATGTAAATGAGAACCAGTATCAGCACCAATGGTGTGTCCTTACTATGGATGGACAAACCGGGTTTGCGGATGGTATGGCTGGACTGGCGATGTATGGCGACGGCTGGGCGAGCGGAGATTCCATTACGATCGAACTGGAAAATGGAGCGACAGCAACATGGTCGCTTGCAAGCTAAACGAGATAAGATAGAAGAAATTATAAAAAACGGAAGGAGAATGATGTATGGCTCAATTTTGTTCAAATTGCGGACAAATGCAGAGTGATGATTCATTATTCTGTGTTTCATGCGGTAGGCCTTTGAAAAAACAGAAAACAGAATCTGACAATGAATTATACGGCTCGGAAAGTGAATGGATGACGGAAGAAAATTACGAAATTGAAGTAAATTCGAGCGTAGTTAAAGTGACGGCTTATCCAAAGGGGGCGTTGATTACCAGACAGGCCAAAGTCTGTCTGAAAAAAGGCAGAAATCTGCTTCGTTTTACAGATCTGTCGGATTCAATCGTGCCTGAGACATTACAGATTGCGATGGCTGAAAAAATTTCCTGCAGTCAGGTGCACTACAATCCGAATAAAGCGAAAGATTCTGATGAAAATACTGTATCCGCAGAACCGGATGAGCTCAAAAATTTGAGAAAAGAGAAGGTAAAACTGCAGAACCGGATGTCATCGGTAAAGTCGGTCTCTGAAAAACTGAAAAATCAGGAACTCGCTCTCAGTGGAAATGGATTTTCTGCAGAAAGTACCTGGGAATATATTGACTTTGTGACAGAGAAGACGACAAAATTATTGGATGATATCTCCGCGCTTGAAGAGAAAATCCAACAGATCGAAAGTCAGATCGCAGATTTGGAAAAGGATTGGAACAATCAGGCGAATGCTTCTCTGACCGGCGTCCTCAATATGGCTACAACGGTGAAAGCTGACGGAGATTATAAATTCGAATTAACCTATTATGATTACAAAAGCGAATGGACACCGCATTATGATATTCATATTAAAGATCTGACAAGCTGTGCGGTTTTCGCTTTAAAAGGAAGCATTCAGCAATATACCGGAGAAGATTGGGAGAATATAAACCTGACTTTTTCTACGGGAAATATGCAGCGGTCTAATAATCAGCCCCGATTACTACCGTGGTTTTTGAACAATCATTTTTGGACAGGGTGTTCACAGCCGACTGCACGAGCAGATACGACAACTATGCTTCCAAATGTTTTTTACGATATGGAAGCGGAAGCGATAAACGAACAGCCGAAAATTAACTGGAAGGCGGAAGAAGAGAATACGTATAGTGCCAATGAGACATCCCTGGAATTTCGTATTTCCGGAAATGTCAGTGTCACATCCCGGCGCAGGTCTGCAGACATGATTCAGATATTGTCGGCAGAGCATGAGGCGTCTTATTTTTACTCTATTATACCTAAGGAAACGCTGAAAAATAGTACTTTCAACTCAACTAACCATCCATGTGGA